>NZ_JBHVZA010000004.1:78119-298561 GCF_042880275.1 Streptomyces sp. NPDC058308
GTGCTCAGCACGCCACCCGCCCCCCCTTTTGGTGGGCCTTTGGGTGGGTCACTTCAGGATCACTGCCAGGGCAGCGACCCGCCCGGCACGAGGCGGCCCATCTTGCGGTACTCCCGCAGCGCGCCGGCCCGCACGTCCTCGCCCCTGACCGGCCCGCCCCGCCCCGCCGCCAGATACGCGGCGGTCACGGCGGCCGACCGGATGGCGCCGCCGGAGAGCTCGAACTCCTTGGCGCACCGGGCCAGTTCCTCGTCCATGTCCGCTTCGCAGGGTGTGTCGGCCAGACAGGTCCGCCACAGGGCGACGCGCTGCTCGGCGTCCGGGAAGGGGAAGTCGACGACCAGGTCGAGCCGCCGGGTGAACGCGTCGTCGATGTTGGCCCGCAGGTTCGTGGTCAGCACCGCGATCCCGTCGAACGCCTCCAGGCGCTGCAGCAGGTACGCGCTCTCCAGGTTGGCGTACCGGTCGTGCGAGCTCTTGACCTCCGAGCGCTTGCCGAAGACGGCGTCGGCCTCGTCGAAGAGCAGCACCGCGTCCGTGCGGTCCGCCTCGACGAAGATCTTCTCCAGGTTCTTCTCCGTCTCCCCGACGTACTTGTCGACGACGGCCGACAGATCCACCACGTACAGGTCGAGGCCGAGTTCACCGGCGACCACCTCGGCCGACAGCGTCTTGCCGGTGCCGGAGTCCCCGGCGAACAGGGCGACGACACCGCGCCCGCGCCCGCCGCCGGTCCGCAGCCGCCACTCGCCGAGCACCTTGTCGCGGTGCCGGGCGCGCAGGGTCAGCTCACGGAGCAGGCCGAGCGGTTCGTCCGGCAGGACGAGATCGCCGAAGCCGACCTCGGGCCGGATGCGCCGGGCGTGCTTGTCGAGCAGGGGCGCGGACTGCAGCCGGGCGTTGCGCTGGAGGTGCGCGGCGGTCGGCGGGGTGCCCTCGAAGGCGGCGAGGCCGGCGGCGCCCCGCGCGGCACGGCTGATCTGTGTGCCGCTGAGCCGGTACGGCGCGACGGCCTCGCCGAGGTCGAAGTCCGGCTCGTACGCGGGGACGTGCCGGGCGAGTTCGGCCTGCCAGGCACCTGGCGTGTCGATGCCGTCCTGCGGCGCGTCCAGCGCGAGCAGCCCGGCGTCCGGCGCCCAGCCGGGGTCGTACGGCTCGCTGCCGAAGAACACCACGGGTATGTCGCCGGTCGCCAGGGACCGCACCAGGGCGCCGGGTTCGGGCGGCAGCGGGCCCACGACGAGCGCGGCCCGCCGCAGCCGCGCCTCGCGCACGAGCGCGGTCGCGGTGGCCGTCGCCGCCGCGCCGTCCCCGGGCCCGGCCGGGGGACGGTGCCGCAGGACGGGCAGCCCGGCCGACCGGAGCGCGTCGACCACCGGCCCCGCCGCGGTGCCCTCCCTGCGCTCGCGCAGGTGGACGAGGAGCGGCCGGCCGGTGGCCAGGTCGGCGATGCGGGTAGCGAGCGGATGGGCCGGAGCCGCGGCCTCGCCGGTCAGCAACTCGACGTCCTGGCCGACCAGTTCCGGGTCGAGCGTGTCGTCGCCGAGCAGCTGGGCGACCACCCGCTCCGGCACGCGCAGGGCACGTCCCGGCAGTGGCCGCTCCTCGTCCTCGATGACGATGAGGCCACCGGCGCGCAGGGGCGCCTGCGGGTGGAAGCGGGTGCGGGCGAGCGGGTCGTGCGGGCCGGTGCCCGACAGGTCGAGGGCCAGCGCCACGGTGGCCCGGCGGCGCCCCACGTCGTCGTTGAGGTAGCCGTACAGCGGCTCGAAGCGCCGGTCGACGTCGGGTGCGAGGGCGGTGAGGAGGATGTGCCGGTCGAGCGGGCTGAGCCCGAACCGCCGGGCCAGTTCCGCCAGCGGATCGGCCGCGTCCCCGTCCTCCTCCGGCTGCGACGCCGTCTCGGCCGGGTCCGGTGCGGGGGCCGGCTCCGGCGCGGGAGCCGTGGCGAGGCGGTGCGCGGTCTCGGGCGTCACGTAGAGGCCGCGCAGCGGGTCCGCCGCCGTGGGGTCGTCCGCGCCGCGCCGTTCGACCAGCGTGGCCACGCGGCCGCGCAGCGACTCCAGGCGCGCCAGCATCATGTCGGCGGCGCTCACCGGGTCCCCGCCCCGTCCTCGCGCTGCTTGCGCAGCATGCGGGGCCGCGGCTCGCCGAGTTCGCCCTCGATGTCGCGGACGGCCACGACCGCGCCCTCGGTGACCGGCGGTGCCACCTCGTACGTCGGCGACACCGGGAACGGCACGGTGATCACCACGTCCAGGGACGGCTTCAGCTCACCGCCGAGCGCCGACCAGACGTCCGCGATGGACCGGGACTCGGTCGGCGGCACCGCGACGGACAGCGGCAGGGTGACCTGCAGCGCGGCGAGCGCGTCGGGCAGGTCCTGTGGCGGGAGCAGCTCGTGCGCGAGCAGGGTGCCGAGGGCGGCCGACAGGAGCCGGTGCTCGTCCTCGGGACGGTTGGTCCAGGCGGTGAGCAGGTAGGAGAGCCGGAACCAGCGCGGCGGCTGCCGCCTGCGCAGCACGGTGCCGTCCGGCCCCCGCTCGGCGTACGCGCCGCGCTCGCGCCGGGCCACGTCCTCGCGGATGTCGTACAGGTACGAGTTGAGGGTGGGCGCGTTGCGGCGCGCCGCCCAGTCGCGGGTCGGCGCCTCGAAGACGACCTCGCCGCTGCCCTCAGGGAGCGCCCCGCGCAGCAGCGCGCGCAGCGCCTCGTCCACTTCGTGGATCACGGCCGGGCTCCCCGCGTGCGTGGTCCGGACCCGGGGGCCCGCAAGGGGAGGTGGTTCGGTCGCATCAGATGTATCCCTCCCGCAGCGCATACGCGACGGCATGCGCGCGGTTCTGCAGCTGCAGGCGCGTCATGAGCGCGTGCAGGACGTTCTTGACGGTGCGTTCGGAGTAGGCGAGCTTCTCCGAGATCTGCTTGGTGTCCAGACCCTCCGCGATCAGCCGCACGACGTCCACCTCGCGGGGCGCCATGCCCAGCGTGGGCAGGGCACCGGCGGAGGACGGCGGGCCGTCGAGCGCCGAGAGCCGCAGGCGGCCCAGCTGGGTCATGAGCCGGTTGATGAGATCGGGCGGCAGTTCCCCCTCGCCGCGCGCCGCGCTGTGCACGGCGCGCAGCAGCTTCTGCGGGGTCGCCTGGTGCCGCCAGAGGATGGCCCGTACGCCGTACTCGACGACCGAGAGCAGCTCCGGCTCGCGCAGTTCGCTCGCGATCAGCACGACGCGCTGTTCGGTGGCTCTGGTCAGGCGGCGCAGCTCGGCGCCCGCCGGGTCGTCGAGGCGGTCCACGAGCATGACGGCGACCCGGCCGGGCGGGGACGGCGCCGCCGCCCGGCCGGGCTCGGGCGCCTGCGGGGCGTCCCCGGCCCGCTCCAGGAGCTCGACGGTGGGCTCGTGCCGGAGATGGCTGATCACTCCGGCCCGGCTGAGGGGGTCGGTGGCGTGCACGACCACCGATATGCGTGTATCGGACACTGAAGTTCCCTGTCTTCCCCCGAATAGCGACGGGCACAGGGTGCCCAGCCCCGATCAATAAACGATTGTCGCCGGATCAACGCGGTCGTTTACCGACGTGAGCCGGGCGGGAACCGACACCGTGCCGGTCGTCGCGGTCTCCCGTACCGTCGCCAGGGGAGGACCGAGGAGCGACCCGAAGCGAAGGGGCCTGGCGTGGGCGAGAAGGACGGTCTGCGGACCTACCGGGGCAAGCGGCGCTTCGACAGGACGGCCGAACCGAGCGGCGAGGGTGCGGCGCGGACGGACGGAGCCGCGCGGGCCGCGCGGGACGACGAGCCCGTGTTCGTGGTGCAGATCCACGACGCGAGCACGATGCACTTCGACTTCCGCCTGGAGGTCGACGGCGTGCTCAAGTCCTGGTCGGTCCCCAAGGGGCCGTCCACCGACCCGCGGGACAAGAGGCTCGCCATCCCCACCGAGGACCACCCCATGGAGTACCGGCACTTCGAGGGGGTGATCCCCGAGGGCGAGTACGGCGGCGGGACGGTCATCGTCTGGGACCGTGGCACCTACCGGCCGACCAGCCACGACAAGCAGAAGCGGCCCGTACCCTTCGCCCGGTCCCTGGAGAACGGCCACGCCACGTTCGAGCTGCACGGCGAGAAGCTGCGCGGGCAGTACGCGCTCACCCGGTTCCACGGCCGCGAGGAGCAGGACGGCGGGTCCGCCAAGCCGACCTGGCTGCTCGTACGGACCGGCTCTGCGCGCGGCAAGGGCAGTGGCACCCCCGACCCGCGGCGGGCCCGCTCCGCGCGCAGCGGCCGCACTCTGCGCCAGGTCGCCGAATCCCAGGACGCGCCCGGCTGACCTCCTCCCGGCCGTCTCCCGGCGCCCGTGCCCAGCGCCCGCGCCCGTGCCCGCGCCCGTGCCCGCGCCCACGACCGCGACCACACAAGGACCAAGGACCTTTGCCCCCCGGGTGAGTGAGGAAGGTCCCGGTATGTCGGGTCCGGGCTGCGGAACCACACCTCAGACGCCAGGAACCGGTTGAGGGAGTGGGCTGTGCCGCGGGACATGAGTGTGGACAACGAATGGGAACGGACGGCCCGCCGGGAGGGGGGCCCTTCGCATACGGGGCACCGGGGCCGGGAGGCCCGGCGTCCGTGGGCGCAGAGCCGGGCGTTCTGGAAGACCAGGGCGCTCCGCCTGGTCCCGCCCGGCGAGCGCGGGCCCGCCGCCCTCGGAGGCAGCCCGCCACCGGGAGCTTCGGGCCCGGCGTACGGAGCGCCGTGCTGGCTGAGCCTGGTCTCGCGCGATCTCCGGGCCGCCGAGGAGTTCTACGGCCGGGTCCTCGGCTGGTGCCACGTGCCGCTGCTCGGTTCGGCGGGCCGGCCGCGTTCCCTGGCGCTCAAGGCCGGGGCGCCGGTGGGGACCGTCAGCGAGTCCGCGAGCGAACTCGGCGGCTACGCGAGCTGGATGCCGTACTTCCTCGTCCACGACGTGGACGTCGCCGTGGCCCGGCTCCGGGAGCGCGGCGCCACCGTCGCGGTCGGACCGCTGACCACCGGCACCGGACGGGTCGCCGTGGTGGCGGGGCCGGAGGACGCGGTGTTCGGCCTGCGCCAGAAGACCCCCGACCTCCGCTGGGCGGTCGGGCGCGGTCCGGTCGCCCGGCTCGATCTGCACACGCGGGACATCTTCGCCGCCGCCCTCTTCTACGGCGGCGTCCTCGGCTGGGCCGGTGAGCCGGACGCCGGCTGCGACGTGGAGTACGTCGACGAGCACGTCGCGGTGCGGGACGGGCGGCGCGCGGTCGCCGCGCTCAGGAGCGGGGCGGCGCCGGGCTCCGAGGGCCGACGCCGCTGGCACACGGGCTTCCACGTGGCCGACGTCGACGCGGCGGCCGCCGCGGCCGTGGAGTGGGGTGGGCGCGTGATCTCACCGCCGTCGGGGCCCCGGCCCCGGCGGCAGGCGGTGCTCGGGGACCGGGAAGGCATCCCCTTCACGGTCGTCGCGAGCTGAACAGTGCAGATCAAGCGCAAGAGGGGATCGGACGATGGGTCGTCGGGCAGTCGGCGTGAACGAGGCCACTGAGCCGAACAGGAGGGTACGGGGCGGGTTCGTGGCACCGCGGTGCGGCGAGGTCGTCGGACCGCAGCGCGGCGGGTTGCGCGGACCGCACCGGGGAGAGTTCATCGGGCCGCGGCGCGGCGAGGACGCCGTACCGCTGCGGATCGAGGACGCGGACCAGGTCGCGCCGAAGGACGCCCGGGAGCTGTCGAAGCTCTTCTTCGAGCAGCTCAAGACGTTGGAGGAGGGATCGCCCGACCACACGTACACGCGCGACACCCTCATCGAGATGAACCTCTCCCTGGTGCACTACGTGGCGGGCCGCTTCCGCAACCGCGGCAACGGCCAGCTGGAGGACATCGTCCAGGTGGGGACCGTCGGTCTGATCAAGGCGATCGACCGGTTCGACATGGACCGCGGCTTCGAGTTCGTCTCGTTCGCCGTCCCCTGCATCCTCGGTGAGATCAAGCGGTACTTCCGGGACACCAGCTGGGCCGTGCACGTCCCGCGCAGGCTGCAGGAGCTCCGTACCGAGCTGGCCAAGTCCCAGGAGAAGCTGTCGTCCGTGCTCGGCCGCGAACCGACGGTCAAGGAGCTCGCGGCCGACATGGGCGTGAGCGAGGAGCAGGCGCTGGAGGGCATCGTGGCCGCCAACGGTTACGCCGCCGGATCCCTGGACGCCCCGCACGACCTCGGCGACGACGGGGACGTGAACAAGGGCGGCCGCTCGCTCGCCGATGTGATGGGCGATCTGGACCCCGCGATCGAGGTCGTCGAACACCTCCACGCCCTGGCACCGCTCCTGGCGGAGCTGGACGAACGGGAGCGCCGCATCATCGAGATGCGGTTCGGCCAGGAGATGACCCAGGCCGACATCGGCCACGTCCTGGGCATCTCGCAGATGCATGTGTCCCGCCTCCTCGCCCGCACCCTGGCGCGGCTGCGCGCGGGGCTGCTCACGCGCGACTAGGGCATGTCTGTTAATTCATGTCTGTTAAATCGGTCATCCGGTCAGCGGGCCACCCAGTCCGGTGCCCACACGTCATGCGGGCTGGGCGGGCCTGCGGTGCGCAGATGGTCGCGTAGCGCGGTCAGAACGGGGTGCTGGTCTCCGCTGCGGGAAAGCAGCACGTGCGGGTAGACCGGGGTCGGGTCGTGC
This sequence comes from Streptomyces sp. NPDC058308, assembly GCF_042880275.1. Lineage (NCBI taxonomy): Bacteria > Bacillati > Actinomycetota > Actinomycetes > Kitasatosporales > Streptomycetaceae > Streptomyces > Streptomyces sp. NPDC058308. The sequence goes on from NZ_JBHVZA010000004.1 coordinate 84,813, forward strand.
AACGGGATGCGCCGCAGGTCGTGGGTCTGCGGCCACAGATACCGGTCCCCGCTGCCGACGAGGGTGGCCAGCGAGGCCGAGTCGGCCAGCGTGTCCATCAGGGCCTCGTCGCCGAAGTGGGGGCCGAGCGCGTCGATGCTCAGACCGAAGGCCTCGGACAGCGCCTGGTAGAACGCCGCCCACTCCGTGCTCGGCCTGATCCCGGGGATCCAGATGCGGTGACCGCCCAGGTCCGCAGGACTGACCCAGGACACGTCGGCCAGCGGGTGGCCGGGTCCGACCAGGAGCTCCAGGGGTGTGTCCAGGAGCCGTTCGGCGCTGATCCCGGCTGGGACCTGGTCTGCCGGCAGGGCACGAAAGGACGCGTCGACGGTCCCTTCGAGCACCGCCTGGGCAGTCTGGGCGGCGTTCTCCTGGCTCAGCGTGACCGCGTTCAGCTCCGTCCCGGGGCGGGAGCGGTAGAACCGGTAGACGACCTGGGCCGGGGAGATGCGCCGATTGAGGACATCGACCCGCAAGGGACGACTTCCGGGGTGCACGGCCTGCTCGGCCTGCTCGACGGCCGCCAGCACCTTCTTGGCGTGCGGCAAGAAGACCTGCCCGTCCAGGCTCAGCCGGGAGCCTCGGGAGGTCCGCACCAGGAGCGTGACCTTGATGTGCCGCTCCAGGGCCGCGATCCGCTTGGAGACCGCCTGCTGGCTGATCCCCAGCTCGTCGGCCGCAGCCTGGAATTGGCCGGTCTCCGCGACGGCCACGAACGTCCGCAGCGCTGCAACATCCACGCTTCTACCCTACTTCTACAACCTTTGGTTGTGTCGGGTGTGGTGTGGGGTTGTTTGATCAAGCGTTCTGCGCGGTGGTGGGATCAGCGCATGTCTACCCGCACAGAGCAGGTCATGTACGTCCAGACGCCTGAGTTCGCACGTCATGCGGACCGCATCATGGAGGTGACCGATGCGACGTCTCGACTGAACGTGCTTCCGTTCAGCGACAGCGAAGGCCGCGCGGAACTGCTTTCTGTTGTGTTCGGTGGCCCGCTGCCGGAGTCGGTGGTGATCTACCCGCCGTTCTTCACCGAGCACGGGCTCAACACGACGTTCGGGGAGAACGTCTTCGTCAACCAGGGATGCACCTTCATGGACAAGGGAGGCATCCGTATCGGGAACGGCGTCATGATCGCTCCGAAGGTCAGCCTCATCACCGGAGGCCATCCAACACCCCTGGCTGAGCGCCGCGAGTACCTCTCCTTCGCCCCGATCGTCATCGAGGACGACGTCTGGATCGGGACGGCTGCCGTGATCACGCAGGGGGTGACCATCGGCGCCGGTGCGGTGATCGCTGCCGGTGCGGTGGTCACTCGTGATGTTCCAGCCGGCACCGTGGTCGCGGGAGTGCCCGCCCAGGTGATCAAGACGATTGACTGATCCCGGCGCACGGTGCGGAAGGCGTTGGATTCGTCCTGGCCGGAGCCTCGTATGAAGCTGCCTCCCCGAGCCACCACGCTGGACCCGTACAAGGCGGTGATCGACGAGATCCTGCGGGCTGATCTGGACGCGCCCCGCAAGCAGCGGCACACCGTCACCCGGATCTTTCACCGGCTGGTCGAGGAGCACGGGGTCCCGCGGGAGAAGTCCCTGCGCGCCTTCGACTTTGACGCCAACCCGAACATCGACGCGGCCACCATCCACACCCCACCCGAGCCCGTGCCGAACATGCGTCTACGGGATGAGCAGGCAATCGGTCCCGGTCAGCATGCGAACGAAGTCGACCCAAGGAGAGCGGTCAAAGATCGAGACCCGCCCGGTTGATGTCGACCAGGTCCGGGTCCTGAGCCGCGAGCGCCTGCTCGAAGGCTTGCCAGCCCTGGACCCGGACGAAGTCGGCTTCGACTGAAGTAATGGGGACCAACCAGACGATTACGACGTCGCTGCCGTTCTCGATCGTCACGGAGAAGAAGTCGTCGTCGAAGTAGACCGGCAGGGCGGCATAGAGAGCCGTCTTGCTCCCGCCCGGGAGAGGGACCGGCAGAGGGATCACGTCCCCGCGCAACACTGCATGGCCACCTTGCACCATGCGCTCGGCCACGAATTCCACCACCCCCGGCAACGGGCCGGACTCCTGCCCGTCCTTCAAGTAGTCGCAGGCCAGGAGTTCCAGGTGGCAGTGACGATCCGACGTCCGGACTCGCAACGGAGTCCGAAACAGCCCGATCGTGGCGAACGCCTGGACCCGCGGGAGCTGGCCATCCCGGAACCACGCCACCTGGGGACTGCCCTCAGGAGCCCCGTCACGGGCCGGCCAGGCACCGCCCATGCGGCCGAGCCGGCCCTCAAGGTGATCTATCAGCTCAGGCATCGGGCACTCCTCATCCGGCACTCGCTGTCCGCGCCACTCGCGTTGGCGATGATCTCCAGACAGTAGCCCTGGCAAGGCCGAACCGAATCCAGGCCCCCAGCTGTCACCACCCGCAGTCAGCCGCTCCGTGACATCAAATCTCAACGACATTTCCCGGCCTCCCGCGCCACAGGTGCCATCCGAGCTCAGCAATAAACGCCTCCCTCAGCCGTCGACAGAGCCACATACTCTTCCCGCGCGATCCGAGCGACGCTCAAGGCCCGGGGGATCACTGCGGTCGTCCCTGAGCGGCGTGACCAGCAGGAGCACCGTCGCCGCCGCGGTTCAGCAGGAGGGCGTCCGTCGAACTTCGATCCGGTGGCCTACAAGAACCGCGGCGCCGGGCACGGGTGCCGGGACAGCCGCGGCTCAGTCCAGCACGCCGAGCCCGGTGTCGGGGCGGCAGTGCGGGCGCGGGTCGACGTTCTCGGCGAGGGCGCGGCGGGCCGCCTCACGGGCGACGCCGCGTACGCGCTTGCCCGCCATGTGACAGCCCCCGACGTGCACGTACACCGGGGCGCGCCCGCCGAGGCCCTGTTCGATCACCCAGTCGGGGACCGGCGGCCTGGCCTGCTCGCCGCGGCGCCGCTCGGCCTCGCGCCGCTCCTCGTCCGCGATCCATCTGCGCGTGCGCTTCAGGTCGCCCACCTGGACGCGTTCCAGGAAGCGCAGCAGGTCGAGGCGGGTCGGCGGACGCGGTTCGTTCACATGTTCGAGTCTAGTGCCCGGTCGGCTAGGCCGGGCGCCAGACCTGCCCGGGCAGCGGCGGCAGGCCCGCGAAGTGCTTGACGACCGCCCGGAGCCCCGGGTGCGGAGTGGTGCGGGGGAGCAGGAGGGAGAGCGGGTAGGCGAGCGTCGGGCCCGCGATCGGGATGCGCCGCAGGTCGTGGCCGGCCGGCCAGATGTACCGGTCGCGCGCGCCGACGAGGGTGGCCACATCGGCGGAGTCCGCGAGCGCGTCGAGCAGCACCTCGTTGCCGAAGTTGGGGCCCGCCGCGTCGATTTGGAGGCCGAAGGCGGTGACGAGCTGGTCGTAGAACTCCGCCCATTCGCTCCGGGGCACGATGCCCGGCACCCGGATCAGCAGCTCGCGCAGCCGGTCCGGGGTCAGGCTGCGGGAGTCGGCGAGCGGGTGCCGGGGGCCGACGAGGAGTTCCAGCGGGGAGTCGAAGGCGTGGATCATCCGTACGTCGGGCGGGAGCGCGGCGGGATCGGTGACGGTGCGGAACGAGGCGTCGACCTCGCCCGCCCGGACGGCGGCGGCCGCCACCCGCGGGTCGTCGACCCTCAGAGTCACCACGTCGAGGTCGGTCCCAGGGTGTGCGCGCCAGTAGTCGTGCAGGATGACGGCCTGTGCGCTGCGCAGGCCGAGGACGTCGATCCGCAGGGCCCGTGAGCCCGGCCCGACCGAGGCGGTGGCGCGGTCGACGCCCGTGACGATGCTCCGCGCGTGCGGGAGGAAGGCCCGGCCGTCGAGGGTCAGCTCCACCCCCCGGGCGGTACGGGTGAACAGGCGGACCGCCAGCTCTCGCTCCAGCGCCGCGATCCGCTTCGAGACCGCCTGCTGTGTCACGCCCAGCTCGTCGGCCGCGTGCTGAAACTGCCCGAGCTCGGCCGCCCGGACGAACGATCGCACTGCCTCGGTGTCCATCGGTCCACCTTAAGCACGCACAACCGATGGTTGTGGCTCGCCGAGCGGCGGTTGGCCCTGGCTCGGCGGGTAGTACCGACTCCGCCAGCCCTGTCCCGGCAGGTCCTAGCTCCCGGCGGCCGGGTTCCTGACGCGCCGCCACGCCACGTAGCCGACGCCCGCGATCAGGGCGGTACCCAGGGCGATCTGTCCGGCGTCTCCGGCGTTGACGCTGCCGCCCCGCCCGGCCTTGGAGCCGTGCCAGGCGTGCCGGGCGACGGTGACGCCGGTGTTCCACTGCTCGCCGTCCGGGCACGTGCCGTCGATGCCCCACGACGACTGCCCGCCCACGGCGTCGGGGCCGCCGCCGTCGAAGCCGGAGGCTCCGGCCAGCACGGCCGAGCCGCGGTACTGGGTCTGCCCGCCGTGCGGGTCCGCGCCGCCGCCCCCGTACATGTCGAGCTGCACGGACCCGCCGGAGAACGCTTGACTGTCGGCGGAGATGGACTCCTGGTCGCTCTTGGGGCAGGACACCGTGATCTCCACCGTCGCGCCGGGGGCGGCGGTGGACGGCGAGACCGAGGCGGTGGCTCCCTCCCAGGCCGACGCCGTGGCGGCCGGGGCGAGGGTCAGGGCGGCGGACGCGGTGAGGGTGCAGACGATGCGGCGCATGTCGGGGTCTCCGGGGCCGTGCGGGTGGTCGACGCGCGGCGAGGCCCCTGTCGGGGGAGGAGAGGGGGCGCCCGCCGCGCTGCTGCCATCCGACACCGGTGGCGCGGCGGGTGCCCGCCGGGTGCGGCCGACCGGGTTCCGCGCGGCGAGTCGCACGGTGAGTCGCGGGCGCCGCACGGGTGAGGGCCCGCCCGGAGGTGCCGGTGGGCGGGCCCTGCGGTGTGCTCGTGTCCCGCGATCAGGCGGCGGGGTGCGCCACCGGGGCGGACTGCGGGGCGGACCGCGGGGCGGGCGGCTGCACGGCGTCGGTGTCCGGCTGCGGCTGCGGGTCCGGCTTCACGTCGTCCGGGGTGGGCCGGGGCTCCGGCTTCACGTCGTCCGGGGTGGGCTGGGGCTCCGGCTTCACGTCGTCCGGGGTCGGCTGGGGCTCCGGCTGGGTGTCGTCGTCCGGCGTGGGCTGCGGGGCGGGCTCGTCCTGTCCGGCCTTGTCCACCCACGAGCTGAGCCGGCCGTCGGGCTGCAGCACGACGTGCAGACCGTTGTTCTGGCCGTAGGCGGCGCGCCCGTTGGCGTCCAGGCTGCCGAGCTTGGCCCCGGCGCCGATGATGTCGGCCTGGTAGTGGTTGGCGGACAGCTTGTAGATCTTCGCGGTGGAGCCGTCGGCGAGCTTCGGGGAGGCGACCAGGACGCGCTTGCCCGGGTCCGGCTTCGGCTTCGGCTTGGGCTTCGGCTTGGCCTTGTCCATCCAGGAGGTCAGCGTGCCGCCCGGGGTGAGCTTGATGTGCAGGCCGTTGTGGTTGGCGTAGGCGTTCTTGCCGTGGGCGATCAGCGTGCCGCCCTTGGGGCCGGAGATGACGGCCTTGGCCTTGTTCTTGCCGAGCTTGTAGACCTTGGCGGTGGAGCCGTCGCGCAGCTTCACCGTCTTGGCCTTCTTGCCCTGGGCGGGGGCGGCGGACTCGACGCTGACGCCGGTGGGGGCGGCCGCGTGGGGGGCGGTGGCGGCCAGGGCGCCGGAGGCGGCGCCGAGGCTGATACCGGCGGTGGCGACGACGGCGATGGCGGTGGTGCGCAGGGTACGGGCGGTACGCATGATGAAAAAGGCCCTCTCGGGTCGGTTTCGGTGTGGGGGGTGTCGCCACTTCGTCGCGGCGACATCTACGAAGTTACGCACCTCACATCAAGACCACCCATAAGGTACGTAACGGTTATGGCGTGCGTTTATCTCAATACAACCGGCGATCGACCCGCGACGCCCCGTCACGGAATCTTGGCCCCCCAAAGCCCCGCTCTTGAGCCCGCCGCCCGCAAACTCCGTGGCCTTCGCCGTGCGGGAACGCGATACTCGACCCTGTGTTCTTGACGATCTCGACTACAGGCGATGCGCAGAACCCGGCCACTGACCTGGGCTTCTTGCTGCACAAGCATCCGGACCGCAGCTATCTCGGGAAGCTGTCCCACGGGACCGCCCATGTCGTCTACCCAGAGGCGACCGCCGAGCGCTGCACCGCCGCGCTGCTGCTCGAGGTCGATCCCATCGCGCTCGTGCGGCGCGGCAAGGGGAAGAGCAAGGGGCGCGGCGGCGCGCCCGACGCGGCACTGGCGCAGTACGTCAACGACCGTCCGTACGCGGCCTCTTCGCTGCTTGCCGTGGCGCTGAGTTCGGTGTTCTCCAGCGCGATGCGCGGGGTGTGCAAGGCGCTCCCCGAGCGGGCCGCGCGGCCGCTGCCGCTCCGCGTCGAGGTGCCCGCCGTGCCCGCGCGCGGCGGCCCCGAGCTGGTACGGGCGCTCTTCGAGCCGCTCGGCTGGACGGTGACGGCGACGCCGGTCCCGCTGGACGTGCGCTTTCCCGAGTGGGGCGACTCGCGGTACGTACAGCTCGTACTCGAAGTGCCCGACGGGAAGCTGACGTTGGGCGAGGCGCTCCGGCACCTGTATGTGCTGCTGCCCGTCCTCGACGACGCCAAGCACTACTGGGTCTCGCCGGACGAGGTCGACAAGCTGCTGCGGGCCGGTGAGGGCTGGCTCGCGGGCCACCCGGAGCAGGAGGTCATCACCAGCCGCTACCTCGCGCGGCGCCGGTCCCTGACCCGGGAGGCCACGGAGCGGCTCGAACTGGCGCGGCTCGCCGACGCGGACGACACGGACGTCGAGGAGATCGACAACGCCGTCGACGAGGAGTCCGACACGGAGGAGAGTCCGGTGCCGCTCGCCGTGCGGCGCCGCACGGCGATCCTCGCCGCGCTGACCGCCGCGGGGGCCGGCCGGGTGCTCGATCTGGGCTGCGGACAGGGCCAGTTGGTGCAGGCGCTGCTCGACGACGCGCGCTTCACGGAGATCGTCGGGGTCGACGTGTCCGTGCGCGCGCTGACCGTCGCCTCGCGGCGGCTGAAGCTGGACCGCATGGGCGAGCGCAGGGCGGCGCGCGTCAAACTCCTGCAGGGCTCGCTCGCGTACACCGACAAGCGGCTCAAGGGGTACGACGCCGCGGTGCTCAGCGAGGTCGTCGAACACCTCGACCTGGAGCGCCTGCCCGCCCTGGAGTACGCCGTGTTCGGCTCCGCGCGGCCCCGCACGGTCCTCGTGACGACGCCGAACGTCGAGTACAACGTCCGCTGGGAGTCGCTCCCCGCCGGCCACGTGCGCCACGGGGACCACCGCTTCGAGTGGACGCGCGAGGAGTTCCGGGCGTGGGCCCACCGGGTGGCCGAACGGCACGGCTACGGCGCGGAGTTCGTGCCCGTGGGGGACGACGACCCCGAAGTGGGACCGCCGACGCAGATGGCGGTCTTCACCCGGAGCGAGAAGACGGAGAAGACGGAGAGGACAGGGAAGGCAGAGAAGGCAGAGAAGCCCGGCAGGACCGAGACGACCGGCAAGCCCGGCAGGACCGAGACGACCGGCAAGCCCGGCAGGACCGAGACGACCGGCAAGCCCGGCAGGACCGAGACGACCAGGAAGGAGGTGCGGGCCGCATGACGAACGACACCGGCGCCGGGAACGGCAGCTACAGCACAGGCACGAGTACCGACACCACCACCAGCCCCGAAGCCACCCCCACCCCCGCGCCCCGCATCCTCCCCGTCACCGACCTCTCCCTCGTCGTCCTCGTCGGCGCCACCGGCTCCGGCAAGTCCACCTTCGCGCACCGGCACTTCAAGGCCACCGAGGTCATATCCAGCGACTTCTGCCGCGGCCTTGTCGCCGACGACGAGAACGACCAGAGCGCGAGCCGCGACGCCTTCGACGTGCTGCACTACATCGCGGGCAAGCGCCTGGCGGCGGGCCGCCGCACCGTCGTCGACGCGACCAACGTGCAGAGCGACAGCCGCAAGCAGCTGATCGAGCTCGCCAGGCAGTACGACGTGCTGCCCATCGCGATCGTGCTCGACGTGCCCGAGGAGGTCTGCGCCGCGCGCAACGCCGCACGCGAGGACCGGGCAGGACTGCCGCGCCGCGTCATCCAGCGCCACCAGCGCGAACTGCGCCGCTCGGTGAAGCACCTGGAGCGCGAGGGCTTCCGGAAGGTGCACGTCCTGCGGGGCGTGGCCGAGGTCGAGGGCGCCGCCATCGTCACCGAGAAGCGCTACAACGACCTCTCCCACCTCACGGGACCCTTCGACATCGTCGGCGACATCCACGGCTGCGCCGCCGAGCTGGAGACCCTGCTCGGCAAGCTCGGCTACGTCGACGGCGTCCACCCGCAGGGCCGTACGGCGGTCTTCGTCGGCGACCTCGTCGACCGCGGCCCCGACACCCCGGGCGTGCTGCGCCGCGTGATGTCGATGGTCGCCGCGGGCACCGCGCTCTGCGTGCCCGGCAACCACGAGAACAAGCTCGGCCGGTACCTGAAGGGCCGGAGCGTCCAGCACACGCACGGTCTCGCCGAGACCGTCGAGCAGCTGGCCGGGGAGAGCGAGGAATTCCGTACGCAGGTGAGGGAGTTCGTCGACGGTCTTGTCTCGCACTACGTCCTGGACGGGGGCAGGCTCGTCGTCTGCCACGCCGGTCTGCCCGAGAAGTACCACGGGCGCACCTCCGGGCGGGTGCGCTCGCACGCGCTGTACGGCGACACGACCGGCGAGACCGACGAGTTCGGCCTGCCGGTGCGCTATCCGTGGGCGGAGGACTACCGGGGCAGGGCCGCGGTCGTCTACGGCCACACCCCGGTGCCCACCGCCACCTGGCTCAACAACACCATCTGCCTGGACACCGGCGCCGTTTTCGGCGGCAGCCTGACCGCGCTGCGCTGGCCGGAGCGTGAGCTCGTCGACGTACCGGCGGAGCGGGTCTGGTACGAACCGTCCAAGCCGCTGCGCACCGAGGCGCCGGGCGGGCACGACGGACGTCCCCTCGACCTGGCCGACGTGCACGGCCGCCGCACGGTGGAGACCCGGCACGCGGGCCGCGTCGCCGTGCGCGAGGAGAACGCGGCCGCGGCCCTGGAGGTCATGAGCCGCTTCGCCGTCGACCCGCGGCTGCTGCCGTACCTGCCGCCCACGATGGCGCCCACGGCCACGTCGCAGCGGGACGGCTACCTGGAGCACCCGGCCGAGGCCTTCGCCGCCTACGCTGCGGACGGTGTCGCCCGCGTCGTGTGCGAGGAGAAGCACATGGGCTCGCGCGCGGTGGTCCTTGTCTGCCGCGACGCGGAGGTGGCCCGCGACCGCTTCGGGGTGGAAGGGGGCCCGACCGGTTCCCTCTGTACCCGCACGGGCCGTCCCTTCTTCGCCGATCCGGCCGTCACCGAGGAGCTGCTCGGCCGGCTGCGCGGCGCCGTCACGGAGGCGGGCCTGTGGGACGATCTTGAGACGGACTGGCTGCTGCTCGACGCGGAGCTGATGCCGTGGTCGCTGAAGGCGTCGGGGCTGCTCCGCACGCAGTACGCGGCCGTGGGCGCCGCGTCCGGGGCCGCGTTCCCCAGCGCGATCGCCGCCCTGGAGGCCGCGGCGGCGCGCGGCGTCGACGCCGGTGACCTGCTGCACAGGCAGCGCGGCCGGGCCGCGGACGCCGCCGCGTTCACCGAGGCCTACCGCCGCTACTGCTGGCCGACCGAGGGCCTGGAGGGCGTACGGCTCGCGCCGTTCCAGATCCTGGCGGTCCGGGGCCGCAGCCTCGCCGGGCTCCCGCACGACGAACAACTGGCCCTGATCGACCGCATGGTGGAGCACGACAGCAGCCAGGGATCCGACCTGCTGCAGACCACCCGCAGGCTCTACGTCGACACCGGCGACGATGCCTCCGTGCGGGCGGGCACCGACTGGTGGCTGGAGATGACAAGCCGCGGCGGCGAGGGCATGGTCGTCAAGCCGGTGGCGGCGCTGGTCAGGAACGGGCAGGGCAGGCTCGTCCAGCCCGGCATCAAGTGCCGCGGCCGCGAGTACCTGCGGATCATCTACGGCCCGGAGTACACCCGGCCGGAGAACCTGGAGAAGCTGCGCGGCCGCTTCCTCGGCCACAAGCGCTCGCTCGCCGTCCGCGAGTACGCGCTCGGTCTGGAGGCCCTGGACCGGCTCGCGGAGGGCGAGCCGCTGTGGCGCGTGCACGAGGCGGTGTTCGCGGTCCTCGCCCTGGAGTCGGAGCCGGTGGACCCGCGCCTCTGAGTACGGCGGCTTTGAGTGCCGCGGCTTTGGCCGCAAAGACGGGCGTCGGCCGTCCGGCCGGGGAAAGATGGGTCCCATGGGATTCCATGTCGACTCCGAGGCCGGGCGGCTGCGCCGCGTCATACTGCACCGCCCGGATCTGGAGCTCAAGCGGCTGACTCCGAGCAACAAGAACGCGCTCCTCTTCGACGATGTCCTGTGGGTGCGCAGGGCCCGCCAGGAGCACGACGGGTTCGCGGACGTGCTGCGCGACCGGGGCGTGGCGGTCCACCTCTTCGGTGACCTGCTGACCGAGACCCTGGACGTGCCCGCGGCCCGCCTCCTCGTCCTGGACCGGGTCTTCGACGAGAAGGAGTACGGCCCGCTGGCCACCGACCACCTGCGGGCCGCGTTCGAGACGATGCCGTCGGTGGAGCTCGCCGAGGCGCTGGTGGGCGGCATGACCAAGCGGGAGTTCCTGGCGGCGCACCCGGAGCCGGCCTCGGTGCGCTTCCACTGCATGGACCTGGACGACTTCCTGATCGGCCCGCTGCCCAACCACCTCTTCACCCGCGACACCTCGGCCTGGATCTACGACGGCGTCTCCATCAACGCGATGCGCTGGCCGGCGCGGCAGCGCGAGACCGTGCACTTCGAGGCGATCTACCGGCACCACCCGCTGTTCCGGGACGAGTACTTCAACGTCTGGTCGCAGGGCCAGGCGGACTACCCCTCGACCATCGAGGGCGGCGACGTCCTGGTGATCGGCAAGGGCGCGGTGCTCATCGGGATGAGCGAGCGCACCACCCCGCAGGCCGTCGAGATGCTCGCGCACAAGCTGTTCGCGGCGGGCTCGGCGCAGACGATCGTCGCCCTCGACATGCCGAAGCGGCGCGCCTTCATGCACCTCGACACGGTCATGACGATGGTCGACGGCGACACCTTCACGCAGTACGCGGGGCTCGGCATGCTCCGCTCGTACACCATCGAACCGGGCGTCGGCGACCGGGAGTTGAAGGTCACCGATCAACCGCCGGAGAACATGCACCGGGCCATCGCCGCCGCGCTCGGCCTCGACGCGATCCGGGTGCTCACCGCCACGCAGGACGTGCACGCGGCCGAGCGCGAGCAGTGGGACGACGGGTGCAACGTCCTCGCCGTGGAGCCCGGTGTCGTCCTCGCGTACGAGCGGAACTCCACGACCAACACCTATCTGCGCAAGCAGGGCATCGAGGTGATCGAGATCCTGGGGAGCGAGCTGGGGCGCGGCCGTGGCGGGCCGCGGTGCATGAGCTGCCCGGTGGAGCGCGACGCGGTCCCCGGGGCGTGACCGCTGTATATAAATGTGGAAGGTCGTATATAGTTTCAAGGTCACCGCGTCCCGACCCCTGATTCCGCATCCCTGGAGCGCCTCATGGCCACAGACCTCACCGGCCGCCACTTCCTCAAGGAGCTGGACTTCACCGCCGACGAGTTCCGCGGTCTCGTCGGCCTGGCCGCGGAGCTGAAGGCGGCCAAGAAGGCCGGGGCGGAGACGCGGCGGCTGCACGGCAAGAACATCGCGCTGATCTTCGAGAAGAGCTCGACGAGGACCCGCTGCGCCTTCGAGGTGGCCGCCGCCGACCAGGGGGCGTCGACGACCTACATCGACCCGTCCGGCTCGCACATCGGCAAGAAGGAGTCCGCCAAGGACACCGCCCGTGTGCTCGGCCGGATGTTCGACGCCATCGAGTTCCGCGGGGACGCGCAGGACACGGTCGAGACGCTCGCCGCCCACGCGGGCGTGCCCGTCTACAACGGCCTGACCAATGACTGGCACCCCACCCAGATGCTCGCCGACGTGCTCACGATGACCGAGCACACCACCAAGCCCCTGCACGGGACGGCCTTCGCCTACCTCGGCGACGCCCGCTTCAACATGGGCAACTCCTACCTGGTCACCGGCGCCCTGCTCGGCATGGACGTCCGTATCGTCGCGCCCAGGGCCTACTGGCCGGCCGAGGACGTCATCGTGCGGGCCCGCGCGCTCGCCGAGGTCAGCCGCGCCCGGATCACGCTCACCGAGGACATCGCCGAGGGCGTCCGGGGCGCCGACTTCGTCGGCACCGACGTGTGGGTGTCGATGGGGGAGGCGCCGGAGGTCTGGGCCGAGCGCATATCCGCCCTCGCGCCGTACGCGGTGACGATGGACGTCCTGCGCGCCACCGGCAACCCCGGCGTGAAGTTCCTGCACTGCCTGCCCGCCTTCCACGACCTGGGCACCCAGGTCGCGCGGGAGCTCCACGAGACGTACGGCCTGTCGTCCCTGGAGGTCACCGACGAGGTCTTCGAGTCGGCCCACTCCGTGGTCTTCGACGAGGCCGAGAACCGGCTGCACACGATCAAGGCGGTCCTGGTCGCGACACTGGCCTGACCCGCGGGCACACCGCGCCTGACCCGCAGGCACACCGCGCCTGACCTGCCGTACACGCGCAACCAGCACAGACTGGAGGGGCCGGAACACCACATCCGGCGCCACCGGTACGCGGCACCACCCCTCGCCGCACCAGCACCACCAGAAACGAGAACCACCCCATGAGCCCCACGCGTACCACCGGGCTTCGCATCAAGTCCCCCGACCAGCTCGTCGCCGAGTCGGGGGCGGACCTCGAAGGCCACGGCCTGAAGCGCACCATGGGGCTCTTCCAGCTCGTGTGCTTCGGCGTCGGTGCCATCGTCGGCACCGGCATCTTCGTCGGCCTCTCCGACTCCGTCGCGAAGGCCGGTCCCGCCGTCGCCATCTCCTACGTCCTGGCGGCCGTGACCTGCGTCTTCACCGCCTTCTCGTTCGCCGAGCTGGGCGGCGCGATCCCCGTCTCGGGCAGCTCGTACTCCTTCGCGTACGCATCCCTGGGCGAGCGCACCGCGTTCCTCGTGGGCTGGTGCCTGCTCCTGGAGTACGGCGTCTCCGTCTCCGCGGTCGCCGTCGGCTGGAGCCAGTACCTCAACGAGCTGCTCCACAGCCTCACCGGCTGGGAGCTGCCCGCCGCACTGTCCGCGGGACCGGGCGAGGGCGGCGCGGTGAACCTGCCCGCGGTGGTGGTCATCCTGCTCGCCGCCGTCCTGCTGGTGCGCGGCATCCGGGAGAGCGCCGGGGCCACGGCGGCCATGGCGGTGCTGAAGATCGCCATCCTGCTGCTCTTCCTGGCCGTCGCGTTCACCGCGTTCGAGGACGGCAACCTCACGCCCTTCGCGGGCGCGGGCGTCTCCGGCGTCACCGCGGGCGCCTCGCTCGCCTTCTTCTCCTTCATCGGCTTCGACGCGGTCACCACGGCGGGCGAAGAGGTGCGCGACCCGCGGCGCAACATCCCCCTCGCGATCATGATCTGCATCGGCGTCGTCACGCTGCTCTACGTGGCCGTGGCGCTCGCCGCGATCGGCGCGCTCGGCTCGGACGCGGTCGCCGGCAAACCCGCCGCGCTCTCGCTCATCGTCAACCAGGTCACCGACTCGACCGTCGGCGGCGGCATCATCGCCTTCGGCGCGGTCGTCGCCATCGCGTCCGTGGTGCTCGCCGTGATGTACGGCCAGACCCGCATCCTGATGTCGATGTCCCGCGACGGCCTCATGCCGCGCGTCTTCGAACGCGTCTCGCCGCGGACCGCGACCCCGGTCGCCAACACCTGGATCGTCGCGGCGGTCGTCGCCGTGCCCGCCGCCTTCTCGTCGCTCGACGTCGTCGTCGGCCTGACCACCATCGGCACCCTGGCGATCATGGCCGTGGTCAATGTCGCGGTGATCGCGCTGCGCCGCTCCGCCCCCGGGCTGCGGCGCACCTTCCGGGTGCCGCTCTATCCGGCGAGCCCGGTCATCGGCGTGGGCTTCTGCCTCTATCTGATCTGGGGCACGGGCTGGACGACGTGGCTGCAGTTCGCCGTGTTCCTCGTGGTGGGCGCCGTCGTCTACGCGCTCTACGGACGCGGCCACTCGCGGCTCGGCCGGGGCGGGGCCCCGGTCAGTGCCGGTGCGGGGGCCTCGCGGGAAGCGTGAACCAGACCGCCTTGCCGGACGCGGTGGGGCGGTGGCCGCAGGAGGAGCTGAGGGTGCGGATCAGGAGCAGGCCGCGGCCGTGCTCCTGCCAGGGGTCCGGCTCGCAGGACGCGTCGGGGTCGGTGAGGTCGCCGGGCGGCAGCGGGTTGGAGTCGTGCACCTCGACCTGGCAGCCGGTCGGCAGCAGCTCGATCACCAGCTCTATGGGGTCCTGCCCGTAGGTGTGCTCGACGGCGTTGGCCACCAGTTCGGCGGTGAGTAGCTCGGCGGTGTCGGTGTCGGCGGACGACTCGATGTCGGTGAGTGCGGTACGGACCAGTGCGCGCGCCACCGGCACGGCTGCCGTGGTGTGCGGCAGCGCGATGCGCCACGAGGCGGGAGAGGAAGGTTCGGGCAAGGCGGGTCCGTTCAGGGCAGCAGGCGAGCGGTCCTGCTTTCAACCGTACGAATCTTAAGCGCTATGTCGACAGGGTCGACGGTCGGGCATCCCCGGGACGTCCGTCCCTGTGGTGTCACATGAGACAAGACGCCCATTCAGGGATGCCCGTTCCCCGCGGGACGGAGGAACGCGACGACCCGTATCGCGTACTCGTGACGGCAGTCACGGAACGGTGATAACTTCGTCAGGTAGCCCACGCAGCGCACTCCAGCCCCCAGGCCGAGGAGGCCGCACCTCCATGAGTCCCTTCACCGGCTCCGCGACCCGCACCCCCGACTGGCGGCACCTGCGCCTCACCGTCGACGAGGGCGTCGCCACGGTCACCCTCGCCCGCCCCGACAAGCTCAACGCGCTCACCTTCGGTGCCTACGCCGACCTGCGCGACCTGCTCGCCGAGCTCTCCCGCGACAAGTCCGTGCGCGCCCTCGTGCTCGGCGGCGAGGGGCGCGGCTTCTGCTCGGGCGGCGACGTGGACGAGATCATCGGCGCCACGCTCGCCATGGACACCGCCCAGCTCCTCGACTTCAACCGCATGACCGGACAGGTCGTGCGCGCCGTCCGCGAGTGCCCCTTCCCGGTCGTCGCCGCCGTGCACGGGGTCGCCGCGGGCGCCGGTGCGGTGCTCGCCCTCGCCGCCGACTTCCGCGTCGCGGACCCCTCGGCCCGCTTCTCCTTCCTCTTCACCCGGGTGGGCCTCTCCGGCGGCGACATGGGCGCCGCCTACCTCCTGCCGCGTGTCGTCGGGCTCGGCCACGCCACCCGGCTGCTCATGCTGGGCGAACCGGTGCGCGCCCCCGAGGCCGAACGGATCGGCCTGATCAGCGAGTTGACGCAGGAGGGCAAGGCGGCCGAGGCCGCGCAGTCGCTGGCCCGCCGCCTCGCCGAAGGCCCCGCCCTCGCGTACGCCCAGACCAAGGCCCTGCTCACCGCCGAACTCGACATGCCGCTCGCCGCCTCCGTCGAACTGGACGCCTCGACCCAGGCGCTGCTCATGAACGGCGAGGACTACGCCGAATTCCACGCGGCCTTCACGGAGAAGCGCCCGCCGAAGTGGCAGGGGCGGTGACCATGGCGACGACGCCCGCCCCCACGACCTCGCCCGCCCCCACGGCGCCGGCCGCGGCCCACCGCATCGCCGTCATCGGCGGCGGCCCCGGCGGCCTCTACGCCGCGGCCCTGCTCAAGCGCCTCGACCCCGCCCGCGACATCACCGTCTGGGAGCGCAACGCCCCCGACGACACCTTCGGCTTCGGCGTCGTCCTCTCCGACGAGACCCTCGGCGGCATCGAGCACGCCGACCCCGCCGTCTACGCCGCCCTGCAGGCCGAGTTCGTGCGGTGGGACGACATCGACATCGTGCACGGCGACCGGCGGTACACCTCCGGCGGCCACGGCTTCGCGGCGCTCGGGCGGCGCAGGCTCCTGGAGATCCTGCACGCACGCTGTCGCGACCTCGGCGTCGAGCTGCGCTTTCGCACCGAGGCGCCGCCCGCCGCCGAGCTCTCCTCGGCGTACGACCTGGTCGTCGCGGCGGACGGCGTGCACAGCCTCACCCGCGAGGCACATGCCGACGTCTTCGGGCCGAGCCTGACCACTCACCGCTGCCGCTACATCTGGCTCGCCGCCGACTTCGCCTTCGACGCGTTCCGCTTCGAGATCGCCGAGACCGAGCACGGCGTGATGCAGCTGCACGGATACCCCTTCTCCGCGGCCGGTTCCGGAGCGTCCACCGTCATCATCGAGATGCGCGAGGAGGTCTGGGAAGCCGCGGGCTTCGCCGGGCTCGACGAGCGGGAGTCCACCGAACGCTGCGCCAAGATCTTCACGGACGCGCTCGGCGGCCGCCCCCTGCGCGGCAACAAGTCCTCCTGGATCAACTTCCGCACCGTCGTCAACTCCCGCTGGTCGCACGGCAACACGGTCCTGCTCGGCGACGCGGCCCACACCGCGCACTTCTCCATCGGCTCCGGCACCAAACTCGCCGTCGAGGACGCCCTCGCGCTCGCGGCCTGCTTGGAGGAACAGCCCGGCGTCCCGGCCGCGCTCCGGGCGTACGAGGCGGAGCGCCGCCCCGTCGTCGCCTCCACGCAGCGCGCGGCCCGCGCCAGCCTGGAGTGGTTCGAGGGGCTGCCCGACCACCTCGGCCAGCCGCCGCTCCAGTTCGCGTTCAACCTGCTCACCCGCAGCCGCCGCGTCACCCACGACAACCTCCGGCTGCGCGACGACCGCTTCACCCGCTCCGTCGAGCGCGAATTCGGCTGCCCGGACGGTACGCCGCCCATGTTCACGCCTTTCCGACTGCGCGAACTGACCCTGCGCAACCGCGTCGTCGTCTCCCCGATGGACATGTACTCCGCCGTGGACGGCGTCCCCGGCGACTTCCACCTGGTGCACCTGGGCGCCCGGGCGCTCGGCGGCGCGGGCCTGGTCATGACCGAGATGGTGTGCGTCAGCGAGCGCGGCCGGATCACGCCGGGCTGCGCCGGTCTCTACACCGACGAACAGGCCGAGGCCTGGCGCCGCGTCACGGACTTCGCGCACGCCCAGGCGCCCGGCACGGCCATCGGCCTGCAGCTCGGCCACTCGGGCCGCAAGGGCTCGACGAAGCTGATGTGGGAGGGCATCGATGACCCGCTGCCCGACGGCAACTGGCCGCTGGAAGCCGCCTCCCCGCTCCCGTACAAGCCCGGCAGCCAGACCCCGCACGAACTCTCCCGGGCCGGACTGACCGCGATCCGCGAGCAGTTCGTGGCGGCGGCGCGCCGCGGCGAGCAGGCCGGGTTCGACCTCCTCGAACTGCACTGCGCGCACGGCTATCTGCTCTCCGGTTTCCTCTCCCCGCTCACCAACCACCGCACGGACGCGTACGGCGGCCCGCTCCGTGCCCGCCTCCGCTTCCCCCTCGAAGTCTTCGACGCGGTGCGCGAGGTGTGGCCGGACGGCAAGCCCATGACGGTCCGCATCTCCGCCACCGACTGGGCCGACGGCGGCACCACGGCCGAGGACGCCGTCGAGATCGCCCGCGCCTTCGCCGCGCACGGCGCCGACGCGATCGACGTCTCGACGGGTCAGGTGGTCTTTGACGAACGCCCCGACTACGGCCGCTCCTACCAGACGCCGTACGCCGACCGCATCCGCAACCGGACCGGCATCCCCGTGATCACGGTCGGCGCCGTCTCCTCGTGGGACGACGTCAACTCCCTGCTCCTCGCGGGCCGCGCGGACCTCTGCGCACTGGCCCGCCCGCACCTCTACGACCCGCACTGGACCCTGCACGCCGCGGCCGAACAGGGCTACTCGGGTCCGGGCGCGACGTGGCCCCTCCAGTACCGCGCGGGCAGCCGGAGGCCTCAGACCGGTCGCACGGACGCCCCCAAGCAGCGGCTCACACTGGGCGACCGAGCGGGCTGATCGTGATCCGGGCCACCGTGCCGTCGCCCCGCAGCGTCAGCGCGCCCGGACCGTCCCGGCGCACGCAGTCGAGACGGCCAAGGGCGGTCTCCCGGCCGTTCGGTCCGCCGACGGTGATGCCCTCGGTGACTGCCATGACGAGCAGCGTCTCGCCCGCGGCGCACGCGGCCTCCGTCGCCTGCGCGGCGGTGACCGGGATGATCCGTACCTCTGCCGTTGCCCGGCCCCTGCGGGTCATCACGTTCATGTTGCGGACTTCGCCCGCCGTCAGTCGGCAGTCCGTCTCCGCGTCGCCGGGGAAGGTGAAAGGACTCAGGGAACCGACCGGGTGCGAGGCCCCGTCCACGGTCAGCACCATGCCTTCGCCCTCGACCGGGGTGATCACGCGGTCGATCCCGGGGAAGGACGAGAAGGCGCCGTCCCCGGCCACGTCCGCGACGCTCACCCGCCAGTCGGCGCCCTCTGCGACCTCCCTGGTCGTACCGCCGCCGTTCTTCCACGGCACGCTGCGGTACGCGCTCCAGCGCAGCACGTCCGCGTCCGTCATGTGGGGCCCACGAACCGCGCCCCGGCCTCCCGCAGCCGCTCGTCCAGGGCCGCGAAGACCGCCGCCGAGCGGGCGCCGGGCCAGTCCTGCGGCAGCAGGTCGGCGGGCAGCCCCGGGTCGGCGTAGGGGAGCTGCCGCCAGGAGTCCAGGGCGAGGAGGTAGTCGCGGTACGCCTCCTCGGCGCGCGGGGGAGCGCCCTCGCGGGACTCCCAGGAGCGCAGCACCGGCTCGTGGCGGTCCAGGAACGCCTCGTGCTGCTTGGCCAGGGACGACAGGTCCCACCAGCGCGCGACCGCTTCGGCCGTCGCCGCGAAGCCCAGGTGCTCGCCGCGGAACAGGTCGACGTACGGGGCGAGTTGGAGCCGTTCCAGGGTGTGCCTCGTCTCCTCGTAGAGGTGGGCGGGGGCGATCCAGACGCCCGGCGCCGCCGTGCCGAAGCCGAGGCCCGCGAGGCGGGAGCGCAGCACGTGGCGCTTGTTGCGCTCCGCCTCGGGGACGGAGAACACGGCGAGGACCCAGCCGCCCTCCTGCCGCGCGGCCTCGGTGCCGTAGATGCGGCGGTCGCCGTCCTCCAGGAGCTGGCGGGCGTCGGGCGAGAGCGCGTACCCCGCGGCGCCCGCCTCGGTGCGCGCGGGCACCAGGAGGCCGCGCCGCTTGAGACGGGACACCGAAGAGCGCACGGACGGCGCGTCCACGCCGGCCGGCGCGAGGAGGCGCACCAGTTCGGCCACCGGGACCGGGCCGGACGCGGCCCGCCCGTAGGCGCCGTAGAAGGTGACGATCAGGGACCGTGGAGTGTGCTGCTCGGACACGTGATCACTCTACGGGCGTCCGGGACCCGCCGCCCGCAGCCGGAACCGCTGCAGCTTGCCGGTGGCCGTCCGCGGGAGCGCGTCCAGGAAGACGATCTCGCGCGGGCACTTGTACGGCACGAGTTCCGCCTTGACGAAGTCGCGCAGCCGGTCCGCGTCCGGCGTCGTTCCCGCGCGAGGGACCACGTACGCCACCGCCACCTGTCCGCGCAGCTCGTCGGGGCGTCCCACGACCGCTGTCTCCGCGACGTCGGGATGGCGCAGCAGAGCCTCCTCCACCTCCGGTCCCGCGATGTTGTACCCGGCCGAAATGATCATGTCGTCCGCGCGGGCGACGTAGTGGAAGTAGCCGTCGGCGTCGCGGATGTAGGTGTCGCCGGTGATGTTCCAGCCGCGGCGCACGTACTGCGTCTGACGGTCGTCGGCGAGGTAGCGGCAGCCCACCGGGCCGCGCACGGCGAGCAGTCCGGGCTCGCCGTCCGGCACCGGTGTACCCGAGTCGTCGACCACGCACGCGTGCCACCCCGGTACGGCCCGGCCCGTCGTGCCGGGTCTGATCGCGTCGTCGGCGGCGGAGATGAAGATGTGAAGCAGTTCGGTCGCGCCAATGCCGTTGATGACGCGGTGCCCGGTGCGCCGGTGCCAGGCCTGCCAGGTGGCCGCGGGCAGGTTCTCGCCGGCCGAGACGCAGCGGCGCAGGGAGGAGACGTCGTGCCCGTCGAGCTGGTCGAGCATCGTGCGGTACGCGGTCGGCGCGGTGAAGAGCACCGTGATCCCGTGCCTGCCGATGGCGGGCAACAGCTGCTTGGGCGCGGCCTGTTCGAGCAGGACGGACGAGGCGCCGAAGCGCAGCGGGAAGATGACGAGGCCGCCGAGCCCGAAGGTGAAGCCGAGCGGGGGACTGCCCGCGAAGACGTCGTCGGGGACCGGCTTCAGGATGTGCCGGGCGAAGGTGTCGGCGATGGCGAGCACGTCGCGGTGGAAGTGCATGCAGCCCTTGGGGCGGCCGGTCGTGCCGGAGGTGAACGCGATGAGCGCGACGTCGTCGGCGGCCGTGTCCACCGCCTCGTACCGCTCGGGCTGCCCGGCGGCGCGCGCGAGGAGGTCGTCGGGCCCCTCGCCCCCGTACGTGGTGACGCTCAGGCCGGGCACCCCGGCCTTGATCAGGTCGTCCACCGACCTGATGTCGCACAGCGCGTGGCGCACCTCGGCGATCTCGCACATGGTGGCCAGCTCCTGCGCGCGCTGCTGGGCCAGGACGGTCACGGCGACCGCGCCCGCCTTCATCACGGCGAGCCAGCACGCCGCGAGCCACAGCGTGGTGGGCCCGCGCAGCAGCACGCGCCCGCCGGGCGGGACGCCGAGTTCGTCGGTCAGCACGTGCGCGATCCGGTCGACGTGCTGCCGCAGCCGGCCGTACGTCCAGGTCGGGCCGGAGGCCGCGTGGAAGGCGGGGCGTCCGGCGCCGAACCGTTCGAGGGTCCGGTCGAGGAGCTCCGCGCCGCAGTTGAGGCGGTCGGGGTAGTGCAGCTCGGGGCGGTCGTGGACCAGCGCGGGCCACTGTCCGCGCGGCGGGAGACGGTCCCTGGCGAACGTGTCGATGTGGCCGGATGGTGTCAGCCCCGGCTTGCCGGTGGATTCCATGGCGGCTCTGCCCCCTTGCCTGCCGGTCGGGCGCTGTGGTGGGCTCGCTCCATGAGCGTATCGTGATGGTGACGACAGTCAACGGTGCGCGATAAAGGAGGGGTCCGCGGTGACGGCATTCTCGCTCAATCCCGAACAAACCGCCCGTTGTGCGGAGCTGCGCACGCTGGCCGCCGAGCGGTTGCGCCCGCTGGCGGAGAAGGGCGAACCGGGCCATGTGAACCGGCCACTGGTGGCGGCACTGGGTGAACTGGGGCTGCTGGGCGCGTTGTTCGAGGGCGGAGACGCGGGCCCAGGCGAGGGCGCGGGCTCGGGCGATGGCGCGGGCCGAGGCGAGGGCGCGGGCTCAGATGGCGCTCCCTCAGGGGCGCGGGGAACTGCGCGACCAGCCACCCCCGACCCGCAGACGCCACACAGCCGGCCCATCGGAGCATCCGGCACCGGGAGGACCGGCGGGGCCTTGGCCATGGACCTCTGCCTGACCCGCGAGTCCCTCGCGTACGCCTGCACGGAGGCGGAAACCGCCTTCGCCCTGCAGGGCCTCGGCGCCCACCCCGTACACGCCCACGGCACGCCCGCGCAGCGGAACCGCTGGCTCCCACCCGTCATCGCCGGCCAGGCCATCGCGGCCTTCGCGCTCTCCGAGCCGGGCGCGGGCTCGGACGCGGCGGCCCTCGACCTCACGGCGGCACCGGACGGCCCCGAAGGCTGGCGCCTCACCGGTGAGAAGTGCTGGATCTCCAACGCCCCCGAGGCCGACTTCTACACCGTCTTCGCCCGGACCACACCGGGCGCGGGCGCCCGCGGCGTCACCGCGTTCCTCGTCCCCGCCGACCGCGCGGGCCTCACCGGCACCCCCCTCGACATGCTCTCCCCGCACCCGATCGGCGCACTCGCCTTCGACGGTGTGCCGGTCGGCAGGGAGGACGTGCTCGGCGAGGTGGACCGCGGCTTCCGGGTCGCGATGACCACCCTGAACCGGTTCCGGCCCAGCGTCGGCGCCTTCGCGGTCGGCATGGCCGAGGCCGCACTCGACGCCACGCTGGCCCACACCGCCGGGCGGACCGCGTTCGGCGGCACGCTCAAGGACCTCCAGTCCGTCGCCCACCAAGTCGCCGAGATGGCCACGCGCACCGAGGCGGCCCGCCTGATGGTGTACGCGGCGGCCGAGGCGTACGACCGCGAAGGACCGCAGGGCCCCGGCATCGCCCGGCGCGCCGCCATGGCCAAGCTCATCGCCACCGAGACCGCGCAGTACGTGGTCGACGCGGCCGTCCAACTGCACGGCGCCCGTGCCCTGCGCCGCGGCCACCTCCTCGAACACCTCTACCGTGAGGTGCGCGCGCCCCGCATCTACGAGGGCGCGAGCGAGGTCCAGCGCACGGTCATCGCCAAGGAGCTGTACGCCCACCTGAAGGAGCCGTCCGCATGAGCAGCCTGCACCGCGTCAACCCCGCCGAACTCTCCCCGCCCACCGGCTTCTCGCACGCCGTCGCCGCCACCGGCTCCCGCCTCGTCTTCCTCGCGGGACAGACCGCGCTGGACAGCGAGGGCAAGGTCACCGGGGCGACCCTGCCCGAGCAGTTCGAGCGGGCCCTGACCAACCTCCTCACCGCCCTGCGCCATGCGGGCGGCACCCCCGCCGACCTCGCCCGGGTCACCGTCTACGCCACGGACGTGGCCGACTACCGCGCCTGCGCCCCCGAACTGGGCCGCATCTGGAGGCGGTTGGCGGGCCGCGACTACCCCGCGATGGCAGTGGTGGGGGCGGTGCGCCTGTGGGACGACTCGGCGCTCGTGGAGATCGACGGGACGGCCGTGCTCGACTGAGTGTGTGTCGCGGGCGGCGACCGGTGCGCCAGGCGGAATGCCGGATACCGGGTGAGGACGGGGGATCAGCGGGTACCTGGTGACGACCGCGGCCACCCGGGCCGTGGACGAACGGGACGTTCCAGCGTCCCGCGGGAGGGTGACCACGTGCGGACGACCAAGCTTTCGGGTGTCATCGGGATCACGGTGCTTTCGGCGGCTCTGCTGACCGGTTGTGGTGACGGGGACGACGGCGGGGGCGGTTCAGACAAGCCGTTCGCCAAGGACAGCGCCGACCGGATCGCGGCCAAGGCGGTGGCGGCCACCAAGGGCGCCGACTCGATGCGCCTCAAGGGTGACATGAAGCAGCCCGACGGGAAGTCGGTGAGCCTGGACCTCGCGGTCGACCAGGAGAAGAACTGTCAGGGGACCGTCGACACGGCGGGCTCCAAGGCGGAGCTGCGGCACACGAACGGAACGCTGTACGTACGCGGCAACGAGCAGTACTGGAAGACGGCGCTGAAGAACCGGCCCGGCTCGGACAAGGTCCTTGCGAAGGTCGCCGACAAGTGGGTCAAGATGCCCGCCGACGACGCCTCGACCTCCGGAATGTGCGACAAGCAGGGCCTGGTCGCCTCGATGGACGAGGACAAGTCCAGCCGCAAGGGCCTGAAGAAGGGCGACACGACGTCCGTCGACGGGAAGGAGGCCATCATGCTGACGAAGAAGGCCTCCGGCGGCGAGACGCACACCCTGTACGTCGCCACGGAGGGCAAGCCGTACATCCTGCGCAGCTCGGTCAAGGGCGGTGACAAGCCCAACGAGGCGACGTTCAGCGACTACAACAAGCCGGTGAGCCCGAAGGCGCCGGGCAAGGGCGAGACGGTGGACCTCAAGGAGCTGGCGGCCTCGGGTCAGTAGCCTCCCGGTCCTGTCCGGCGCGGGTGATGAGGTGGAAGTGCCGGGCGACGCGCCGGTACGGATCGATGCGCCCGGCCTCCCACTCCGCCTGCAGCACCTCGTCGAGGTCATCACCGGCGCACTCGTCCTCCAAGTGGTCGGTGAACACCCGCACTCCGTACCACTGCAGCAGGTCGATGCGGTGTTCGGCGAGGATCCGCAGGACCGTGGCGCGGTCCACGCCGCGGCTGACCGTGCCGATGCTGTTGTCCTCCACCGGGTCGTGCAGTGCCCGCAGCACGCCGCTCCAGTCACGCGTCAGTCCTCGCCTTATGGCCAGGGCATCGGCCTGATAGGCGAGGACGGAGACGATGCCGCCGGGGCGCGGGCACTGTGCGAGCGCGTGCAGCAGCGGGGCCGGGTCCTCCAGGTACATGAGGACGCCGTGGCACAGCACCGCGTCCCACCCGGTGCCGACCAACAGCGGCGCCTGCTCGCCGAACCCGCGGCAGAAGGCGACACTGCCGGGCGCGTCGGAGGCGTACGGCAGCCAGGAGGCGCGGGCCCGGGCCAGCATGGTCGCGTCGGGGTCGAGCACGGTGACGTGGTGACCGCGCTCGGCAAGCAGCCGGGCCTGTACGCCGGTGCCGCCGCCGACGTCGAGCACGCGCTGCGGCGGCGCGGCCGGCAGGTGCTCGGCCAGAGCGCGGTCGACGAGCCGGTGGCGGACGGTGCCGCGGAGCGTGCCGCTGCGGTGGGCGTAGCGGTCGGCGAGCGGTTCACCGGGGCGGGCAGGCGTGGTCCAGGAATTCGTCATGGGGATCTCTAGGTCTTAGGCCGCTGGAACACCAGGCCAACGAAGTGAAGTCCCTTAAGAAACGGTCCAGTTGACGCCCAATGCCCACGGCGTCGCCTCACCGGCCGGTCGGCGAACCGGCCGGGACATCCGGAACCCTGAACTCCTCGATACCGTCGAGGCCTCCGGAAGAGGCCGCTTCGGCGCTGCGGGGGAACATGTCCCGCTCGTACGCGGCGAGCGCGGTCTCGATGGCGTCGGGGTGCGCGGCGATGGCCTTGCCGAGTTCGGCGCCGTCGAGCATGGCCAGGTTGGCGCCCTCGCCGTTCGGCGGTGCGAGGTGGGCGGCGTCGCCGAGCAGGGTCACGCCGGGCACCCGGCCCCACCGGTGCCCGGTCGGCAGTGTGTAGAGAGGGCGCAGGACCGGCGGGACGTCACATTCGGTGAGGAGCGCGAGGAGCTCCGGCGCCCACCCGGCGAACTCCGCGGCGATCCGCGCGGTGGCCGCGGCGGAGTCGGTGAAGTCGATCGCGGCGAACCACTCCTGCGGCCTGGGCAGCCCCACGTAGGCGTGCAGCGTGCCGCCCCTCTCCCGGTGGGCGAAGATCTCCAGCTCGGGCACGGGCCCGGTCGCGATCATCATGCCGCCGCCGACCGTTTTCGCGGCGGCCGGGTGCCGGGTGTCGGCGTCGAACAGGTACGTGTCGACGACGGACTTGCCGATGTACGCGGGGGTGGCGGCGGAGAGCAGCGGCCGGACCCGTGACCACGCGCCGTCCGCGCCGACCAGCAGGCCGGTGACGACGGTGCCGCCGTCGGCGAAGGTCACCTCGTGACGTCCCTCGCCGAGACTCCGCGCGCCGCTGACCTTGTGGCCCCACCGCACGGTGTCGGCCGGAAGCGAGTCGAGCAGGACCTCCCGCAGCTCGCCGCGCTGCACCTCGGGGCGGCCTCCCGCGCCGTCGTCGGGGGACTCGTGCAGGACGGTCCCCTCGGGGTCGAGGACCCGCATGGCCTGGCGGCCCGGCAGGATGAGGCCACGGAACTCGTCCGTCAAACCGGCCTCCGCCAGGGCGAGTTGGCCGTTGTTCTCGTGGATGTCGAGCAGCCCGCCCTGCGAACGCGCGGCGGGGGAGGGCTCCGCCTCGTACACCGTGGACGGTATTCCGTGGACGTGCAGGACACGGGCGAGCGTGAGACCGCCGAGTCCGGCGCCGATGATGGTGACGTGAGTGGTCATGGGGCTTCTCTCCTGATCGAGGACTGCCGAGGCCTGTCGAGGTCTGATCGAGGTCTGTCGGCGGATCGCCGACGAACCCCAATCTCCCGGCAGCCGTCGACAGCCCACCGACAGCTCACCGACGCCACCGACAGCGGTCCGACAGCGCCCCGGACACCTCGCGCAAGCCGACAGAACAGCAAGCCCACGAAGCAGCAAGCCGACACAGCAGCCAGCCCACGGAAAAGCCGCCGTACCCCCGCCCCGAACGGGGCAGGAATACGGCGGCCGTGCCGTGCCGTCCCGTGCCGGTCAGATGTCCCGGAACGTCTCGATCTGCGCGCCCACCGAGTTCAGGCGCTCCGCCAGGTCCTCGTAACCGCGGTTGATCACGTACACGTTGCGCAGCACGGACGTGCCCTCGGCCGCCATCATCGCGAGCAGTACGACCACGGCGGGGCGCAGTGCGGGCGGGCACATCATCTCGGCGGCGCGCCAGCGGGTCGGGCCTTCCACCAGCACCCGGTGCGGGTCCAGGAGTTGGAGGCGGCCGCCCAGGCGGTTGAGGTCGGTGAGGTAGATCGCCCGGTTGTCGTACACCCAGTCGTGGATCAGCGTCTTGCCCTGTGCCGCCGCCGCGATGGCCGCGAAGAAGGGGACGTTGTCGATGTTCAGGCCGGGGAACGGCATCGGGTGGATCTTGTCGATCGGCGCCTCCAGCTTGGAGGGGCGCACGGTGAGGTCGATCAGGCGCGTACGGCCGTTGTCGGCGGAGTACTCCGCCGAGCGGTCGTGGTCGAGGCCCATCTCCTCAAGTACCGCGAGCTCGATCTCCAGGAACTCGATCGGCACCCGGCGGACCGTCAGCTCGGACTCCGTGACGACGGCGGCGGCCAGCAGGCTCATCGCCTCGACCGGGTCCTCGGAGGGGGAGTAGTCCACGTCGACGTCGATGGTGGGGACGCCGTGCACGGTCAGCGTGGTCGTGCCGATGCCCTCGACCTCGACGCCCAGCGCCTCGAGGAAGAAGCACAGGTCCTGGACCATGTAGTTCGACGAGGCGTTGCGGATGACGGTGGTGCCGGCGCTGCGTGCCGCGGCGAGCAGCGCGTTCTCGGTGACCGTGTCCCCGCGTTCGGTGAGGACGATGGGGCGGTCGGGGCTGACGTCGCGTGCCACCTCGGCGTGATACAGCCCCTCGGTCGCCGCGATGTCCAGGCCGAACCGGCGCAGCGCGATCATGTGTGGCTCGATCGTGCGGGTGCCGAGGTCGCAGCCGCCCGCGTACGGCAGCTTGAAGTGGTCGAGGCGGTGCAGCAGCGGGCCGAGGAACATGATGATGGAGCGGGTGCGACGGGCGGCCTCCGCGTCGATGGCCTCCATCTCCAGCCTGGCGGGCGGCACGATCTCCAGGTCGACGCCGTCGTTGATCCAACGGGTGCGCACGCCGATGGAGTTGAGCACCTCCAGGAGCCGGTAGACCTCCTCGATGCGGGCGACGCGGCGCAGCACGGTGCGGCCCTTGTTCAGGAGGGACGCGCAGAGCAGCGCCACGCACGCGTTCTTGCTCGTCTTGACGTCGATGGAGCCGGAGAGCCGGCGGCCGCCGACCACCCGCAGGTGCATCGGCCCGGCATAGCCGAGCGACACGATCTCGCTGTCGAGCGCCTCACCGATCCGGGCGATCATCTCAAGGCTGATGTTCTGGTTGCCGCGCTCGATGCGGTTCACGGCGCTCTGGCTGGTGGAGAGCGCCTCGGCGAGCTGCGTCTGTGTCCAGCCCCGGTGCTGACGGGCGTCACGGATGAGCTTGCCGATGCGTACGAGGTAGTCGTCTGCCATGTGTCGAAGGTTATCTCAGATATGAGATGAAGCACGCGCTGGGGTAGGCCATATGGGGCTCGGCCGTCCGGTGGCTTTTCCCGCCCGGTGCGCCGCCCGGGGGTTCAGCCGCAGCCGCACGGGGCGTGCCGCCCGCCGTGCACCGACGCGTACGACGTGGGCCGGGGCCCCGCCGCCGCCCGCGTCACTCGGGCGGCGGCCGCGCGTCCTGCCGACGACTCCGCGTCGTGCACCACTGTGCCTCCGACAAGCGTGAGGCGCACCTCGGACGAGCTGATATCGGCCACCGGACACCGCGTCACATCGCGGTCGAGCAGCACGAGATCGGCTGCTTTTCCCCTCTCGACGGTCCCGGTGATGTGCTCCGCACGGAGTTGACGCGCGGTGCCCAAGGTGTGCATGAGCAGGGAGGACGTCCGACTGAGCCCTTCCTGCGCGCGGTAGAGATCACCCTCGCCCTCGATCCCCTCGCGGTCGACCGCGGTGCGGATCTGATTCCAGACCTGCAGAGGGTCGACCGGCCAGTCCGAGCCACCCGCGAGCGCCGCGCGCCCCTCGCGCAGGCTGCGCGCCGGGTACAGCCGCCGGTGGCGCGCGGCGCCGATGTAGGGCAGCAGGGCCTCCATGGTCCAGGTGTTGCGCGTGGCCCACTGGAGCTGCATGCACGCCACCACGCCGAGCGCGGCGAAGCGCGGCAGGTCGGCGGGGTGGACCAGCTGGAGGTGGGCGGTGGTGTTGCGGACATCGCGGCGGCCGGTCCTGCGCAGGGCGTACGCGTATCCGTCGAGGGAGGTGCGCACGGCGCGGTCGCCGATGGCGTGGGCGTGCATCTGCCAGCCCTCGGCGTTGAAGGCGGCGCTGAGGCGTCCGTAGTCGGCGGCGCTCACGTACAGCTCGCCGCGGTGGTCCGTGGGCCTGCCGTCCTCGTCCAGGTAGGGGTCGAGCAGGGCAGCGGTCTGGGCCGGATGCTCGATGACACCGTCGAGGAAGACCTTGACCGTGCCGAAGCGCAGTCCGCGTACGTCCTTGAACTCGGCCCGCAGCCCCTTCGCGTACGCGAGCGCGGCGGCCGGGTCCTTCGTCAGGCCGGTGTCGAGGCGCAGGGCGGGCACGATGCGCTGGAGCAGCCGGTCCGACGCGGCGAGCCGCTGATAGAGCTTCAGCTCCTCGTGCCCCACCACGGCCTCCATGAAGGTGGTGATCCCGGACGCGGCGGCCTCGGCGAGGATTTTCCCGGCGGCATCGGCCAATTGGGTCGCGTCGGGTTCGGGGATGTGCCGCGAGACGAGCGGCTGGGCGTCGTCCTTGAGGACGCCGGTCGGCTTGCCGTCCGCGCCCTTGACGATCGTGCCGCCGGGCGGGTCGGGGGTGCTCGCGGTGATCTTCGCGATGTCCAGGGCGCGCTGATTGGCCCACAGGTTGTGGCCGTCGCCGCCGCGCAGGGCGATGGGGCGCCGGGTCGCCAAGGCGTCGAGCATCGCGTGGTGCGGGGCGGTGCCGTGGGGGAGCAGCCCGACCGGGTTCCAGTCCTCCACCACCAGCCAGCCGTCGGGCTCCTGCTCGGCGGAGTCCTTGAGGAACCCGGTCAGCGTCTTGTGCAGCTCCTCGACGGTCTGCTCGGCCCCCGCGAGCGAGGGCCGCAGCGAGCGGCTCGCGGCGTCCATCGGGTGGGCGTGCCCGTCATGGATGCCGCTCATGAGGGTGCCGCCCCGCGCGTCCACGACGTCGGTGTCGCGCCCCACGAAGCGCCTGACGGCGGCGTCCGTGCCGACGGCGAGGATCCGCCCGTCCCGCCCGACGGCCACCGCCTCGGGGCGGCCGCGGCCCGAAGTGCCGGTGAAGACACGGGCGTTGTGCACGACGAGGGCGGCGGACCCGCGGGGCGACGAGGCCGCGGCGGGCCCCGCCGCGGTGACGGCGAACCCGGCGGCTCCCGCGGCGCCCGCGGCTCCCGCGGCGGCGAGGAGGCCGCGCCGGGAGAGGGCGGAGGGCGCGGGGACGGGCGGCTGGGGCATGACCACACTCCAAGACGTAGCGGCTACGAGTGGAGGGAACCCTCGACGAGTAATCCGTTAACCAGAACCCGCCCCGGGCGACGGATTCCGTACGATGAGCCGCGTGCCAGGGCCGACTCTCGCCGACATAGCCCGCGCCGCGGAGGTTTCGACGGCGACGGTCTCGCACGCCCTCAACGGCACCGGCAGGATCGGCGAGACCACCCGCCGCCGGGTCCGCGAGACCGCGACGCGACTGGGCTACGGCGCCCCGGGGCCCCCGCGCAGCCGCACCCTTGGCATCGCCGTGACCACGTTTCCCAGTGCCTGGAACTACACCGGGATCGCCTACTTCTCACGCGTCGTCACGGCGGCCACCTCGGCGGCCCACGCCCGCGGCTACGCCCTCACCGCGCTCCCCGCCGACCGGGCCGCCGACGACTCCTGGCACCGGCTCGCCGTCGACGGCATGCTGATCGTGGACAGCCCGCGCGGCGACCCCATGGTCCGCGCCCTGCGCGCCCGCGGCGTCCCGCTCGTCTTCGACGGCGTTCCCGGCGACCCGCGCCCCGGCGACCACTGGGTCGACAACGACCACGAGGCGACCACCCGCAAAGTCCTCGACCACCTCGCCGCCGCGGGCGCCCGCCGGACCGCCCTGCAGTCCGGCAACGGCGACGAGCACTACGCCCGCGCCGTGACGACGGCCTACGAACAGTGGTGCGCGGAGCGCGGCGCGGCCCCGCTGGTCGTCCCCTTCGACCCCGCCGACGGCCAGGGGCACGCCTTCGACGCGCTGCTGACGTGCCGGGACCGCGTCGACGCCGTCTATGCCGCCTACGACCCCGGCGGCCGCCAGCTCCTCGCCGCGGCGGCGCGGCACGGGCTGCGCGTCCCCGACGATCTGCGCGTGGTCTGCGCGAGCGAGGACCCCGGCTACGCGGCGACGGAACCGCCCGTCACCACGGTGACCCTCGACCCGGAACGGACGGCCCGCACCGCCGTCGCCGTCCTCGTGGACCTGATCGAGGGCAGCGGCATGCCGCCGCCGGGCCCGGTAGTCGTCCCGGCGGCTCTGCTGGTCCGGGCGTCGTCGGGTGACGGGACTTAGCTTGTCCTTCATGGTCCGGCGTCGAACGCGGCTCGAACAGTGTCACACTTGGCGGTGCTGGACGCGGTCCGCCTGGAGCCCGGCGCCGACGTCGCCGCCGTGACCACGGTCCAGATCCGCGAGGTCGTCGAGCGGTTGGTCGCCGCCGACCAGTGGCGGCCGGGTGACCCACATGTCCTGGTCGTCCTGGACGCGGGATACGACGCTCCGCGCCCCGCCCACCACAAGTTCGGCACAAAACCGCGCCGAACTGGCTAAGGACAAGGCTAGGGGCGCAGCAGCGAGGCGTGGATGCGGGCGATGGCCCGCAGCACCTCGTCACGGTTCTTGGCCTGCTGCATCCATGCGGGCAGGCGCGCCACCACGGTCATCCTTCGGCCGTGGTCGTGCCAGGGGATTCCTTCACGCAGCGGTGCCCGCACGAATCGTCTGATCAGGTCCAGGTGTTCCAGGTTGTAGGCCCATACCCACCCGTGCCGGGTCTCAGTCTGCAGCCAGAGACACACATCGAAGTACGGGTCTGTGGCCGGCGCGTGCCGGTCCCGGTGCAAGGACACACCGCCACGGCTCCAGTCCTTCGCCATCCCGCAGCTCCGACAAACGAGACGCCTCCGTGCGAAGAGGCCCTGGTCGTGAATCCCGGACGGGCCTGGTGCTGTACCGATGTGCGCGACCTTCCCGCAGCCGGGACAGCGCACCAGCACCGACGTGAGGAAGTCGTACTTCGTGCTCCGGGGGTCCCGGAACCGGTGGTGCGTGGAGATCGAACTCATTGGACAAGTATGCGAGCCACGCGCCCAAGGCTCCTACGGGTCACATCTCAAGCTCAGTCCCTGTGCGTGCGGGCTCATGCCTCCCGCACGGCCCCACCGACCACCGACGTCACGACCTTCCGGACCGTCCCGGGCTCCGGCGGCTCGCCCTCCCGTCCGGCGAAGAGCAGGTGTCCGCTGCCGATCAGGGTGAGCGCGAGCGTGTCGACGTCGGCGTCCGGGGCGAGGCGGCCCAGCTCGCGCTCCGCCGTGAGGTACGCGGTGAGTACGGCGCCGGCCTCCGTCAGTACGGGGAGGCCGGCCGGTGTGGTCCGGCGCAGCCGTGCGCGCAGGGCGTCCCGCGAGGCGATGAGGCCGAGGATGCCCAGGGCGACCGACCCGAAAAGATCCGTCAGCGCGTCGGTGACATGCCCGACGACGGTGCCGGTCCCGGCGGCGGTGCGCAGCGCGGCGCCCTGGCCGGTGATCCTGGCGATGCGGTCGAGCACCAGCTCGGCGAGGAACGCGTCGAAGTCGTCGAAGTGCCGGTGCAGGACCCCTTTGGCGCAGCCCGCCTCCGTGGTGACCGCGCGACTGGTCAGGGCGTTCGGCCCGGCGCGGAGCAGGACGCGTTCGGCGGCGTCGAACAGCTGCTCGCGCACATCGCGGATGGCGACTCCGGTCGGCACGTATGTCTCTCCTTCTTCGAATGCTCCGGCTCTTCGAATGCTCAGGCTCTTCGACCGCTCAGGCTGCCGAACTGCGGCCGCACGCACGTCCGTTGACGAGTGGGCACGTGCCCACCATAGTGGGCGCATGCCCACTATGCCTGAGAACGGGCCCGGCGACGAGCCCTCCAGCGAGCCCGAGAACGAGCCGGAGAACGAGCCCGAGAACGAGCCGGAGAACGAGCCCGAGAACGAGCCGGAGAACGAGCCCGAGAACGAGCCCCACCGGCACCGCCGGATCGCGGAGTCCTTCGGCGTGGACGCCGAACGCTACGACCGCGCCCGCCCCCGCTACCCGGATGCCCTGATCGACCGGATCGTCACCGGCGGGTCCGCGCCCGCCGTCCTCGACGTCGGCTGCGGCACCGGCATCGTGGCCCGGCAGCTGCGGGCGGCAGGATGCTCCGTGCTCGGCGTCGAGCCCGACGTGCGGATGGCGGAGCTGGCGAGGCGGCTCGGCGTCGCGTGCGAGGTGGCGACGATCGAGGACTGGGAGCCCGCGGGCCGGCGGTTCGACGCGGTGGTCGCCGGCCAGGCCTGGCACTGGGTCGACCCGGTCGCGGGGGCGGCCAAGGCTGCGCGGGTGCTGCGGCCCGGCGGCCGCCTGGTGGTGTTCTGGAACGTGCCCGAGCCCCCGGCCGCCGTGGCGGAGGCGTTCGCCGAGGCCTACCGCAAGGAGGCGCCCGATTCCCCGATCGCCGTCCGGGCGACGTCGGCCCTGGCGGACGACGCCTACCGCCGCATCCTCGACAAGGTCACCGACGGCATCCGGCGGGCGGGCGGCTTCGCCGAACCCGAGGAGTGGCGCTTCGACTGGGAGCACGCCTACACCCGGGACACCTGGCTGGACCAGCTGCCGACCCAGGGCGCCCTCACCCGGCTCCCCCCGGACGGCCGGTCCCGGATCATGGACGCGGTCGGCGCGGCCGTCGACTCGCTGGGCGGCGCCTTCACGATGAGGTACGCGACGCTGGCGGTCGCCGCGGAGCGCGTGGAGGACGGCTGACTAAGCTCCCCTGCTCATGAGCGCGAACACGGGCTTCGAGCCCGAGATGGTCTCCGTCCCGCCGGGCCGGGTCACCCTGTCGGACCGCAGGACCCGCCGCAGCTGGCAGGTCGAGGTCGCGCCCTGTCGTCTCTCGGCGTTCCCCGTCACCCAGGCGCTGTACGCGGAGGTCACCGGGGAGCGGCCCGGCGCCGCCCACGGTGACCGGCTGCCCGTCGAGGGCGTTTCCTGGCGGGACGCGGTCCGCTTCTGCAACGCCCTGTCCCGGCGCGACGGTCACGCGCCCGCCTACCGCATCGACGGCGAGACCGTCGAGTGGGACACGGCGGCCGACGGATACCGCCTGCCGACCGAGGCCGAGTGGGAGCACGCCTGCCGCGCCGGCACGACGGGCCCGCACTACGCCCCGCTCGACGAGATCGCCTGGTACCGCGGCAACTCGCAGGAGCGCCTCCACGAGGTGGGCGGCAAGCGCCCCAACGCCTGGGGCCTGTACGACATGCTCGGCAACGTCTGGGACTGGTGCTGGGACGTCTACGACGCCGAGGTCTACGGCACGTACCGGGTGCTGCGCGGCGGAGGCTGGTTCGACGAACCCTGGAGCTGCCGGGCCTCCGCCCGCCGCCGCAGCCACCCGGCCTACCGCGTCGACGACGTGGGCTTCCGCCTGACCCGCTCGGGCCCGCACTGAGCCGCCCGCCGACGGCGTGGGCGGGCGCGCCTCGTCGTACGTGCGGGTCATGTACTAGAGTTATCTCGACATCGAGATATCTGCCGAGGCGCACCGGAAGCCGCCACTCGGTAAGGGTTACCTAACTAAGCCTTACCTTAGCGGATCGACGAGGAGTCGTGGCGGCAGGATGTGAGCGAACGCGCACAAATATGAAGGAGACTGTCGTGTCGGCGAACAGCTTCGACGCCCGCAGCACGCTGCGCGTGGGCGACGAGTCGTACGAGATCTTCAAGCTGGACAAGGTCGAGGGCTCCGCACGGCTCCCTTATAGCCTGAAGGTCCTCCTTGAGAACCTGCTCCGTACCGAGGACGGCGCGAACATCACCGCCGACCACATCCGTGCGATCGGCGGCTGGGACTCCCAGGCCCAGCCCTCGCAGGAGATCCAGTTCACGCCGGCCCGCGTGATCATGCAGGACTTCACCGGTGTGCCCTGTGTCGTCGACCTCGCCACCATGCGCGAGGCCGTCAAGGAGCTCGGCGGCGACGCGGACAAGGTCAACCCGCTCTCCCCGGCCGAGCTGGTCATCGACCACTCCGTCATCGCCGACAAGTTCGGTACGGCGGAGGCCTTCGGCCAGAACGTCGAGCTGGAGTACGGCCGCAACAAGGAGCGCTACCAGTTCCTGCGCTGGGGCCAGACCGCCTTCGACGACTTCAAGGTTGTCCCCCCGGGCACCGGCATCGTCCACCAGGTGAACATCGAGAAGCTGGCCCGTACGGTCATGGTCCGCAACGGCCAGGCCTACCCGGACACCCTGGTCGGCACCGACTCGCACACCACCATGGTCAACGGCCTCGGCGTCCTCGGCTGGGGCGTCGGCGGCATCGAGGCCGAGGCCGCGATGCTCGGCCAGCCGGTCTCCATGCTCATCCCGCGCGTCGTCGGCTTCAAGCTGACCGGTGAGCTGCCCGCGGGCACCACCGCCACCGACCTCGTCCTCACGATCACCGAGATGCTGCGCAAGCACGGCGTCGTCGGCAAGTTCGTCGAGTTCTACGGCGAGGGCGTGGCGGCCACGAGCCTCGCCAACCGTGCCACCATCGGCAACATGTCGCCGGAGTTCGGCTCCACCGCCGCGATCTTCCCGATCGACGACGAGACCCTGAAGTACCTGCGCCTGACCGGCCGCGACGAGCAGCAGGTCGCACTCGTCGAGGCGTACGCCAAGGAGCAGGGCCTCTGGCTGGACCCGGCCGCCGAGCCGGACTTCTCGGAGAAGCTGGAGCTCGACCTCTCCACGGTCGTCCCCTCCATCGCAGGCCCGAAGCGCCCGCAGGACCGCATCGTCCTGGCCAACGCCGCGCAGCAGTTCGCCCTCGACGTGCGCAACTACGTCGACACCGCGGACGAGGCGGGCGAGGAGTCCTTCCCGGCCTCCGACGCCCCCGCCACCACCAACGGCATCCCGTCGCGCCCCACCACGGTCACGGCCCCCGACGGCTCGACCTACGAGATCGACCACGGTGCGGTGACGGTCGCGGCCATCACCTCCTGCACCAACACCTCGAACCCGTACGTGATGGTCGCCGCCGCGCTCGTCGCGAAGAAGGCCGTCGAGAAGGGCCTGACCCGCAAGCCGTGGGTCAAGACCACCCTCGCCCCGGGATCGAAGGTCGTCACCGACTACTTCGACAAGGCGGGTCTCACCCCGTACCTCGACAAGGTCGGCTTCAACCTCGTCGGCTACGGCTGCACCACCTGCATCGGCAACTCGGGCCCGCTGCCCGAGGAGGTCTCGAAGGCCGTCAACGACCATGACCTGGCCGTGACGTCGGTGCTCTCGGGCAACCGCAACTTCGAGGGCCGCATCAACCCCGACGTCAAGATGAACTACCTGGCGTCCCCGCCGCTGGTCGTCGCGTACGCCATCGCGGGCTCCATGAAGGTGGACATCACCACCGAGGCGCTCGGTGCCGACCAGGACGGCAACCCCGTCTACCTCAAGGACATCTGGCCCTCCGAGGCCGAGGTGAACGACGTCGTCGCCAACTCCATCGGCGAGGACATGTTCAACAAGTCCTACCAGGACGTCTTCGCGGGCGACGCCCAGTGGCAGGCGCTCTCGATCCCGACCGGCAACACCTTCGAGTGGGACGCCGAGTCGACGTACGTCCGCAAGCCCCCGTACTTCGAGGGCATGACGATGGAGACCACCCCGGTCTCCGACATCACGGGCGCCCGCGTCCTCGCCAAGCTGGGCGACTCGGTCACCACCGACCACATCTCCCCGGCCGGTGCGATCAAGGCCGACACCCCGGCCGGCAAGTACCTGACGGAGCACGGTGTGCAGCGCCGCGACTTCAACAGCTACGGCTCGCGCCGAGGCAACCACGAGGTCATGATTCGCGGCACGTTCGCGAACATCCGCCTGCGCAACCAGATCGCGCCGGGCACCGAGGGCGGCTTCACCCGCGACTTCACGAAGGAAGACGGTCCCGTCTCCTTCATCTACGACGCCTCGCAGAACTACCAGGCGGCCGGCGTCCCGCTCGCGATCCTCGCGGGCAAGGAGTACGGCTCGGGCTCGTCCCGCGACTGGGCCGCCAAGGGCACCGCGCTCCTCGGCGTCAAGGCCGTCATCGCCGAGTCGTACGAGCGCATCCACCGCTCGAACCTCATCGGCATGGGCGTCCTGCCGCTCCAGTTCCCGGAGGGTCAGTCCGCCGAGACCCTCGGCCTCACCGGCGAGGAGACCTTCTCCTTCACCGGCGTGACCGAGCTGAACGAGGGCCGCACGCCGAGCACCGTCAAGGTCACCACCGACACCGGCGTGGAGTTCGACGCGGTCGTCCGCATCGACACCCCCGGCGAGGCGGACTACTACCGCAACGGCGGCATCATGCAGTACGTGCTGCGCAGCCTGATCCGCAAGCAGGCCTGACGCCGCAGCAGCCGGACGCACGCGGTAGCCGAGGGCCGCACCCCGTTTCGTACGGGGTGCGGCCCTCGGCCTTTGTCCGCGGCACCTCGCCGGTGGCTCCTCGCCGTGGAGGCGGTCAGCCGCCGTAGGGGACGGTGATGAGCTCCATCGCGTGCTCCGCCGGATCCAGGAAGTACACGCCCTTGCCGCCGTCGTTGCGGTTGATCTCGCCCGGCTGCTTCTGCTGCGGATCGGCCCAGTGCCGGATCCCGCGCGCCTCGATCTTCTCGTAGGCGGCGTCGAATTCCGCCTCGGAGACCAGGAAGGCGTAGTGCTGCGGGGTGATGTGCTCCGCCGGGACGGTGGCGAAGTCCAGGGTGACGCCGTTGCTCAGGGCCACCGCGATGAACGGCCCCCATTCACCGGTGACTTCGAGCCCGAGCAGGTCCGCGAAGAACTCGGCGGACTCCCGGTTGTCCCGGGCGTGGACGATCGTGTGATTCAGCTGTACCGACAAGGAATGCCTCCAACAGGCATGTCCCGACACCTCCATGCCTCACCCAGCCGGTGACCGGCACGCGATGTCACCGTGGATCTTAGCAGCGCCCCCCGGCGGCAGGTATGGACTTGTCCGCACGGCCTCCGTACGCTCAGCCGCACCATGGCATGAGAGCGCTCTCAATAGTTCAACTCCCCTTCATCACACCCCTGTTGGAACCGTTGGAACGACGAGAGGACCCCCCTGTGAGACGCAAGTCCAGCACCCGCCTCGGTCTGTCCGCCGTACTCCTGACGGCCGCCTGTGTCGGTACCGGGCTCGCCCCCGTTACCGCTGCCGCCGACAGCGGGAGCGCGACCCGGGCCCCCGCCTCCGACGCCCTGCTGCACGCCATGCAGCGCGACATGGGTCTCAGCCCCGCCGCCGCCCGCGAGCGGCTCGCCGACGAGAAGCGGGCCGTCAAGACCGAGCGGGAGGCGAAGAAGGCGGCCGGTGCGGCCTACGGCGGGTCGTGGTTCGATGCCGGGCGTGGGCGCCTCACCGTCGCCGTGACCGGGCGGGGTGCGGCCGCGGGCGTCCGTGAGGCTGGGGCCGACGTGCGGTTCGTCGAGCACAGTGCCGCGGGCCTCGACGCGGCGAAGGCGCGTGTCGACAGGCTCAAGGCGCCCTCGGGCGTGGCCAGTTGGCGCGTCGACGCGCGGGCCAACCGCGTCGTGGTGGACGTCGTCGACGGCCACCGTGCCGACAACGATGTCACGGCCTTCCTGCGCCGCGCCCGCGCCACCGCGCCCGTGCGGGTGGGCACGGTCCCCGCGGGCCCGAGCACCTTCGCCGCCGGGACGGTCGGCGGCGACCCGTACTACACCGGCAACGTCCGCTGCTCCATCGGCTTCTCGGTGCACGGCGGCTTCGTCACGGCCGGGCACTGCGGCCGGGCGGGCGCGGGCGTGCGCGGCTGGGACGGCTCCACCATCGGTTCGTTCCAGGGCTCTTCGTTCCCCGACAACGACTACGCGTGGGTGTCCGTCGGCAACGGCTGGTGGACCGTGCCGGTCGTGCTCGGCTGGGGCACCATCCCCGACCGGCTGGTGCGCGGCTCGGCGGAGGCGCCGGTCGGCTCGTCGATCTGCCGCTCCGGTTCCACCACGAAGTGGCACTGCGGCACCCTGCTCGCCAAGAACGAGACGGTCAACTACTCGGACGGCACCGTCGTCCACCAGCTCACCAAGACCAGCGTCTGCGCGGAGGGCGGCGACTCGGGCGGCTCGTTCATCAGCGGTGACCAGGCCCAGGGCGTGACGTCCGGCGGCTGGGGCAACTGCGGCAGCGGCGGCGAGACGTGGTTCCAGCCGGTGAACGAGATCCTCCAGCGGTACGGGCTGACTCTGCACACCGCCTGATCCCGTCCACCGGGGTACGGGTCAGGGGCGCCCGGCGATCGACCGGGCGCCCCGTCTCTCCGGCTACAGCAGCGTCCGAGGATCCACCCCGCCCGGAAGCAGCTTGACCTCCGCCACCCCGCGCGTGCCGACGCCCGCCTCGTCCAGCACCCTGCGCGTCTTCGTGACGGCGAGGTCCACGGCCTCACCCGGGGTCCGCGACTCGATCTGGAAGGCGCCGCCCGCCGACGCGGCGGCCCCGGCGGGCCCGCGGCTCGGGGCCGTGGCCGTCGCGGCGAACTCGTGGGACCCGTCCATGATGTCCATGAGCCGCTCGCACAACCCCGCCGCGTCCGGGGCGGGAGTGGTCAGGAGCAGCTCGACATGCACTTCCCACGCGTCCACGCGCGCACCCTCTTCCGCTGCGGTCACGGCGCCTTCACGTAGCGCTGCTTGCTGTCGGCCTTCGCGCTCGTCCCCTTGTACGGGGAGACGATCTGGGCGGTCGAGTGGCCCCAGAAGTTCGCCGAGTACTTGACCTTCTTGCCGTTCGTCACCGGAGTGTAGAACGTGGCAGTGTTGCCGAGCGTGCCCATCTTGCGCGTCTCCGAGGACGTCGCCGCGGTCTGCTCGAACTGGCCCGAGTAGTACTTCAGCTTCCCGGTCACCTTCACCCGGACCGTGGGAATGTTGCCGAAGCACTGCACCCGCGTCTTGTAGATGACGCTCTTCGCACCCTTCGACCAGTGCGGGGTGTCGGCCGTGACCTTGCAGTAGGCCTGCTTCACGTCCCGCTTCGTGGGCGCACCCGCAGCGGTGGGAGCGGCGATCTCCGTGATCACCGTCTGCGCCGAACCGCCCTCGCCGCGCACGCGTTCCCCGCCGCTGTGCCCCGCTTCCACCGCTCCCGCGGAGGTGGCGAAGAGGAGGCTTCCGATGAGAGAAGCGGACATCCCGACGCCGTAGCAGATGCGACGCGCAGACTTTTCCATGTGATGAACCCTCGTTTTGCTGACATCGTTCAGAACCCCGTGGTCAGGGGCAAGGTCATCTTTTCCTGAACGCGCGACGATCAGTCGGTGCCTCGGCATGTCGATCATCACGCTGTGCGGAAGCAACCGAGGGCGTGTTCAGGCCGTCTGACCACTGTTCACGCCGGTGAGACACCGGCCGACGTCAGAGGGGCTGGAGCCGACGCCGCAGGAGGCAGAACTCATTGCCTCCGGGATCGACCAGAACGTGCCAGCTCTCCTCGCCGGTCTGGCCGACGTCCGCATGCTTGGCCCCGAGGGCGAGCAGCCGCTCCAACTCGGCGTCCTGGTCGCGGTCGGTGGCGTTGACGTCGATGTGCAGCGGCAGCTTCCCGGTCCTGGGTTCGCTGCTGGGACTGAGGACGAGCGTGGGCTGCGGACCGCCGGAGCCGACGCCGGGCGGCCCGATCTCGATGCTTCCGTCGTCCTCGCGGCCGAGTTCCACGTAACCGAGTACGTCACACCAGAACGCGGCGAGCCGCTCGGGGTCGGCGCAGTCGAGGACGAGCTCACTGATGCGGCATGCCATGGCGGCAGTGTACTGATCCAGTACGGGAGTTACTGGTGAGACGACGGGCGGGCCGGGCGCCCGGCCCGGCGCTCCGCGACACTCCGGAGCGCCGCACGGCGGTCCTCGCTGACGAGGCCGTACTTCCGGCAGTACGCGAGCACGTGCGCGTCCGCCTCGTCCGTGCCCAGCGCCGCGAGAGCGCGCAGCGCGACGCCGTGCCAGTGGGCGGGAGGGCCGGCGGCGAGGACGGCCGCCAGGGGCGCGGCGCACTCGGGGGAGCGGCGGTCGGCCAGCGCCTCGGTCGCGGGCAGATGGAGATCTTCCGTTTCGGGCGAGGTCGCCAACCTGGCCAGGGCGGCCGTCGCTCCGGCCCCCGGGCACCCGGCGAGTGCGGTGATCAGTTCCCGTGCGACGTCCCACCGGAGCCGCTCCGTCAGTGAGGCGAGGACGTGTGCGCCAGGGGCGCCTGCCCGGGCCAGGGCCCGAACGGACTCCCGCGCGACATCCCGGCTCGCGTCCCCCGAGGCGACCTGCCCGAGCGCGTCGGCGGCCTCGGCCACCGGGAACCGGCCCAGTGCCCGCGCCGCCCGCACCCGCACCGGCTCGGACGGATCGCGTACGGCGGCCAGCAGCACCGGCAGCGAATCGCTCGCGCCGATCAGCCCCAGCGCGTGCACGGCGCGGGCGCGGAGCGTGCCGGGCTCCTCGCCGTCGCCCGCGAGCAGCGCGAGAGGGCGGGCAGCCGGTTCGTGCCGCAGGGCGCCGAGCGCGTCGGCGGCGGCCGCCCGTACGCCCGCGGTGTTCTCCGCGTCGAGCGCGGCGAGGAGCGGCGACGCCGCGTCGGCGCACTTCAGCAGGCCCAACGCCACGGCCGCGCCCCGGCGTCGGGCGCCGCCCGGTCGCGAGGTGTCGGCAAGCGCCGCGAGCAGCTCCCGCACGGGCGGTTCGGGCAGGGTGGCCAGGGCCCGCGCCACCGCGTCACCGATCCGTTCGTCGCCGAGCGCGGCGAGGAGCGCGCCGGTCGCCGCCGCGCCCCCGACGGAGCCGAGCGCGCCCGCCGCCGCCCTGCGCACGGGCGGCACCGACCCCTCGTCGAGCAGGTCGATCAGAGCGGCGACGTCCCGCTCGTCCTCGGCCTCGCCGAAGAGTTCGGGCCGCTCCTGGATGAGCGCGCAGACCGTCACGGCGGCGCAGGACGGGGCGCGGTCGGCGGCTCGGCGCCGGGGCGACGCGTCCACGAGGTGGCCCCGCAGCTCGTTCAGGCCGGTGCGTGTCCGGGCCAGGAGTGCGGCCGCGGGGCGCGCGGTCGCCGCGTCCGGATCGCGCAGCGCGCGCCGCAGCATGACCTCGGGGGCCCAGCCGGCCGGGGGCGGCCAGGAGTCCTCCGGGAGATCCGTGAGTGCCAGGACCGCCGCCCTGCGCAGCTGGGGAGAGGTTCCCTCCGACTGCACCAG
This sequence comes from Streptomyces sp. NPDC058308, assembly GCF_042880275.1. NCBI lineage: Bacteria > Bacillati > Actinomycetota > Actinomycetes > Kitasatosporales > Streptomycetaceae > Streptomyces > Streptomyces sp. NPDC058308. Next base: position 126,598 of record NZ_JBHVZA010000004.1, read on the forward strand.
GAAGAGCAGGGCAGGTCCGGTACGAGGGTCGCGCATCGCCCGCAGCGCCTCCATGGTGTGCATCTCGTCGCCGGGCAGCAGCGACCAGAGCGCGGCCATCAGCACGGGCACGGCCTCCGGCGGGCGCAGCCGGGCCACCGCCTCGACGACTCCCCGCGCGGGCTTCGGGTCACCCAGCCGGTGGACGAGTTCACGGACCGCCTCGGGCCCGCCGACATCGCCCAGGTCCTCGTACATCCGGGCCGTCCGGGCCCGCTCGTCCGCACTCCTCAACCGCCCGAGGATCATGGGCACGGCACGGCGGTCCCGCAGCTTCGCCAGGGTGGACAGGGCGTGCAGAGGCAGGTAGCGGGGATGGTCGTCGGGCTGCTGCACACAGTGGAGGAGCGCGTCGGCGGCTTCCCGTCCGCCGATGTCCCCCAGCAGGTCGACAGCCCAGACGTGGTACGGAGAGGGGCCCGACCTCATGACCTCGCTCAGGCCCGCGACATCCCGCTCCAGCCGCATCCCCACGACGTCCGGTTCCACCTCAGGCGCCCCGGCCCGTGTCCTCGTCCGCCATCGCCACGTACAACGGCGTGCCGACCACGATCTCGACCTGCCGCCCGTCCTCTCCGGTGGCGGTGGAGTGCAGCAGACGCCGCGCGAGGAACTCGCCGTAGACCGGCGGCTCCTTCAACGACCGTGAGAACTCAAGGACTTGTGCCGCCGCCTCCTCCTCGTGCGACGGGGTGTCCCCCAGGAGGCGGAACAACGACGGCAGCATGGAGTGCGAGGCCTGGATGGTGTCGGGCGGGGTCCGCTGCCCGAGCAGGTGGTGCGCCGACCCGATGAGCGCGACGACGGTGTCGCCCTCGCGTCCCGTCATGAACGTCGGCCCGTCCGGCGACCCGTACCCGGCGATCCGCAGCGCCAGATCACCCCGGAACCAGGGCCTCGGCTCCGTCATCCAGCTGACGTCGAACTCCCGCTCCAGGTATGCCTCGACGATGTCCAGCCTGTCGTACGTGGTCGTCTCCCTGAGCGGCGACTGCAAGGCCACGCTGAGTACCTTGAGGTCGACCTTCGCCTCGACGGCGAGCCGCTTCAGGAGCTTCGGCGGGATCTGCTCGTACAGCATGTCCAGCTTGGTGCCGGAGACGTAGAGGTAATACCTCACGTGGCGTCAGGGGAGCTTCAGGAAGGCGGTCCAGGCGTCCGGGGCGACGGAGAAGTGCGGGCCGTCCGGGTTCTTGGAGTCGCGGATGTGGATGGCGGTGGGGTGGGCGGCGATTTCGAGGCAGTTGCCGCCCTCGCTACCGCTGTAACTCGACTTGAACCAGGTAAGCGCGGTGCCACTCATTGCTCTCCAAGTAAACGGTCCAACAGGCGCCTGGTCTCACGGGTGTTGACGGCCTGTGTCCGCAGCATCGCATACTCGCGCTCCAGAATGGACACCTCGTCCGTCGCGTCCAACGGGCCCGAAACTCCGGGTGCCCGGCTGCACCACGTGAGCAACACCGGGTTCCAAATCCGCCTCAACGAGATCCTCGGTGGCGGCGTCTCGGCTGATGGAAAGCACGCGGCGGAGACCATCGGCTGGACCGCCCACACCATCTGAGACAGGCAAAGGGCGGCCCTGGGGAATGCGACCCCAGGGCCGCCGACGAAACGGGCAATGGGAGGGTGTGGCTCGGCCGGGGTCGGGTGCGGGTCTGCGCCGGGGGCCAGCGGTGACGTGTTGAGTCGCGTGGTTACCCTCGTCTCGCCAACGACCTTGAATGCAGGGGAGCAGACAGTGCGTACCGCCACCGTGACGGCCGACGGCGACCAGATCCGCTGGGTGGAGCTGCCGGGGCGGGAGCCGTCGCGCGTCTACGTGCACGGACTGGGGGCGACGTCGCCCGCCTACTTCGCCGAGGCCGCGGTCCACCCTCTGCTGGCCGGTCACCGTTCACTGCTGATCGACTTGCTCGGGCACGGCATCAGTGACCGGCCGACCGGCTTCGACTACACCCTGGAATCGCACGCCGATGCCCTCGCCGCGGCCCTTGCTTCCGCGGGTGTCACCGGTGCTGAGCTGATCGCCCACAGTATGGGCGGCTCCGTGGCCATCGTCCTGGCCGCGAGGCACCCCTGCCTGGTCTCCCGCCTGGTCTTGGTCGACGCCAACCTCGACCCGATCCCGCGCACACCCGGCTCCAGTGGCAGCAGCGGTGTCGCTGCGTACTCCGAGGAGGAGTTCCTGGCAGGAGGCTGGGAGGAAGTCCGCGACCGGGTCGGCCCTCACTGGTGGTCCACGATGCGTCTGGCCGGCCTCGAAGCCCTGCACCGCAGCGCCACCCATCTCATCCGGGGCACCGTCCCCACCATGCGTGAACTCCTGCTGGATCTGACGATCCCCCGCACCTACCTGCTGCCCGCGGCCGACGGTCCGCTCCCGGGCGCCGACGCACTCGCCGAAGCCGGGGTGTCCGTAGTCCCGGTCCCGGACTGCGGGCACAACATCATGCTGGACAATCCGCAAGCCTTCGCCCACGCCGTGGCCGCGGCGCTCGCCAACCGCGCCGGCCGCCGGGCCGCTAACGGGGCGGACGTTGGAACAGCCACCGCAGGGTGATCAACGGAATCCTCTACCGCCAGCGGACGGGAGTGCCGTGGCGGGATCTGCCCGCCCGTTTCGGCAAGTGGAAGACCGTCTATGAACGTCACCGCTGCTGGCCGGCGGACGGCACGTGGGACACAATCCTTGCGGCCGTCCAGGCGGACGCTGACGTGGACGGCCGCATCGACTGGTCGATGGTGAGCGTGGACTCGACGTCCTGCCGCGCCCACCAGCACGCCGCCGGAGCACGCAAGAGACCGCCACGAGTACCGGGAAAAGACGCACGCCCCAGCAGCACCGCCCCGACGAGGGACTCGGACGCTCCCGGGGCGGACTGACCTGCGCCGCAACGAAGTTGAACGGACGATCAACGCGCTCAAGAACTTCCGGGCAGTGGCCACCAGATACGACAAGCGCGCATACGTCTTCCACGGCACGGTCACCGTTGTCGCGCTGCGACTATGGCTTCGCTGAGGCAACGCAGAACTCATTGCCCTCCGGGTCGGCCATCACAACGTGGTGTCCGTCGCACTCCTTCAGGACCCTCCCGCCCGCCTTCACCAAACGCCCGGACTCTGCCTTGATCCGCGCCCACCGCTCCTCGGGGCTGCCGTGTCCAGGCACCCGGACGTCGATGTGGAGCCGGTTCTTTGCCGTCTTGGGCTCCGGGACTTTGAGGATGGACAGGCGAGGGCCGGCGCCATCGGGATCGCAGAGCCACGCACCATCGTCCTCGGTGTCCTCTTCCGGGAGGTCGAACTGCGCAAGCCACTCCTCGCGTGTTTTGAACGGAGCGGGCGGTGGCTCGTCGACGTAGCCCAGTGCCGTTTTCCAGAATGCAGCAAGGAGCTGTGCATCCGCGCAATCAAGTGTCAGATCGATTCTGGCTGCCATGGCAGGACCGTACTGCGCGCCTCTGACAATCCTTCATGGCCCAACGGAGCGGCTATCGCCAGTCCATCGGGATCCGCCGGACAGGACCTGGGCCGGGTCGCTAGGCGCGGGCCTGGGGGAGGGGCAGGAAGGCGGTCCAGGTGTCCGGGGCGACGGTGAAGTGCGGGCCGTCCGGGTTCTTGGAGTCGCGGATGTGGATGGCGGTGGGGTGGGCGGCGATTTCGAGGCAGGCGCCGCCCTGTTCGCTGCTGTAGCTGGACTTCTGCCACGCGCAGGCGACTTCGAGGCAGTTGCCGCCATCGCTGCCGCTGTAGCTGGACTTGAACCACCCAAGTGAGGTGCCGACGCTCATTGTTCTCCTAGCATGCGGTCCAACAGCCCTCTGGTGTCCTCAGCGTTGAGGGCCTGTGTCCGCAGCATCGCACACCTTTGCGTCAGGATCGCCACCTCATCGGGGTCTGCGATCAGTTGGCTGCCCCGCTGCGTCTCGGTGTAGGCGAGCCGCTGATGTTCGGGGGTCTCCAGGAGTACGAATGGTCCATCGAGAGCTGCGTGAGCGGTGCGCCCGAACGGGAGGATCTGCAGAGCGAGACCGGGTAGTTCGGCGTATTCGCGAAGGCGGCGAAGCTGTTCGGAATAGACGCCGTGGCCGCCTAGTCGGTCATGTAGCACCGCCTCCCAGATCACGAAACTGGTGGTCGGCGGGACCTTGCGGTGCAGGATCTCCTGGCGCTCGATCCGGGCCGCGACGTATTGCTCAATCTCGTCTTCGTCGAAGACGGGTACGCGGCTGCGGAACACGGCCCGCGAGTAGGCCTCGGTCTGTAGCTGCCCCGGCAGAACCTGGTTCTCATACGAGGAGATCGCAATAGCCTCCCGCTCACGATCCAGGAACTCCTCCGCCCACCGCGGAATCAGATCCACTTCCGGCATGTGGTCGACCGCCGTCTGCAACGTCCGCTTCGTACCCAGGAAGTCATCCAGCTGCACCGCCAGGTCCATCTTCAACGGCCGCCGCCCCTGCTCGACGGAGGCGATCAGCTCCTCGCTGATGAGGAACTGCTGGGCCAGCGACCGCTGGGTGTACCCCGCTGCCTCCCGGTGGACCGCCAGCAGCGCGCCCACCATCCGCATCGCTGACGCGTTCCTGCGTGATCGTCGTTTTGGGCTGCTCATACGGTGCAACTCCCCACCAGAGGCCGTGCCTTCACACAGCGAACCCGTACAGCTCAGCCGTACGGGTTCACGTACTGCTTCATCATGGGCACGGAGAGTGACTCTCGTCACGTGAACCGAGAAAGTTTCTACCGGCGCGAACGCCGGTCCGTCCCCGCGGCCCGTGCCTTCACCGCCGCCGCCCTCGTGGACTGGGGTATCGACGGCGAGCGGGCGGACGACATCACGCTCTGCGTGAGCGAGTTGGCGACCAACGCCCTGCTGCACGGCGTCCCGCCGGGGCGCGGGTTCCGGCTGTATCTGGGCCATGAGACGGGCGTGCTCCGTGTCGCGGTGCACGACAGCGGTGACGGGTGGCCGCGGCTCGATCTCGAAGAGCGGGAGGACGCGGAGTCGGGGCGCGGGCTGCTGCTCGTGGCGGCACTGTCCGACAAGTGGGGGGTCGCGGAGCGGCTTCCCGGCAAGACGGTGTGGTGCGAGTTCGTCCTCGCGTCGTCCCTCTCCGCGTCACGCCTTCTTTTTGCGGTCGAACCAGACCGTGGCGAGGGTCGGGACGAGACCCGCCCAGAACAGCGCCTGGGGCACGGCCCGTTCGGACCACGGGACCTCCGCGAGGAGCAGCGCGCACAGCATGGCCCAGGCGGCCTGGGCGAGGACGACGCGGGGCCACTTGCGGCGGTGGATCACGGAACGCAGGTTGATCTGGATGCCCGCGCGCAGGCGGCGGTACCGGAGCAGGGCGCCCACGGCCCAGATCGCGGTCATCGGCACGAGGAACCAGAGCCGTTGACCGAGTGACACCGGGAGGTCGCGCGGGGTCTCGCCCTCGGTGACGAAGACGTCGAGGCCCGCGGCGGTGAGGGCCAGGCAGAGCAGGGCGAGCCAGCGGATGCCGCGCAGCATGCGGTACGAGGCGTCGTCGAGGCCCTGCCGCATCGTCCGGGAGTCCGGGGCGGCGGCCAGGGCGTCCGCGTACAGCGTGGCGGCCTCGGTCGCCCTGACGCCGGGTGCGGCGGCCGCCTTCTGGGTCTGGCGGGCGAGCGCGTAGGGGTGGTTGGGGTCGAGGCGGAGGATGGCGTGGTCCAGCTGGTCGGCGACCGTGCTGTTGCTGGCCAGGTCGGCTATCTGCCAGGCGACCTCGTGCGCGTAGACCTCTTCGGGGCCGAGGCGCAGCGCCTCCATGGCGAGGTCGCCCGCCTCGCGCAGGGGGGCTTCCATCTGTGCCGCGGTGATCGTGCCGCCGCCCGCCTGTCCGATGCGGACCAGGCGGATGCGCCAGACGACGTCGGCGAGGAAGGCGTACGCGTACCAGTACTCGGGGGCGAGGCGGATCGCCTCGCGGAGCACGCTCTCGGACTCCTGCCAGCGGCCGCCGCCCAGGCCGCGCAGGGCGTGGGCGCGCATCATGAGGGCGCCGACGTCCTCGGGGTCGAGCGCGAGGGCCCGGTCCGTCGCTTCGAGGGCCTTCTCGTGCTGCTCGGCCCGTACGTGACAGAGCGCCAGCTTGGCCCAGGCCCGGATGTCGTCGGGATCCTCGGCGAGCCGCTGCCCGAGCAGGGCCTCGGCCTCCTCGTACCGCTTGAGCTCGATGAGCCCGTCGGCCCGCTCCACGGCGGGGTGCACAGTGTCAGTGCTCACAGCTTCCGCTTCTTCTTGAGGTAGGTGACCAGGTCGTCGTACATACCGCCTTCGTTGGCGAACATCGCCACGTTGCGGGCGGAGGCGAACCACGGGTCGCTGGAGGGCGGGATCGTGGCGGCCGCGTCCATCAGGTCCGTCATGCCGATCATGCGGACGGTGCCGGTGCGCGCGGAGTCGAGCAGGGCGCGCTCGGCGGCGGCTTCGCAGAGGTGGGCGAGGTCGGCGCCGGACAGGCCGTCGGTGACCTTGGCCAGCTTGCGCAGGTCGATGCCGGCGACGGGGCGCTCGCGCAGGTGGTAGCGGAGGATGGCCTCGCGGGCGGGGGCGTCGGGCGGCAGCACGAGGAGGGTGCGGTCGAGGCGGCCGGGGCGGCGCAGGGCGTTGTCGACGTCCCAGGGGACGTTGGTGGCGGCCAGCACGAACACGCCCTCGTTGGCACCGGCGTCGATGCCGTCGAGCTCGGTGAGAAGCTGGTTGACGGTGTTGCGCATGCCGCTGTGCGCGGTGCGGCTGCGCTTGGCGCCGAGGGCGTCCAGCTCGTCGAGGAAGAGGACGCAGGGGGCCTGGCGGCGGGCCGTCGCGAAGACCTCGTGCATGTTGCGCTCGGAGTTGCCCATCCACATGTCGAGCACGTCGTTGACGGATATGGACAGGAAGCCCGCGCCGAGCTCGCCCGCGACGGCGCGGGCGATGAAGGTCTTGCCGCAGCCGGGCGGACCGTAGAGCAGGAGCCCGCCGCGCAGGCTCTTGCCGTACAGCTTGCGGAGTTCGGGGTTGCGCAGGGGTGCGAGGAAGGCGGCCTCCAGGCGGTCCTTGACGTCCTGCATTCCGCCGACGTCGGCGAGCCGCACGCCGTCGGGCGCCTCGACCTCCCAGGCAAGGGCGTTGCCGGGGTCACCGGTGCCGTCGGCGGCTTGCGGGGCCTCGGGGGTCTGGGGGGCCTCGACGAAGCGGGGCGGGACGACGTCGCCGACCTGGTCCTCGGCGGCCTGCCAGTTGAAGCCGGTGGGAGGCGCCTGGGGTACCTGGGGTGCTTGTGACTCCGGAAGCACCTGGGGTGCTTGTGACTGCGGAGGCGTCTGGGGAGGCGTCTGGGGCGCCTCCGGTGCGCCCATGGCGCGCACCATCAGCTCCCGGGCCTGCGGGTCGCCCGGCGCGTGCTGCAGCGCGACGGCGGCCTCGGCGACCGCTTCGTCGTGATGCCCGCCCGCGATGAGCAGCTCCGCGAGGTGCAGCCGCAGCGGCACGTCATCGGGCGCCCCCGCGACGGCTGTGCGCAGGCTCTGGATCAAGGGGGAGTGATCGGGCATGGGATGAGGATACGGGGGGTGTACGAGCATTGTTCGATCGGTGTTCGAGCGGCGTCCGGGCGGCGTCCGGGCGGCGTCCGGGCGGCGTTTCGGGAGGTGAGCGACGCAGGCGTCGAACGGCGGAAGCCATGCCCGGAAGAGCTGATCGCGGGCAAGGGCGGGTCGGGTCACAGGTCCAGCACCAGCCGCGGGGACCGCGCGCGGGACACGCACGCGTACATGCGGCCCGCCGGGGCTCCGATGTCGTCGCGGTGGTCGGGGTCGCCCTCCAGTACGGTCAGTTCGCAGCTTCCGCAGACGCCCTCGCGGCAGCCGGTGGGGAGGGGGCGCCCCGCGTGGGTCAGGGCGTCGAGGAGTGACTCGTCCGCGGGGACCCGTACGGTGCGGCCCGAGCGGGCGCACACCGCCTCGAACTCCGCATCGGGGCCGAACCGCCGCGGCTGTGGGTGGAAGCGCTCCGTGCGCAGCCGTTCGGCGGGGAACGCGGCCTCCGCGGCGGTGAGCATCGAGGCCGGGCCGCAGCAGTAGACCAGGGTGCGGGGGCCGAGGGTGGCGTGGAGTGCGGGGAGGTCCGGGCGGCCCTGCTCGCGCGTGGCCACGATCCGTACCCGATCCCCGTACCGCGACGCCAGTTCCCCGGCGAAGGGCATGGTCGCCGTCGACCGGCCCACGTACAGGAGTGCGGCCGGTACCCCTGAGGCGGTTGCCGCGTTCAGCATCGGCAGGACCGCGGTGACGCCGATTCCGCCCGCCACGAACAGGTATTCCGGGGCGGGCGCGAGCGGGAAGTGGTTGCGGGGGAGCGATACGTCCAAGGTGCGGCCCCTACGCAGGAAACGGTGGATGTACTCCGACCCGCCCCGGCTCAGGGGGTCGTACCGGATCGCGACGCGGTAGGCGTCCCGGTCCGCCGGGTCCCCGCACAGTGAGTACTGCCGGGTCAGCCAGTTCGGCAGCGCGATGTCGACGTGGGCGCCAGGCTCCCAGGGGGCGAGTGGACCGGTGGCCCCGCGCAGGTGGAGGGAGACGACGTCCTCGGCCACCTGGTCGATGTTCTCGACGACAACCTGCTGCGACTGCTGTGTCTGCTGCATCGGTGGGTCACCCGCGATCTGGTCAGTAGAGCTTCCGGTAGGCCTCTTCGAGTCCCTGCGTGAACGACGCCGGGTCGCTCAGACCCATCTGGGTGGCGGCCACCTCGCCCGCGGGCGGGAGTTCGTCGGCGAGGGCCTGGCTCGCGGGGTCCCACAGCCGGGAGCGCAGGAGCGCGCGGCCGCAGTGGAAGAAGACCTCCGCCACATCGACGATCAGCGCCAGTTCCGGGTCCTTGGCCTCGGTCCGCATCCGGGCGAGCACGTCGGGCTCGTCGGTGGGGTAGGCGCGGCCGTTCACGCGCAGCACCTCCCGGTATCCCGGCACCAGGAAGAGCAGCCCGATGCCGTCGTTCTCGGCGAGGTTGCGGAAGGAGTCGGCGATCTTGTTGCCGGGGCGGTCCGGGATCGCGAGCGTGCGGTCGTCGAGGACCTTCGCGAACCCCGGGTAGTCGCCGCGGGGCGAGCAGTCGGCGAGCCCGGTGGCATCCGCCGTGGCCATGGTCAGGAAGGGTGAGTGCGCGATGAAGCGGCGGCTGTAGTCGTCGATGTGGTCGAGGATCTTGGCCTCGATCGCTGCCTCGGGTTCCCCGAGGCGCGCGCGGACCTCCTCCGGTGACAGCCGACGGGGACGCGTGCCGGCGCGTGTTCCGGGAGTGTGTGCTTCTGTTCCTGGAGTGTGTGCTTCGCCGCAGGTCATGCCAGTATTGTCAGCATTTGCTCAGGTCGCCCGCTACTCGCGTCCGAGGGGCACGGACGGAGCGGACAGGGCGTCGGGCCCACGCAGGCCCCAGCCCCGTAAACAGCCGCTTCAGGTCCGGGCCGAACTCACCGCCGCCCTGACAGACTTCCTCCACACCTACAACCACCACCGCTGCCACACCGCACTCGCAGGCCAGCCACCCATCACCCGCGTCAACAACCCTGCGGGCCAATACAACTAGATCCCGTCCCGGAAGTCGCAACTGCCAGCGGCAGCCGGACCGGCGGGGGCAGCGGCGAGACGGCGGGCTCGGCCCGCATGCCCTGGATCAGCAGCGCGGCGAAGCGCCGTGAGGCGGCCACCGAGGCTGCCGGTGAGGGGGCCCGGATGCCGCCGTTGGCCATGAGCACCATGATCAGATCGTCCGGTACGAAGTCCGGGCGCAGCTTGCCCGCCGCCTTGGCCCGGCGGGCGAGTTCGGCGACCTTGCCCAGAGCCTGCCACCGGTCCGCGGCGAAGTCGATCGCGCGGGGGAAGGCCGCGGCGAACGCCGCGGTGAAGCCCCGGTCCCGTGCCTGCATTTCGCACACCGCCTCGATCACCAGGCAGAAGCCGCGCCACGGGTCCGGATCGGCCAGCGCCTGGTCGACGACGGCCGTGCAGGCCGTCATCTGCTCGTGGAAGGCCTCGGTGACCAGTTCCTCCTTGGTCGGAAAGTGCCGGTAGAGGGTCGCGGGTCCGACCTCGGCGCGCCGTGCGATCTCCCGCATCGCCACGTCGAGGCCCTGCTCGGCGAACGTCGTGCGGGCCACGGCGAGGATCCGCTCCCGGTTGTCCCGCGCATCGGAGCGCGGGGAGTGAGGCAAAGGGTTCGTCACCGCTCTCACTTTAGCCAAACGGACGGGGTGTTCCGTTAGCGTCCGACGGCATGAGAGCACTGACATTCTCCGAGTACGGTCCCGCGAGCGTCCTGGAAGTCACCGAGGTACCGGAACCACACGCCGGACCCGGCCGCATAAGGGTGGGCGTACGGGCATCGGGCCTCACACCCGCCGACTGCCGCCTTCGTTCGGGCGGCTTCCGCGACATGGCGCCGCTGCGGCTGCCCCACGTGCTCGGCATGGACGCCGCGGGTGTGGTCGACGAGGTCGGCGCGGGGGTGACCGGGGTCCGGCCGGGCGACGAGGTCTTCGGCATCGTCGACGTCGCGGAGCTCGGCGGTGCGAACGCCGAGTACGCCGTCCTGGCCGCCTGGACGCCGAAGCCGGAGGCGCTGAGCTGGGAGCAGGCGGGCGGCGCGGCCGGGAACGTCGAGACCGCCACGCGGGTCCTCGACCGCCTGAAGGTCCGCACCGGCACGACCTTGCTGATCGAGGGCGCGGCCGGTGGGGTCGGCACCGTCGCCGTCCAACTCGCGGTGGCCCGCGGCGCGACCGTCATCGGCACGGCCGGCGCGCACAACCACGAGTTCGTCGCGGGCCTCGGGGCGACGCCGACCACCTACGGCCCGGGGCTGGGCGAGCGGGTCGCCGCCCTGGCACCGGGCGGAGTCGACGCCGTCCTGGACTGCGCCGGATCCGGCTCGCTGCCCGACCTGGTGGACCTCGCCGGAAGCCCGGACCGGGTGGTGACCATCGCCGACATGAACGCGGCGAAGTACGGAGTCCACCAGAGCCGCTCGGCGGGCCCGGGAGCTGATCAGCAGGCGGTCGAAGGGCTTGCCGTGGCCGCCGCGCTCGCCCGGGTAGGCCGCTTCGCCGTGCCGGTCGCGGCCGCCTTCGCCATCGAGAACGCGGCCGCGGCCCACCGGTTGAGCGAGACCGGGCACACCCGGGGAAAGATCGTGCTCATCCCCTAGATGATCGATTGTTCCCTTGTCAGCGAGGTGGCGGCGGGGTCAATGGGAGCTGTAGAGGCCGGCCAGCGCGTGGAACGCGGCCTTCGGCTCCCAGCCGTCCCCGACCACTCTGACCACACCGAAGCTGGCCATGTCCAAGTCGTGGCGCGGGTTGGGTGAGTAGGGCTTCGGCGCGATGAACTCGAACACGTAGGCCCCATAGATCTTCTCGGCCGCGAAGACGTCCAGTTGCTGTGACAGGTAGTCCGCCTGTACCTGCTCATTGCGGATGAATGAGCCCGCGAGTTCGGGGGGATCGGCCGTCCAGTCGACGATGCCGTAACCGGCCGGGCCCATCTCGGCGGCGCCGTCAAAGGAGCAGCAGCCGAACTCGGTGATCAGGATGGGTTTGCCGTATTGATGGAAGCGCCGGAGGTTGGTGGCGTAGTCGGCGTCGTTGTAGGCCATCCGGTAGTAGTTCAGCCCCACCATGTCGAATCCGTCCCAGTCCACCTCCTCCCACAGACCCGCTCCGTACGTCAGGCGACCGCCGAAGTGCGCCCGGGCCACGTCACGAGCGCGTGCCAGCACGCCGTTCAGCTTCTCGTTGAACTCCGGGAAGCGTGGCCACCACTGCGGGTCGGCCAGTTTGGCGGACCGGTCTGCGTGAGTGCCGCCGGGGATGATCCCGGAGCCGAAGACCGTCAGCTCGCAGCCCACGTTGAGGACGACCCGGCCGTACTGCTGCCGCAGCTCTTCGGCAGCCGTGGCAACTGCCGCGAGGTGTCGGAGCATCGCATCCGGCTCGGCTTCTATGAGGCGGGGCTGCAGGCTGACGTGCAACCCCAGGTCCAGAGCCGCACTGGCGGTCTCGGTCAGCCGGCTGATGTCGGTGCCGAAGAGGCTGACCGAGGTGCAGTTCAGATCGTTCCGGATGACCGCCATGTACTGATGGATCAGGTCGCTGGACGATGGCTTGCGTGACAAGCCGCTTCCGGCGTAGTTGGTGCCGGTGTCGTAGTTGATGCCTTTCCAGACCAGACCTGCCGTGTCATCTCGCATGGCCGGAGCCTAGGTGAACGGCTCACAGGGTCAGCTGCGCGCATGCGACGAGGGAGTCCGAAGTGCGGTTGTGACGCCAGATGGCGACAAGAGCTGCTATGGCATCGAGTCATCTAGTCATCCAGTGGGCTGAACGAGCACGAGAAGATCCCGGTGCCGCGCCGAAACGCACGACGCGGCACCGGGATCCGTCGCGACCAGACCGCGACCACCGAACGGGTCAACCGAACGGGTCAACCGAACGGGTCAACCGAACGGGTCAGGAGAGCAGCTCCACCTCCGCCAGGGTCGCGGAGCCGTCCGGCACCAGCCGGTAGTGCCCGTACGTCCCCGGGCGGGCGACCGTGAAGACCCGGGTCTGCTGGTCCCAGGCGAAGGACTCGCCCGAGCGGCGGTCCAGGGTCTTCCACCGCGTGCCGTCCTTCGACCCCTGGAGCACCCAGCCGCGCGGCGCCTTCGTCTTGTCGGCGGACGACGTCAGCGTGTACTGCACCGCCTTGGTCCTGCCGCCGACCGGCAGCTTCACGGCGGAGTCCACCGTGGCGTCCGTGGCCGAGGAGTCGTCGAACAGGGCGCCCTCGCCCGCGACCGCGTCCTTCCTGGGGGAGGGGACCTCGTCGTCCTTCGTGATCGACGCGGGCTGGGCGTTCTTGCCGGAGCCCCAGGCCGACGGCTTCGGTCCCATGTCGAATTCGAGGACGCCGCCGCGCGCGACCACCTCGTGCGGCAGCGCGGTCGAGGTCCACTTCTTGCCGTTGACCTTGAGCCCCTGCACGTACACGTTCTTCGCGCTGTTCTTCGGTGCCTTGACGACCAGGTCGCGGCCGTTGTCGAGGTGCACGGTCATCTTCGTGAACTGCGGTGATCCGATGGCGTATTCACCGCTGCCCATGACCAGGGGGTAGAAGCCGAGCGAGGAGAAGAGGTACCAGGCCGACTGCTCGCCGTTGTCCTCGTCGCCGTGGTAGCCCTGCCCGATCTCGCTGCCGGTGTAGAGGCGGGAGAGGACCTCGCGGACCTTCTCCTGCGTCTTCCACGGCTGCCCGGCCGCGTCGTACATGTACGCGACGTGGTGGGCGACCTGGTTGGAGTGGCCGTACATGCCCATGCGGACGTCGCGCGCCTCGGTCATCTCGTGGATGACGCCTCCGTAGGAGCCCGCGAACTCGGCGGAGCCGGTCTCGGGGGTCGCGAAGTACGTGTCCAGTTTCTTGCCGAGACCGGACCGGCCGCCGTAGAGGTTGGCCAGGCCGCGCGAGTCCTGCGGGGCGGTGAAGGCGTAACCCCAGGCGTTGGTCTCCGTGTAGTCGTAGCCCCACACGCGCGGGTCGAACTTCTCCGAAGGCACCCGCCAGACGCCCTTGGCGTCCTTGCCCTGGAAGAAGCCGGGCGGTGTGCCCGCGCCCGCGGCCTTGTCGTCGAAGAGGTTCACGTAGTCGCGGGCACGGTTGAGGAAGTACGCCGACTCTTCCTTGTAGTGCTTCTTGCCCGTCTTCTTGTAGAGGGCCGCTCCCATGCGCGAGATGCCGTAGTCGTTGAGGTAGCCCTCCAGCGCCCACGACAGGCCCTCGTGGGTGTCGCTGCTCGTGTAGCCGAGGAACGGCGAGGTCTTCATGCCCTTGCGGCCGACGCCCGAACTCGGCGGCACCACCGTCGCGTTCTTCAGCGCCGCGTCGTACGCGGCCTCGGCGTCGAACTTCACGCCCTTGACGTACGCGTCGGCGAACGCGACGTCCGACGACGTGCCCGTCATCAGGTCCGCGTAGCCGGGCGAGGACCAGCGCGAGGTCCAGCCGCCGTCCTTGTACTGCTGCACGAAGCCGTCGACCAGTTCGCCCGCCTTTCCCGGGGTGAGCAGGGAGTAGGCCGGCCAGGTCGTGCGGTACGTGTCCCAGAAGCCGTTGTTGACGTACGGCTTGCCCTCGACGATCTTCGCCCCGGTGTGGGTCGGGGTGTCGGGCCCGGTCTGCGGCGAGAACGGGGACGCGTACTTGTACGTCGCCTTGCCGCCGCCCTGCGAACCCACCTTCTCGAAGCCCGAGTTGGGGTACAGGTACAGCCGGTAGAGGGAGGAGTAGAGGGACGTGCGCTGGCCCTCGCTCGCGCCCTCGACCTCCACCTTGCCGAGGATGTCGTCCCACGCCTTCTGCGCGCGGTTCTTCACGCGGTCGAAGGAGGTGCCGGACGGGATCTCCTGGGCGAGGTTGTCCTTCGCCTGGTCCAGGCTGATCAGGGACGTCGCCAGGCGGAGGCCGACCGTGCGGTCCTTGCCCGGCTTGAAGCGCAGGTAGCCGGTGACGTCGCCGCCACCGCCGCCCTCCAGCTTGCCGCCCGCGGTGACCGGCGTGTCGAAGACCCCGTACACGAAGAGGCGCGTCGCGCCCGTCGACAGGCCCGACTTGACGTCCGAGAAGCCCGTCACGACGCCCTTGTCCTCGTCGAGGGTCAGGCCGCCCTTCTCGGAGACGTTGTCGAAGACGACGCTCGCGTCGTCACCGGGATAGGTGAACTTCATCATCGCGGCGTGGTCGGTCGGCGCCATCTCGGCCTTCAGGCCGTTCTCGAAGGTCACGCCGTAGTAGTGCGGGCGCGCCGTCTCCTTCTCGTGCCGGAAGGGCAGCGCCCTCTTGGTGCGCGACGCGCTCGGCGTGTCCTTGTCGACCGACGGCATCATCTGGAACGTCTGCCGGTCGCCCATCCACGGGCTCGGCTCGTGGCTCGCGCTGAACGCCTGCATCGTCGGCAGGTTGTCGTCGTTGTTGCCGCGCGCGTAGTCGTACAGCCAGCTCAGCGAGCCCGCGTTGGTCACCGGCGTCCAGAAGTTGAAGCCGTGCGGGACCGCGGTGGCCGGGAAGGTGTTGCCGCGCGAGAAGCCGCCGCTGGAGTTGGTGCCGCGCGTCGTGTCGGCGTAGTCGGAGGGGTACGCCTTGGGCTGCGCGGGCGCCTTCTCCTTCAGGGACACGTCGTCGAGCCAGCCGCGGAACTTCGCCGGGCCCTTAGGGGCGTCGTACGCGATCAGGATCCGGTCGACGGTCCTGCCGCCCGCGACCTGCCCGATGCGGGCGTCGACGTTGTTCCACTGGTTCACGTAGAGCGCCTTGGCCGCGCCCTGGCCCCGCGGGGTCAGTGGGAAGCCGTGCTGGTCGACGGCCTTGAGGTCGCTGAGGTACGTGCCGTCGGTGAAGGCGAGGTCCACGGAGACGTTCGTGGCGGCGTAGTCACGGTCACCCTCGGCCATCGAGGGGAAGATCCGGTAGCCGAGCTCGGTGTTCTCGCGGACCTTGACGTCGACGTCGAAAACCTTGTTGTACGAGTAGCCGCGTCCGTCCGCCTTGTGGCTGCCCGCGTAGCGCAGCGCCTGCTTTCCGGTGAACCCGGCGCGGGACTTGGCGGTGGGGGAACCGCTGGGGCCGCGGTCCACCAGGCTCAGCATGTCCTCGGGTGCGGGGGCTTCCGTGCCGCCGACCGACAGCTGAAGGTCGGCGAGCTGGAGGGCGTCGGTCGCGCCGTTGTTCGCGGTGACGTCGAGCCGGTAGTGGGCGTACGCCTCCGCGTTCTCGAAGTCGTACTTCTTCGTCTTGTGGCGGCCGTCGAAGGTCTCGCCCTTGCGTTCGTCGAGGACCTTCCAGTCCTTGCCGTCCGTGGAACCCTTCAGGGTCCAGTCCTTCGGGTCGCGCTCCGCGTGGTCGTTGGCGGACGTGAGCGCGTACGTCACGACCTTGGCGGGCCGGTCCATCTCGAACTCGACCCAGCCGTCCTTGGCGAACGTCAGCCATTTGCTGGTCGCCTCGCCGTCGACCAGGTTCGCGGCGACCTCGCCGGAGCCGGTGTTCTCGCCGCTCGCCCGGACCTCGGTGACGTGGTCGTTGACGCTGCCGGGCAGCCCCGCACTGAACTCGCCGTTGACGCCCGAGGCCTTCTTCTTGCCGTCGGGACCCGTCTCGACGGTGTTCAGCCAGTCGGGCTGCGCGTCGTCCTTCTCGAAGGACGAGGAGAACTCCCGCTGCGAGCGGGGGGACTGCCCGGGCCCGGCGACGGCGGCCCCCTGCGCCGCCACGACGAGCGCGAGCGCCAGCGTCCCGGCGGCCACGGCCGAACGGGGCCCCGGGCCGGGCGGACGGTGGTGTCTGAAACGAGGTCTGCGAGCCGTGTGCGGCATCCTCAAGCCCCTCCTTGCCAGTTGGACAACGTTGTCACGATCGCTGCGCAAGGTCTAGTAGGGCGTCAAGTGTCGAGTGGTGTCAAGGCTGTTGGCGGGGGACGGGATGGTGTAGGGGAGAGGGGTGCCCGCGTCACCCTGAGTGCCCGCGTCAGCCCGCGGCATCCGTGCGGATCATCCTCACGGGCTCCCGGTCAGCCACACCCCCTCGCGCATGATGACCCTCCCGCGCAGTTCCGGCTCGCCGCGCCAGGCGCGTACCGTCCGCGGGACCACGCGTATGTAGAGGAAGGGGCCCTCCTCCCCGCGCGGATCCCACCCGAACTTGTCGGCGAACGCCCGCGCCGCGGCTTCGGGCACCTCCTGGTCGGGGAAGCACTCCGCCTCCCCCTGGAGGAGCACCACGTCGAAGGTGTCCGGAAGGGACAGGCGTACGCGCGGCTCCGCGCGGACGTTCCGCGCCGTCACGGACGTGGCGCCGGTGCACATCCATACCGCTCGCCCGTCCCACAGGAACCACAGCGGCACCTGGTGCGGCCCGTGCTCCGGGTGGGCCGTCGCCACCCATACGTCCCGCTCGGCAACGAGCCGGTCCAGTGTGTCGCGCGTACGCTCCGCCGTCGGGCGGCGGACGGTTCCCGTGGTCTCCATGAGGTCGACCCTAGGCCCGCCGTACGCCTGCGGCGCAGGACCTACTCCCAGCGACCGAGGCGCACCAAAGCACCGCTCCCGTGCGGAGAGTTCAGCCGCACGTCTCCCGGACCCTCGACACACCGGCGCAGGCCCCCACCCCGGCCACTTGGGTGGTCCGACGGAAAGTCCATGGAAACCGGCGCGAAAGTCCACGGTTTCGGGCGGTGATGTGCGAGAGGTTCGACCGGGGATCGTCGCAGGTCTCAACTCGGACAAGGCTGCCGGGCAAAGTCGTATTCGATCTTGCCCACCCGACGGCGAGTGGACTATACCTGTCCGCGTCCGACGTCAACTGCCCTGGCCGGTGGGAGAACCCGGCGCACGACCCCAGCTTCACACCGCCGCGGTGCCGGGGAGGGTCCGGTTCACCGCCTGAGTCCTGGAGAAGGCGAGGACTTGAGCATGGGATCCACCAGCGTCAACCGTCGTGATGTCATGAAAAGGGCGGCAGCCGCCGGTCTGCTCGCGGTGCCGGCCGTCGGAGCACTGAGCTCCTGCGCCAGTGGTGGCGGCGACGAGAACAAAGCCGAAAAGGGCGAGAAGACCAAGAAGAACCCGCTCGGTGTGAAGGAGGACGCCGGGCTCACCGTCTACATCTTCAACGGCGGG
Organism: Streptomyces sp. NPDC058308; assembly: GCF_042880275.1. NCBI lineage: Bacteria > Bacillati > Actinomycetota > Actinomycetes > Kitasatosporales > Streptomycetaceae > Streptomyces > Streptomyces sp. NPDC058308. The sequence goes on from NZ_JBHVZA010000004.1 coordinate 144,357, forward strand.
TACGGCGACAAGTACGCCCAGTTCGTCACGGACATGTACGCCAAGAAGTACCCCGATGCCGATCCGGAACAGAAGCCCACCGAGAAGATCGCCACCCAGGTCCAGCCGAAGATCGTCCGCGGCAAGCCCACGGCGGACGTCGTCAACAACTCCGGCGCCGACCAGATGAACCCCGGCAAGCTGGTGCACAACAAGCAGGTCGCCGACCTCCGCGAGGTGCTCGACGCACCCTCGTGGGACGACCCGAAGGTCACCGTGCGTGAGACCCTCGTGCCGGTGGTCGAGCAGATGGGCCGCTTCGGCGGCAAAGAGTGCTACCAGCTCAACATCGCACTGACGGTGTACGGCAACTGGTACTCCAAGAAGCTCCTCGAGAAGGGCCTTGAGGCCGAGTACCCCAAGACCTGGGACGAGATGCTCGCGGTCTGCAAGAAGGCCAAGGCCAAGGGCATCCACGGCTGGAGCTACCCGGGCGGCCACCCCCGCTACATGTTCTTCAGCATGTACGCGATGTTCGCCCAGCGCGGCGGGCGCGAGGTCACCACGGCCATGGACTACCTGGAGCCGGACGCCTGGAAGCACGACGCGGTCAAGGACGTCTTCGAGGCCTGGGAGGAGCTGGTCGCCAAGAAGTACGTGCTGACCGGCTTCGACGGAACCGAGGCCCACACCGAGATGCAGACCGCGTGGACCAAGGAGGGCAAGTGCCTCTTCGTGCCCGACGGCTCCTGGGTGGAGAACGAGGCCAAGGACACCACGCCGAAGGACTTCGAGATGACCGTGGGGGCGACCCCCTCGCTCGACTCCAGCGACAAGATGCCGTTCGGCACGCTCTACGCCCCGGCCGGTGAGCCCTTCATCGTCCCCGCCAAGGCCAAGAACGTGCAGGGCGGCCTGGAGTGGATGCGGATGATGTACAGCAGGCAGGCCGCGGTCAGCCTCTTCAAGGAGACCGGCTCGCTGCCCGTCGTCAAGGGCGTCCTCGACGGTCTGAAGCAGCTGCCCCCGGGCGCGGCGAGCGCCCAGGCGGCGATCAGGGCGGCCGGCGAGAACGTCGTCATCCCCCAGTTCATGGACTGGTACAACGAGCTGTTCCGCGAGGACTTCAACAACATGATCCACAAGTTCATGCAGGGCCAGATCGGCGCCCGGCAGGCGATGGACACCATGCAGAAGGCCTCGGACCGGATCAAGAACGACCCCGACATCACGAAGATCAAGAAGGCCTGATCCTCCGGGTCCCCTTGATCCTCCCGCGGGTCCGGGGCCTTCGCGGTCCCGGGGCCCGGGCACGCAACCGAGCACGTAGGCATGTGAAAGAGCGGGCGGGGCTGAGCAGCGTGAAGACCGACACCCGGGTGGAGAAGACCCCACCTCCCAAGAAGCAGGCGGGCGCGAGGCCCGCACCGGCCGCACCGGGCCGGCTGTTGTTCGTCCTGGCGGTGCTCCTGCCGCCCCGCTTCACCCCCGAACGGGTGCGCTACGACCGGCGCTACCGCACGCTCGACAAGTACCGCTTCATCGTGGGCTTCCTCGCCGTGCCGCTCGCGTTCTACGCGCTGTTCGTCGTCTCGCCCTTCCTCCAGGCGATCTACTACTCGTTCACCGACTGGTCCGGCGGCCCGGTCGCGAACTTCGTCGGGTTCGACAACTACCGCAAGATGTGGAACGACGAGCGCTTCTGGGACTCCGTCCAGGTGAGCGCCCTCCTGCTGCTCATCGCGCCCGTGCTGACCCTGGTCCTCGGCATGTTCTTCGCCTACATGATCACCTCGGGCGGCCGGCACCGCGGGGGACAGGCCATCGCGGGCGTCGCCGGGTCCTCGTTCTACAAGGTCGTCTACTTCTTCCCGCAGGTCCTTTCCGTCGCCATCATCGCCGTGGTGTGGGGACGCGTCTTCAACACCAACAGCGGCCTGATCAACGGCGGCCTCGACAAGGTCGGCGTCGACGGGCCCGCCTGGCTGGGCGGCGACGAGACCCTCGGCCTCGTCTCGCTGCTCACCGTGATCTGCTGGAGCTTCATCGGCTTCTACGTCGTGCTCTTCTCCGCCGCCATGGGCGCGATCCCCAAGGACATCTACGAGGCCGCCCTCCTCGACGGCGCGGGCCGCGCCCGCACCTTCTTCAACGTCACGCTCCCGCTGATCTGGGACACGGTGCGCACCGGCTGGATCTACATGGGGATCCAGGCGCTCGACACCTTCGCCATCTGCCTGGTCATGGTGCCGCCGCACGTCCTGAAGGTGACCCCGGTCTTCCTCTACGAACGGTTCCGGGACGGCCAGTACGGCTACGCCACCGCCATCGGCGTCGTCCTTCTCCTCCTCAGCATGGCGTTCTCCCTGATCGTCATGCGGGTCGGGAACCGCGACCGGACCGAATACTGAGACCGCGGGAGCCACTGCATCATGACCACGATCAAAACCTCCGCGCCCCGTTCCGAGACCACCTCCGCGGTCCACCGCGAGAGGGAGGCGGGCGGCGCCACCCTCAACGTCTTCTCGCACGCCTTCCTCGTCCTGTGGGTCGTCCTCGCCGCCGGACCGCTGGTCTGGGTGGCGCTCACCGCGTTCCGCCCCTCGGCCGAGATCCTCAGCGACCCGATGGGCTGGCCGGCCTCCTTCCGCTGGGAGAACTTCAGCAACGCCTGGAGCAAGGCCAGCATCGGCCAGTACACCCTCAACTCGCTGATCATCCTGACGGGTTCACTGACCGGCACCATGCTGCTCGGCTCGATGGCGGCCTACGTCATCGCCCGCTTCACCTTCCCCGGCAACCGCTTCATCTTCATGCTGTTCGCGGGCGGCATGATGTTCCCCGTCATCCTCGCCCTGGTGCCGCTCTTCGCGGTCATGGAGAACTTCGGCCTCCTCGACACCCGGCCCGGCCTGATGATCGCGTACATCGCGTACTCCCTGCCCTTCACCACCTTCTTCCTGACCTCCTTCTTCCGCACGCTGCCGACCGGCGTGCAGGAGGCGGCCATGGTCGACGGGGCCTCGCACACCCGCACCTTCTTCCAGATCATGCTGCCGATGGCCAAGCCCGGCCTGGTCAGCATCGGCATCTTCAACTTCCTCGGCCAGTGGAACCAGTACCTGCTCCCGCTGCTGCTCAACAGCGAGGACGAGAAGAGCTACGTGCTGCCGCAGGGACTCGCCTCACTGGCCGTCTCGCAGGGCTACCGGGGCGACTGGGGCGCGCTCTTCGCGGGCCTGACGATCGCCATGCTCCCCGTGCTCGTCGTCTACGCGGTCTTCCAGCGACAGGTACAGGCCGGACTGACCGCGGGCGCCATCAAGTGACCTGGTGGAGCGGGTGATTTCAGCTTGGCCACGAAAGTGGTCTAGGCCTGTCAAGGCCAATCGGGCCGTGAGTAGTCTCGGCGCCACGGCGCCGCGGGGGGCGACCGGACGCGCTCAAGTCGACACCGATGTCGAAGGGTTGAACCATCATGAGGAATCGAATAATCGCCACCGGTGCGGCAACGGTCGCCATGACGCTGGGACTTACCGCCTGCGGCGGTGACAGCGACAGCGGCGACAGCAAGACGATCAAGCTCGTCGCCGCCGACTACGGCGACAAGGCCTCCAACGCCTCCAAGGTGTACTGGGCCGAGGTCAAAAAGGAATTCGAGAAGGCCAACGAGGGCTACAAGGTCGACGTCCAGGTCATCAACTGGAACGAGATCGACAAGTCCGTCAAGAACATGATCCAGGCGGGCAACGAGCCCGACCTGCTGCAGACCGGCGGATACGCCGACAAGGTCGCCGACGACCTCCTCTACAAGGCGGACGAGGTGATGTCCGCCAAGACGCGCGAGAACCTCATCCCCACCTTCGCCAAGGCCGGCGAGGTCGACGGGACCCAGTACGGCATCCCGTGGGTCTCCTCAAGCCGCGTGATGTTCTACAACAAGTCCGTCTTCAAGAAGGCCGGCATCAAGTCGCCGCCCAAGACGTGGGACGAACTCGCCGACGCGGCAAAGAAGATCAAGGCCAAGAAGGCCGCCGACACCCCCTACGCGCTGCCGCTCGGCCCCGAGGAGACGCAGGGCGAGTCGCTGATGTGGGAGCTCGGCAACGGCGGCGGCTACACCGACGCGGACGGCAAGTACACCCTCGACAGCGCGAAGAACGTCGAGACCTTCGAGTGGCTCAAGACCAACCTGGTCAAGCCCGGTCTGACGTACGCCAACCCCGCCTCCACCGACCGCAAGACGGCCTTCGCGGACTTCGCGGCCGGCAAGGCCGGCATGCTCAACGGCCACCCGAGCCTCATCCAGATGGCCAAGGGCGGCAAGGTCGACTACGGCGTCGCCCCCATCCCCGGCAGGACGGGCCCGCTGCAGAGCACCCTCGGCGTGGCCGACTGGATGATGGCGTTCAAGGACGGCGGCGCGGAGAAGGAGGGCGTGAAGAAGTTCCTGGACTTCACGTACTCCAAGAAGATGCTGGCGTTCGACGAGATGTACAACCTCATGCCGGTCACCCAGGACGCCCTCAAGACCATGCAGGGCAACGGCAAGCACAAGGACCTGGCGCCGTTCTTCGCGGTCCTGCCGAACGCCAAGTTCTACCCGCTGGGTGACACCTCCTGGGACGTCGTCTCCGCCGAGATGAAGAAGACCGGCGGCAAGGCCGTCGCCGACGACCCGAAGCAGGTCCTCGGGGACCTGCAGAAGAAGGCGGAGTCGGCGGCGGCCGAGGCCAAGTAGCGGCCCCGCACGGCCCCTTCACCCACCCCGTCCCGTCGCCAAGGAGTCCTTGTGTCCCTGAAGGCCCCTCCGTCCCCGGCCGAGTCCGGCCGGGGACGGGGCGGGCGCGCACCCAGGCCGGTGAGCCGCCGCAGCGGTCTGGCCCGGCTTGGCCCGCTGCCCTGGATAGCGCCCGTCATCCTGCTGATCCTCGCCGTGGTCGTCTGGCCCGTCGTCGAGCTGATCCGCACCTCGTTCCTCAACATCTCCATCGCCGGCAAGGTGCGCGGCAGCGCCGGGACCGACAAGTTCAAGAAGCTCTTCGAGGAGAGCGACTTCGGGGCCGTCCTGCTCTGGACGGCGGTGTGGACCGTCGTCGTCGTCACCGTGACGATGCTGCTCTCGCTGGCCCTCGCCCAGCTGTTCAACCAGAAGTTCCCCGGCCGCACCCTCACCCGCTGGGCGCTCATCGCCCCCTGGGCCGCCTCCGTCCTGATGACCGCCATCGGCTTCAAGTGGATGCTCAACCAGACCGCGGGCGTGCTCAACACGCTGATGCTCGACCTCGGCCTGATCGACGACTCCAAGGACTGGCTGGGCAGGCCGGAGACCGCCTGGCCGTGGATGATGGCGGTCGCCGTCTTCGTCTCCCTGCCCTTCACCACGTACACGCTCCTGGCCGGCCTGCAGACCATCCCGCAGGACGTCTACGAGGCGGCACGGATCGACGGCGCCGGGAACTGGCAGACCTACCGCCACATCACGCTCCCGATGCTGCGGCCCGCCTTCCTCGTCGGCGTCGTCATCAACCTCATCAACGTCTTCAACTCCTTCCCGATCATCTGGGCCATGACCCAGGGCGGTCCGGGCTACGACACCTCCACGTCGATGGTGTTCATGTACAAGCTGAAGGAGACCGACATCGGTGAGTCCGCGGCCATGTCGGTCGTCAACTTCCTGATGGTCGTGGTGCTCGTGCTGATCTTCCTGAAGGTCAGCCGGTGGAACGAGGAGGACTGATGGCCACCGCGACGGCGACCCGCCCCGCGCCCCGGAAGGACGGCGGGCCGAAGAAGGCCCGGCGCGCGCTCCGGCCCCGCACCCTGGTCATCACGGCCTGCGCCTGGCTCCTCGCGGCGGTCTTCCTCGCGCCGTACCTGGAGATGGTCGTCACCGCGCTCCGCCCCAAGGAGGAGCTGCGGGACCGCACGTACCTGCCCACGAACCTGGAGTGGGCGAACTTCGTCGACGTCTGGAAGGAGTCGGAGCTCGGCCAGAACTTGCAGGTGACGCTGATGGTGGCGGGCGGCGCGACCCTGCTGGTCCTGCTGGTGTCGCTGCCCGCGGCGTACTACACGGCCCGCATGCGCTACCGGGGCCGCAAGTTCTTCCTGCTCCTGGTCCTGGTCACCCAGATGTTCCAGCCCACCGCCCTGCTGGTCGGTCTCTACCGCGAGTTCCACCAGCTGGACATGCTCAACTCGGTCTGGACCCTGATCCTCACCAACGCGGCGTTCAACCTCGCCTTCGCGGTCTGGATCCTGACGGCGTACATCAGCTCGATCCCGCCGGAGCTGGAGGAGGCCGCCATGGTGGACGGCACCAGCCGCTTCGGGGCCATGATCAGGGTGACGCTGCCGCTCGCCCTGCCGGGCGTCGTCACGGCCGTGATCTTCACCTTCATCACGTCCTGGAACGAGTTCGTGATGGGCCTGACCCTGACCACCCAACCGGAGAAGCAGCCGCTGACGGTGGGCATCAACAACTTCATCGGCAACTACACGGTGCAGTGGAACTACCTCTTCGCCGCGTCGGTGGTCGCGATCATCCCGGTCATCGTGCTGTTCGCGTTCATCGAGAGGCATGTGGTGTCGGGACTCACGGCGGGTTCCGTCAAGTAGCTCCGGCACGCGTAGAACGGCCATCCAGAGCGATCCGGATGGCCGTTCGGGCTGTACGGGGTGGGGTGGGTGGGGCGGCGGTCAGGCCAGCGGCTCGGCGTCCAGGCGTACGACCACGGCGGGGCCCGCACGGAAGGCGGGGCTCGCCGCGTCGGCCTCGACCATGTGCGGAGTAGCGTCGTGCGCGTCGAGCGCCTCCTGCGAGGCCCACCGCTCGATCAGGACGAAGCGGTCGGGGTCGCCGCTCACCTGGTGCAGGTCGTACTGGAGGCAGCCGTCCTCGGCGCGCACGAGCGGTGCGAGGTGCTCGAAGGCGGCGATCTGGTCCTTGCCGCGGCCCGGCTGCGTGGTGATCTGGATGACGAGCTGGATCTGCTGGGACATGGGTGGAACTCCGTCCGGTGTCGTGATCGGTGCGGTGGTGCTGTCGTGCGGTGCGGGGAGCGGTCACTTGTGGATGCGCAACACCCGGCCCACTCCGCGGACCCGGCTCAGCCCCCGCAGCTCCTCCAGTGCGTCGTCCAGCGCGTGTTCGGGCGCCGGGAAGGTGAGGAACACGATGCGCGCCCGCGACTCCGAGCCGTCCTGGTCCACCGTGCGGATCGACACGCCGTGCCGGGCGAACACCCCCGTCACCTCGGACAGGACACCCGGCGCCTCCTCGACGTCGGCGCGGACGTAGTACGAGTGCACCAGGTCCCGCGCCGGACGCAGCCGCGCCGGGGAGCCGACGGGGATGCGGCGGTGCGTGCCGCGCAGCAACTGGTCCGCGGCGCCCGTGACATCACCGAGGATCGCGGACGCGGACGGGCGGGGGCCCGCACCGTGCCCGTAGAACATGAGCTCACCGGCGGCGGAGGTGGTCAGGAACACCGCGTTGAAGCTGTCGCGGACGCTGGCCAGCGGATGGTCGCGGCCGATCAGGGCGGGGAAGACCTGGGCGCCGATCGCGTGGCCGTCGGGGAAGCGCTCGGCCACGGCGAGGAGCTTGATGTCGTACCCGAAGCGGGCGGCGAGTTCGAAGTCCTCGCGGTCGAGGCCGACGATGCCCTCCCTGCCGACGTCGTCCGCGACGACCGCCCGGTTGAAGGCCAGCGAGGCGAGGATGGCGAGCTTGGACGCCGCGTCGGCGCCGTCGACGTCGGCGCTCGCGTCGGGCTCTGCGTACCCGAGCTCCTGGGCCTTCGCCAGCGCCTCGTCGAAGCCCAGGCCGTCGGCGGTCATCCGGGTCAGCATGAAGTTGCTGGTGCCGTTGACGATGCCGACCACCCGCGTGACGTCCTCGGCGAGCAGGGACTCCCGCAGGGGGCGCAGGATGGGCACCGCCGCCACCGCGGCGGCCTCGAAGAAGAGGTCGACCCCGGCGCGGTCGGCCGCCGCGAACAGGTCCGGGCCCGCCTTCGCGATGAGCTCCTTGTTGGCGGTCACGACCGGCTTGCCCGCTTCGAGCGCGGTCGTGACGAGCTCACCCGCCGCCGACGTGCCGCCGATCAGCTCGACCACGAGATCGACGTCATCGGCCTTGACCACGTCATAGGCGTCGCCGGTGAACAACTCCGCGTCCAGCGCCTCGGGACGCGGCTTGCGCGGGTCGCGCACCGCTATCCGTACGAGCTCCAGGGAGATCCCCGTGACGTCCTCGACCGCGGCCCGCCGGTCGACAAGCAGCCGGGCGAAGTCGGCCCCGACGGTGCCGCATCCGAGCAGCCCGACCCTGATCCGGGCCGTCGCGGTCCCGGCCGTCACGCCGGGACTCCCGGTGCCGGGTCGCGGTGCGGCCGGTGGGTGCCGAAGCTGCGGCGGTGGTAGACCAGCGGGGCCCTGGTCACCGCGGCCTCCGCGGCGTCGACGCGGCCGAGGACGATGACGTGGTCCCCGCCGTCCACGAAGTCGGCCACGGTCGACGCCAGCCACGCCGCCGCCCGGGAGATGCGCGGGAGGCCCTGCTCGGTGGTCCAGGACGTGCCGTAGAACTTGTCGATCCCGCCCTTGGACGCGAACGACATCGCCAGGTCGTCCTGGTCCGCGCCGAGGACGTTGAGCCCGAAACGGCCGGTCTGGCGGATCACTTCGAGCGTGCGCGACCTCCTGTCCAGGCTGACCAGGACCATCGCGGGAGCGACCGACAGGGAGGCGAAGGCGCTGACGGTCGCGCCGCACGGCGGGCCGCCGTCGCCGGGCACTGCCGTCACGATCGAGACGGGCGTGGCGACGCAGGCCATGACGTCCTTGAAGGCGTCCTGCAGAGTGGGGGAGACGGTCTCGGTGCTATTCATCGAAGGTGCCTGTTCCGATCAGCAGGGCGGTCTCAGCTTCCATTCCCAGGCCGAATCCCAGCCCGGGGAGTTCGTCGGTGAACCACGACGTGAGGAGGGCGGGGAACGCGGCGGACGCGAAGACGTCCGTCAGGGCGTCGTCGACGGCGCGGACGAACTCCGGGTCGTCCTTGCGCATCATGAATCCGTAGAACTCCTCACCGAGCCGCACGTCGAGCAGCCCGGTGCCCGCGGCGGCCCCGCGGCCGCGCAGCAGGGCCCGCAGGATCACCTCGTCCGCCACCATCGCGTCGACGCGGGGGTCGTCGACGAAGGCGTCCAGGGCCGCCCCGATGGACGGCACCCCGACGAAGGAGTGGGCGAAGCCCAGGTCGCTCCGCGCCGCCAGCGCCGCCTGGCTCGTCGAACCCTGGATGCCGACCACGCGCAGGGCGCCCCCGGCCGTCTCCGCGCCGGGCTTCACGGCGATGCGGTGCGAGGTCCGGAAAATGGGCCTGCTGAACGCGCAGCGGAGCTGCCGCGACGGCGTGATCGTCGTCGAACCGCACTCGATGTCGATGCGGCCGTCGGCGAGCAGGCCCTCCCTCGTGGAGGACGTGACCTCGACCGCGTCGAGCGGCGGCACCGACCCCGTACCGCCGAAGACCCCGGCGAGGACGAGCCGGGCCAGGTCGACGGAGTAGCCGATGGGTTCGAACGGTGCGGCCGGGGCGTAGGAGAAGGGCGGGGTGTTCCGCTGGAAGCCGACGCGCAGGGGCGCACCGCCGCGTGCGCCGGGCGCGCTAGCCGACACGGGCGGCCACCTCCACGGCGGGGCCGAGGCCCGTGCGGTACCGCGCGGCGAGCTCCCGGTATTCGGCGGCGGTCTCGTCGAGTACGGCCACGTCGCTGTCGCTCAGCGTCATCAGGACGGTGGCGGGGGTGCCCGCGATGAGGCTCCGGGGCGGGTAGACGGGACCCGCGCTGAGCACCACGCCCGCCGAGATCCGCGAACTCGCGCCCACAGACACGCCGTTCAGCAGGACCGAGCCGATGCCGACGACCGATCCGGCGCCGACCGAGCAGCCGTGCAGCACCGCGCTGTGGGCGACCGTCACATCGGGCCCGATGGTCAGCGGTTGGCCGGGGTCGGAGTGCAGCATCGCGTGGTCCTGGACGTTCGACCCGCGGCCGATCCGGACGCTGCCCTTGTCCCCGCGCACGGTCACCCCCGGCCACAGGCTGACGCCCTCCTCGATCTCGACGTCCCCGATCACGACCACGTTCTCGAACGCGTAGACGCTGGGGTGGATGCGGGGCGAGACCCCCTGGAAGCTGTACGTCTTCACAGCTCAGGCTCCCTTCTGGAGAAGCGGCGAGAGGCGGGCGAGGCTCGCGAGGACCTCGTCCTTGGAGAGTCCGAAGTCGACGAGGCAGGCGACCTCGTCCACGCCCATCTCCCGGAAGCCCTCCAGGGTGGCGCGGGCCTGCTTCACGTCACCGATGAGCGAGCTCGACGAGACGTACCGCTGGAACACCATCTCCAGGAAGTCGTCCCGGTCCTTGTCGAGGTTCTGCAGCGTCGCTGACTTGTCGCGCGACTCGCTCTGTCCCGAGGTCGCGTGCTGCGTGACGAAGGAGCTCAGGTACTCGGTCATGGCCGGCCGGACCGTCCGTACGGCCTCGTCCATGTCGTCACCCACATAGGTGTGCAGCATCAGCGACACGACGCCGAGGTCGGGGTCGAGTCCCGCACCGGCCCGCGCCTCGCGGTAGATGTCGATCCGCTTCTTGAGCTCGGCGGGGCCGAAGTTGATGAGCGCCGAGAGGACGTTGAAGCCGTTCTCACCCGCGAACCGCCAGGCCCCCTCGCTCTTGGACGAGGTCAGCCAGACGGGGAGCTCCGGCTGCACGGGCCGCGGGAAGGTCAGGATGTCGTGGCTCTCGCCGAGGGCGTCGGTGCGCTCGACGGGGGTGCCGCGCCACAGGTCCTGCAACTGCTCCCGCGACCGGTTGAGCACCTGCGCCCTGTCCTCGAACGCGTCGGGATCGAGGACGAAGTCCCGGGCGTGCCAGCCGGGCGCCACCGCGAGGTCGACCCGCCCGCCCGACAGGTTGTCCACGAGCGCCCACTCCTCGGCCACGCGCAGGACGTTGTGCAGGGGCAGGTTCACGCTGCCGGCCCGGATCCGCACGTTCTCGGTGATCATCGCGAGGGCGGCGCCGAGGACGGACGGGTTGGGGTAGGCACCGCCCGCGTCGGTGAAGTGGCGCTCCGGGGTCCAGACGGCGCTGAAGCCGGCGCCGTCGACGTAGCGGGCGACGTCGAGCAGGAGCTCGTAGGGGTCGCTCTCGCCGCTCAGCCCCGAGAAGAAGATGACGCCCAGGTCGGGCAGGTACGACGCCGCGTCCGCTCCCTGCCCGGCGGGTTCGGGAGCGCGCGTGGCCCCCGACTTGAGCTTCGCCTTCAGGCTCGCCAGCTGTCCGGCGGCGAGGAAGGAACTGTCAGACATGGGCGGGCTCCTCGAGCAGCAGTGCCTTGATCACGTTCGTGGTCCGCGAGACCGAGCTGTTCTCGTAGAAGTCCTTGACGGAGAAGTCCAGTTCGAACGTCTCGCGCAACTTGTTGATCAGCTGGATCGCCATGAGCGAGTTGCCGCCGAGCTCGAAGAACTCGCGGTCGTGGTCGGTCGCGGGTGCGCCGACGAAGCTCTCGAAGATCTGCGCGACGATGCCGCGGATCTCTTCGGTCGCTCCGTCGAGGGTGTCGTCAGGGGCCGGGTCTTCGGTGCGGACATCGGCGGCGGTGGCGGCGGGGCTCGCCTCCGGGGCCGGGGCCTGACGGTTCCCGCTCCCACCGCCCGTGTCCTCGTCCGTACCGAAGTCCGTACCGAATCCGAGCGCCGGTTCCACCCAGTGGACGTGGCGCTCGAACGCGTACGTGGGCAGCGTGACCATCCGTGCCGCGACCGCGTACTCCTCGATGGGCACCTCGGGGTCGGCGGCCCAGCCGAGGGCGACGGCGTCCGCGAACGACTCCTCCTCGCGCTCCAACTCGCCAAGTGTCTGAGCGAGTTGGAGGGGCGGACCGTCGTCGGACCCGAGGTTGGCCCGCACCAGGTTGCTCATCGACTGGCCCGCACCGATCTCGACGAACCTGCTCACGCCCGACTCCCGCAGCGTCCGCAGGGACTCGGCGAAGCTGACCGTGCGCAGGAGATGATCCGCCCAGTAGTGCGGGCTGCGAGCCTCGTACTCCGTGAGGACGCGGCCGGTGATGTTCGAGACCAGCGGAATCCGCGGCGCGTGGAACGTGAACGACCGCAGGAACGCGCGGAACTCCTCCGCGGCCTCCCGCATGAGCGGCGAGTGGAAGGCGTGGGACGTCGCAAGACGCTGGTGACGCACCCCTGCCTCGGCCGCCCGGGCGGCAGCCGCCTCGATGGCCTCGTGGGTCCCGGACAGCACGGACTGCGTGGGGGAGTTGGCCGCCGCGACCACCAGCGACCCACCGTCCAGCAGGTCCGCGAAGGCGTCGAGGCCGTCCACCGCGAGCATCGCCCCGGCCGGGCAGTCGCCCATGAGCTTCGCCCGGGTCGCGACGAGCGCGGCGGCCGACGGCAGGTCGAAGACGCCCGCGACGGTCGCGGCGACGACCTCCCCGAGGCTGTGGCCGAAGAGGTGGCTGGGCCGGACCCCGGAGTCGATGAGCGCGGTCGCCAGGGCGTACTCGACGGCGAACAGGAGCGGCTGCGCCACGGAGGTGTCGATGCCCTCCACCTCGGCGTCGGGCCCGAGGTGGGTCCGCAGGTCGAAGTCCGTGTGCTGGTTCACCGCCTCGACCGCCTCGTCGAGCCTGCGGGCGAAGCGCTCGTTCTTCTCGGCGAGCACGGACCCCATCGCCCGGCGCTGCGTGCCCTGTCCGGCGAAGACGAACGCGAGCTCGTCCGCGCCCGCCTCGGCTCCCCGGTGGTAGCGCCCGGCCCGCAGCCGGGCGATGGCCTCGGCCCGGTCGGCGGCGGCCAGCGCCGCACGGTAGGGGTGCCGCGTCCTGCCCTCGCGCAGCGTGTACGCGTACGCGGCGAGCGAGGCGTCCGGGTCCGCGGCGAGACGCTCGGCAAGGGCGGCGGCCTGGCCCCGCAGGGCGTTCTCGGACCGCGCCGAGAAGGTGAGGACACTGGGTCCGGCGTCGGGGGCCGGTGCGGGCTCGGCGGAGGGCCGCTCGAAGCTCCGGAGGATCACGTGACCGTTGGTGCCGCCCATGCCGAAGGCGCTCACCCCGGCCCAGGTCTCGGTATCGCGGTCGAGCGGCAGGCCCTCGGTGGTCACGAAGTACCGCGAACCGTCCAGGTCGAGCGCCGGGTTGAGCTCGCCCACGTTCACCGTCGGCGGCACGTACTTGTGCTTGAGCACCAGGGCCGCCTTGATCAGGCCGATGATGCCTGCCGCGATGTTGAGGTGCCCGAAGTTGCCCTTGAGCGAGCCGATGCCGCAGGGGGCGCCGTCGTGGCCGTACGCCTGCTTGATCGCCTCCATCTCGATGGGGTCGCCGAGCGCGGTCCCGGTGCCGTGCGCCTCGATGTACGCGATGTCGGTCGGCTTGGCGCCCGAGAGCTGCAGGGCGTCGCTCAGGACCGCGACCTGACCGCCGACGCTCGGGGCGGTGAAACTCACCTTCTCCGCCCCGTCGTTGTTCACCGCCGAAGCGGCGATCACGGCGTGCACCTCGTCGCCGTCGGCCAGCGCGTCGCGCAGCCGCTTCAGCAGGACGAGCCCGAGTCCGTTGGTGAACACCGTGCCGTTGGCACCGGCGTCGAACGGCCGGCAGACACCGTCCGGCGACAGCACGCCGCCGACCTGGTACCGGTAGCCGGACTGCTGCGGAAGCCGCACGTGCACCGCACCGGCGACGGCCGCGTCGCACTCGTTCAGGAGCAGGCTCTGCACGGCGGAGTGGACCGCCACCAGACCGGTCGAGCACGCGGTCTGCACATTCACGCTGGGACCGCGCAGGTTCAGCTTGTACGAAGTCCGCGTCGCGAGGAAGTCCTTGTCGTTGCCGTGCCGGACGACCATCTCGCCGAGCGACTCGACCAGGTCACGACGGCGCAGCGCACCGAAGAGGTAGGTGCTCATGCCCGAGCCCGCGAAGACGCCGATCCGCTGCTCGGTGCGGTGCGGGTCGATGTTGGCGCGTTCGAGGAGCGAGACGGACGACTCCAGCATGAGGCGCTGCTGGACGTCGAGGATGTCCGCCTCGCGAGGGGAGTATCCGAAGTACGCGGAGTCGAACTCGGCGACGCCCTCCAGGACTCCGGCCCGCTTCACGTAGTCCGGGCGGGAGCGCTGCGCCGCGGGCACCCCGGCCGCCGCGACCTCCTCGTCCGTGAGGTCCCTGATGGCGCTCTCGCCGGCCACCAGCTTCTGCCAGAACTCGTCGACGTCGCCGGCCTGCGGCAGCCGGCACTCCATCGCGACGATGGCGATCAGCTCGTCTTCACTTTCCATGTTCATCCTTGGTCGGTCCGGTGCGAAGTCCGGGACGGAGCGGGTTGCTGGCGCCGGCGGGCGCGCCTGGTCGACAGGACGTGGCCGCGCGCGGCGCGGCCGCGGGCCGTGGCGGCGCCGGGTACGGGGCCGTGCGGTTCCTCGGCCAGGGATTCCAGGTAGCGCCGCTGGGCGTTGAACGAGGTGTGCTCGAAGAGGCGGACGAGTGGGAAGCGGACACCGAACTCGCGCTGCGTCTCGGCGTGGAGCACGACGATGGTCAAAGAGGTGCCGCCGACGTCGAAGAAGTTCGACTCGCGGTCGGTCAGCGGCCCCGCGCCGCCGGTCACGTCGAGCCAGACGCGCTCCAGCCGGTCGGCCACCGAGCCGCCCTTCGCGCCGGTCCCCGCGGCATCCGCCGCGCGCCGGGCCCGCTCCTGGAGGTGGCCGCGGGCGACCTCGGCCAGCGCCTTGCGGTCGGCCTTCCCGTTGGGGAGCTTGGGCAGTTCGGGGAGGAAGACGAAGGCGGCCGGGAGCATGGCGCTCATCAGGCGCTCGCCCAGGTGGTCGCGGAGTTGGCGCTCGGCGCTCGCGTCGCCTTCCACGACCGCGACGACGACCTTGGTGAAGCGGTCGTCCTGCGCGCAGACGAAGGCGTCGCGGACGCTCGGGTGCGACTGGATCGCGGAGCGCACCTCCTGCAGTTCGATCCGGACGCCCGCGATCTTGATCTGGTCGTCCGCCCGGCCGAGGATCTCCAGGCCGCCGTCGGCGTTCCGGCGCCCGAGGTCTCCGGTCGGATAGGCGAGGACGGGCTCCCCGCCGATCCGGAGCTCGACGAACGGCGAGACCATCCGGCCCTCGACCAGATAGCCGTGCGAGGGGTGGTCCGCCACGATGTGGACCTCACCGGTGGTGCCGTCCGGGCACAACTGCCGCTTCTCGTCCAGGACATGGCTGCGCGAGTGGGGGAGGTTGCGGCCCACGGGCTGGATGCCGGGAGCCGCGTCCTTGGGGACCCGGTGGAAGTGCTGAGCGAGCGTCGTCTCGGTGGGGCCGTAGAGGTTCACCACCTGGCAGTTGGGGAAGAGGCCCTGCCAGCTGTCGATAAGAGCGCCGTCCAGCGGCTCGCCCGCGAAGAAGGAGAGGCGGACGGTGGGCGCCGGTTCGCTCCGTCCGGCGGCCGACAGCCACACCTTGCCGAGCGAGGGGACCAGGTGGAAGGCCGTGACCTCGTGGTCCCGCAGGAACCGCAGGACACCCTCCGCGTCGAGGTGCCGGTCGTCCGGAACGCACAGCGTGGCGCCCGAGATCAAAGGGGTGAGGGCGTCGCGGAACCAGACGTCGAACGACAGGTTGGTGAGGTGGGCGAAACGGTCGTGCCCTCCGATGCCGAATTCGTCCGACTGCCACTGGAGGAACAGGGACAATCCGGTATGGCTGCCGACGATCGCCTTGGGTTTGCCGGTGGATCCCGAGGTGAAGGCGATGTACGCGTAGTCCTCGTTCTCCAGGGGCGCCGCCGGGGGGACGCCGTCACCGGTGGCGCCGGGCCCGGGGCGCACGGCGATCCGGTGATCCTGCGCGCAGTCGATCGTCGCCCGGGCCGGGCCCGCGTTCAGCATCGTCTCGCGCCGCACGTCGGGCAGCGCGTCATCGACGAGCATGACGATCGCCCCGGACAGCCAGACTCCGAAGACGGCCACGACGGCCGGTCCGCCGCGCCTGCCGAGAATGCCGACGACGTCGCCCCTGCCGATGCCCCGCTCCCGCAGGTCGTCCGCCACCTTCCGGGCGCGGGAGAGCAGTTCGGAGTAGGAAATCGAATCGGCAGAGGAGATGATCGCGGGTGCGTCGGCGAATTTCTCGCACGCCCGCCTCAATAGGGTGTGGACCGCCTGCACGGATGACTCTCCATGGGTGGGGTTTCGGACGCGGACCGTGAGGTCGACGGGCGCGGACAGCGCCTTCTCTTCAGTGGTCGCGGAATCAGTGGACGCCGGAATCAGTGGTCGCGGAAATGCGAACGGAAAAGCAGATTTCGACTGTTCCGTCCGTCCGCCGGGAGAAGTACAGAGTTCAACTCTCCGGCGGTGCGCGCTTTTTCTGTCGCGGAGTTTCTCCGTGACATCTGGCGACGATGCTTCCAGTGCAAATCGATCATCGTCAAGCGGCAAATATCTGCCGCCAGGTGGCGGCTCGCAGAAGAAGGGAAATCCCGCCGGAATGCGGGCTAGCGCGGACTTACTTGCCCGCAAATGGGGCGGGTGGGGCGGGACGGGCAAGTGTCGCAACGGGGCCGTCATGCCGCCCGTGGAATTTCGAGAAGCGGCAACCGGCAAATATTTGCCGGTTGTTGGGCGCTCCGGGCTGCCACTCCCGCTCGGCCGTGAAACCCCGGACAGGGGTGCCAGAGATCACACTGCGTGCTCCTTGAGTGACGGTAGTATGCGGGCTGAGCCGTGATGATCTTGATCTGGCGGGGCCGTTTTCCTTTACGCGCCCAGGTATGACGCAACTGAGAGGTAATTCCAGGTGGTGCACCACACCGCGAGGCTCCCCGACCTGTTGCGTGCGTGGCGGGCCACGGCCGGAAAGAAATTACAGCGCGGTAAACCGCTGCCCCAGAAGGAAGTCGCCCGGCGCATGGACGTGAGTGAGCGCTGGTACCGCAATCTGGAGAGCGATACGGGGGTGCCGCTCACCCCTGACGCGCTGATGCGGCTCTCCGACGCGCTGGCGCTCGGCCCCGACGAACGCCTGGCCCTGTACGGGAACGTGCACGCCGACCCCATCGCCCCGGGCGCCGAGCGCGACGCCGAGACCCTGGAGGCGCTCGTCCAACTGCTCGCCACCCAGGAGGAGTTCCCCGCCTACCTCGTCGACCAGGCGTGGAACATCCTCGACTACACGGGGACCATGGCGACCTGGTTCCCCTGGGTCCGGGAGCCCGGCGCCAATCTCCTGCGCTGGGTCCTCACCTCCGCCGAGGCGCGCGAACAGCTCACCGACTGGCCCGGCCACGCCGCCGTATACCTCGCCCAGCTACGGTTCGCTCTGGTGACGGGCCGGGGTGGGAACCAACTCGGCGCGCTGCTCGACGAAGTGCTCGACGACCGTGAGTGCCGGACGCTGTGGAGCCAGGACCTCAACGTCATCGCCTACCGGCAGGGGCACCGCTTCACCCTGCGCCTCCCGCATGTCCACGCGGGGGAGACCACGGTCACGTCGCAGGTGCTGCTTCCCGCCTACCGGCAGGAGATCCGGTACGTACTGCTGCTGCCCGTGTCCGGCACGGGCATGACGCCGAGCGCGCCGGAGCAGCCGTCGGGCACCTCGGCCCGACCCCAGGCCCAGGCACGGGCCCAGTGACTTCCAGGAGGACGCGATCGTGAGCCGGCAGGTGGCAACAGCAGAGGTGGACGGCGAAGCCAGGGCCAAGAGGAGAGCCGAGGGCCTGGTGCTCGCCGCGGCCTCGGTCACGGTGGCGCTGTGGGCGTCGTCGTTCATCGCGATCCGCAGCTCCGGTGAGCACTTCGGACCGGGCGCGCTCGCCTTCGGCCGGCTCGCGGTGGCTTCCGTCGTCCTTGGCGCCATCCTCCTCGCGCGGCGCGAAGGGGTCCCGCCGCGCGAGGCCTGGCCCGGCATCGCCGCCTCGGGGCTCCTGTGGTTCGGCGCGTACATGGTCGCGTTGAACTGGGGCGAGCGCGAGGTGGACGCCGGCACGGCCTCCATGATCGTCAATATCGGCCCGATCCTGATGGCCCTCCTCGGCGGCTGGCTGCTCAAGGAGGGCTTCCCGCCCAAGCTGATGGCCGGCATGGCGGTGTCGTTCGCCGGGGCCGTGGTGGTCGGGCTCGCCACCTCCGGCGGTGGCGGATCCTCTCTCCTCGGCGTGCTGCTGTGCCTGCTCGCCGCGGTGGTCTACGCGGTGGGCGTGGTGCTGCAGAAGCCGACCCTTAAGCACGCCACGCCCCTGCAGGTGACGACGTTCGGCGCGCTCGTCGGGGCGTTGGCGTGTCTGCCGTTCGTCGGCCAGTTCGTCTCGGAGGTGGGCCGGGCCCCGGCGTCGGCCACGCTTCAAGTGGTGTACCTGGGCGTCTTCCCGACCGCGCTCGCCTTCAGCACCTGGGCGTACGCGATCTCCCGGTCGACCGCCGGAAAGATGGGCGCCACGACGTACGCGGTTCCGGTGCTCGTCATCCTCATGTCGTGGCTCTTCCTCGGCGAGGTGCCTGCCCGGCTGGCCCTCTTCGGCGGCCTCCTCTGCCTGGCCGGCGTCGCGGTGTCGCGCATGCGGGGGAAGGCGCGGGAGCAGGTCCCGGTGGACGCGCCGGAAGGGGCCGCGGCCACGGAGTCCGGGTCCTCGACGGAGTCCGTTCGGTAGAGGTCCCGATTTCCGTCAACGACTTGACTGCGGCATCTCCTTCAGCAGAGTTTGGAGTTCACAACTTGTACATGGCCCGGTAGCGGTTTCCGAGGCCGGTGTCGCGGGCGGCCCACGGGCCGCCCGAAAGAGGGCAAAGGGTGAGAGTCAATGGAGACTCCGGGGTCGCAGTCGTCTCTGCACCGGGCCAATCTCGAACGGGTCGTACGCGCCGTACGCCTCGCCGGATCGCTCACGCAGGCGGAGATCGCGAGGACGACGGGCCTGTCGGCCGCGACGGTCTCCAACATCGTCCGGGAGTTGAAGGACGGCGGCACGGTCGAGGTCACGCCCACCTCGGCGGGCGGCAGGCGGGCCCGCAGCGTCTCGCTCAGCGGTGACGCGGGCATCGTCATCGGCGTCGATTTCGGCCACACCCATCTGCGCGTGGCGATCGGCAACCTCGCCCACCAGGTGCTCGCGGAGGAGTCCGAGCCGCTCGACGTGGACGCGTCCGCGGCGCAGGGCTTCGACCGGGCCGAGCAGCTGGTCAGCCGGTTGATCGCGGCCACCGGAGTGGACCGTACGAAGATCGCCGGAGTGGGGCTCGGCGTCCCCGGGCCCATCGACGTGGAGTCCGGCACCCTCGGCTCGACGTCGATCCTGCCGGGCTGGACCGGCACCAAGCCCGCCGAGGAGCTGGGCGGGCGCCTCGGTGTCCCCGTGCACGTCGACAACGACGCCAACCTCGGCGCCCTCGGCGAGCTGGTCTGGGGCAGCGGCCGTGGCGTCAAGGACCTTGCGTACATCAAGGTCGCCAGCGGCGTCGGCGCGGGGCTCGTGATCAGCGGGCGGATCTACCGGGGTCCCGGCGGCACCGCGGGGGAGATCGGGCACATCACGCTCGACGAGTCGGGCCCGGTCTGCCGCTGCGGGAACCGCGGCTGCCTGGAGACCTTCACCGCCGCCCGTTATGTCCTGCCGCTGCTGCGGTCCAGCCACGGCACCGACCTGACCATGGAGCGCGTGGTCGGCCTCGCGCGCGACGGCGACCCGGGCTGCCGACGGGTGATCGCCGACGTCGGACGGCACATCGGCAGCGGCGTCGCGAACCTCTGCAACCTCCTCAACCCCTCCCGCGTCGTGCTCGGCGGTGACCTCGCCGAGGCCGGCGAGCTGGTGCTCGGGCCCATCAGGGAGTCGGTGGGGCGGTATGCCATCCCGAGCGCGGCGCGCATGCTGTCCGTACTGCCCGGGGCGCTCGGCGGACGGGCCGAGGTGCTCGGCGCGCTGGCCCTCGCGCTCAGCGAGATGGGTGATTCAACCCTTTTGGACGGAACGCTGCCTGCGGGCACACCTGCCTTCACTTAGATAACGCATGGCACCGTTGTCATCTCGTTAAGGATTTACTCCTTGACGCTGGTGTGGCGGCCGAGTTGACTTCGAGCCACCTCGGCCGCAACGACGCGGCCTCGTCAGGGAGGCACCCCACCATGAAC
The DNA here is from genome assembly GCF_042880275.1 of Streptomyces sp. NPDC058308. Taxonomy (NCBI): domain Bacteria; kingdom Bacillati; phylum Actinomycetota; class Actinomycetes; order Kitasatosporales; family Streptomycetaceae; genus Streptomyces; species Streptomyces sp. NPDC058308. The sequence continues at coordinate 164,564 of NZ_JBHVZA010000004.1, forward strand.
GCAATGACGCGTCGCGTCGTCATAGGCACGGCCGCGGTTTCGATGGCACTGGCCATGACCGCGTGCGGCAAGGCCGGCGACGACGACGACAAGGGCAGCGGCGGCGACAGCAAGACCATCGGTCTGCTGCTCCCCGAGAACAAGACCACGCGCTACGAGACCTTCGACCGCCCCATCATGGAGGCGAAGATCAAGGAACTCTGCTCGGACTGCAAGGTCAAGTACAACAACGCCGCGCAGGACATCGAGACCCAGAAGAAGCAGTTCGACGCCCTCGTCACCCAGGGCATCAAGGTCATCATCCTGGACGCGGTCGACTACAAGTCGACCAAGTCGTGGGTCAAGCAGGCCGACAAGCAGGGCGTGAAGGTCGTCGCGTACGACCGCCTCGCCGAGGGCCCGCTCTCCGCGTACGTGAGTTACGACAACGAGAAGATCGGCCGCCTGCAGGGCGGGGCCATGGTCAGGGCCCTCGGCTCGAAGGCGAAGGACGCCAACGTTGTCATGATCAACGGTTCGCCGACCGACCCGAACGCCCCGTTCTTCAAGAAGGGCGCCCACTCGGTGCTCGACAAGAAGGTCAAGAAGATCGCGTACGAGCAGGACATCCCGGACTGGTCGCCGGACGAGGCGAGCCGCAAGATGTCCTCCGCGATCGACAAGCTCGGCAAGGACGGCATCCAGGGCGTCTACGCCGCCAACGACGGCATGGCGGGCGCCGCGATCAACGCCCTCAAGGGCCGCGGCATCACGGTCCCGGTCGGCGGCCAGGACGCCGAACTCGCGGGCGTGCAGCGCCTGTTGACCGGCACCCAGGACTACACGATCTACAAGCAGATCCGGCCGGAGGCCGAGACCACCGCCGAGATCGCGGTGCGCCTGCTGCAGGGCAAGGACATCGACGCGATCACCGACCGCAAGGTCGACTCGCTCAGCGGCGACTTCAAGGACATCCCCGCCAAGCTGTACGACGCGCAGGCGATCACCAAGGACGAGGTCGCCGACACGATCGTCAAGGACAAGGTCTACAAGGTCAGCGAGATCTGCACGGCCCAGTACAAGAAGGCCTGCGACGCCGCGGGTGTCAAGTAACTCCCTTTTGCGGTAAGCCCGTTCGTACGAGATGAGCCCCGGGGGCGCGAGAGAGCGCTCCCGGGCGCCCGTACGGCACGGGCTCCGGTACCGGTCCGGTGCCCCGCCCCGTCATCCGCCCCGCAAACGGAGGGCGGGCACCGGACTCGCTCGCGGAGCACCGCTCTCCCCGGTGAGCGTCGCTCGTGCGGCACTGTCCTTCTGCACCACCATCCCCGCCGGTCAGGCGGCGAAGGAGATGATTCACGTGTCCGCTACGCCCGTGCTGGCGTTGCGCGGGGTCTCCAAGCGGTTCGGCGCCGTCCAGGCGCTCACGGACGTAGACCTCGAAATCCACACCGGTGAGGTGGTCGCCCTCGTCGGCGACAACGGCGCCGGCAAGTCCACCCTCGTCAAGACGATCTCGGGCGTCCACCCGATCGACGACGGCGCCATCGAGTGGGAGGGCAAGGCGGTCCGCATCGGACGCCCGCACGACGCCCAGAACCTCGGCGTCGCCACCGTCTACCAGGACCTCGCCCTCTGCGACAACCTCGACGTCGTCGCCAACCTGTTCCTCGGCAGCGAGCTGAGGACGGCGAGCGTCCTCGACGAGATCAGGATGGAGAAGCGGGCCAAGCAGCTCCTGGACACCCTCTCCATCCGCATCCCCAGCGTCCGCATCCCGGTCGCCGCCCTCTCCGGCGGTCAGCGCCAGGTCGTCGCCATCGCCCGCGCGCTGGTCGGCGACCCGAAGGTCGTCATCCTCGACGAGCCCACCGCGGCCCTCGGCGTCGAGCAGACCGCCCAGGTCCTCGACCTGGTGGAGCGGCTGCGCGAGCGCGGCCACGGCGTGATCCTCATCAGCCACAACATGGCCGACGTGAAGGCCGTCGCGGACCGCGTCGCGGTGCTGCGGCTCGGCCGCAACAACGGCACCTTCACCGTCGCGGACACCACCAACGAAGAGGTCATCGCCGCCATCACCGGCGCCACGGACAACGCCGTGACCCGCCGCAAGGCGCGCTCGGCCACGGTCACGAAGGAGGACGCGAAGTGAGCGACCTCGCCAAGAACACCAAGCCCGCCGCCGACCCGGCCGACGTCCCGGGCGCCGCGCCCGACCGGACGGACACGTCGGCCGCGCCGATCCCGGCCGTCGACCCGCGCCTGCTCGTCCGCGAGGAGGGCCTGGCCGGCTACTGGACCGAGTTCAAGCGCAAGATGCGCGGCGGTGAGCTCGGCTCGCTGCCCGTCGTCGTCGGCCTGATCCTCATCGCGATCATCTTCCAGCTGAAGAACGACCACTTCCTGGACGCGAGCAGCCTCGCGAACATCGCGGTCTTCACCTCCGGCCTCGGCATCATGGCCGTCGGCATCGTCTTCGTGCTGCTGCTCGGCGAGATCGACCTCTCGGTCGGTTCGGTGGCCGGCATGGGCGCGGCGGTCTGGGCCGTGCTGAGCGTCACCCACGAGATGAACGACTGGCTCTCGGTGCTCGTCGCCGTCCTGACCGGCCTAGTCATCGGCGCCCTGCACGGCTTCTTCTTCGCCAAGATCGGCGTGCCCGCCTTCGTGGTCACCCTGGCCGGCTTCCTCGGCTGGAGCGGTGTGCAGATCTGGCTGATGGGCGGCGAGGGCAGCATCAACACGCCCGAGGGCAGCGTGGTGGAGGACCTCACCGGTCACTTCTTCGCGGAGAAGGGCGCCGCCTACGGCCTCGCGGCCGTCGCGATCATCGCGTACGCGGCCTCCCTGCTGCTCGACAGCCGCCGCCGCAGGAGCGCGGGCCTGCCGTCCCGCCCGGTCAGCGAGATCGTGCTGCGCACCGTCGTCGTCGCCGTCCTCGCGGGCGGCGCCGCCTACGAGCTGAACGAGCCGGTCGGCGCCCGCGGCCTGCCCCTTGCCCTGGTGCTCTTCCTCGCCGTCCTGGTGATCGCGGACTTCGTGGCGCGCCGCACCACCTTCGGCCGCCAGGTCTTCGCGGTCGGCGGCAACGCGGAGGCCGCGCGGCGCGCGGGCATCAACGTGGACCGCGTCCGGATCATCGTCTTCGGCATCTCCGGCATGCTCGCCGCCTTCGGCGGACTCTTCATCGCGAGCCTCTCGGGCGGCGCCACGAAGAGCCTGGGCGGCGGCAACACGCTGATGATGGTGATCGCCGCGGCAGTCATCGGCGGCACGAGCCTCTTCGGCGGGCGCGGCAAGGTGTGGTCCGCGCTGCTCGGCATGCTGGTCATCCAGTCGATCCAGCAGGGCCTCAACATGCTCGGCATGGCGAGTGAGATCCAGTTCATGATCACGGGTGCGGTGCTGCTCGCCGCGGTGGTCATCGACTCGGTTTCGCGCCGTACGCAGAAGTCCGCGGGGCGCGCGTAGCGCTCCTCCGAGCGGATTGTGGGGCGGTTTCCCCGCATCCGCTGCCCGCGGGAGGCCTCCGGCTGAGCGAGCGGTTCCCCGCGCCCCTTGATACGGGGGCGCGGGGTTCCGCTGTTTGTGTGACCGGGAAAACGCCTCCCGGACGCGTACGGCGGGAGCGGAACATTAGACTCGACAGACCCGGCAACGCTCGAACAGCACATCTCAGCTCTACTGCAAGGAGGCACGGGTGCCGCTGCTGACCCGCATCACGGGACCGCGCGATCTTGACCGGCTCAGCCCCGAGGAACTGAACCAGCTGGCGGGAGAGATCCGAGGCTTCCTCGTCGAAGCAGTCTCCAAGACCGGCGGCCACCTCGGCCCCAACCTCGGCGTGGTAGAGCTCACCATCGCCCTGCACCGTGTCTTCGAGTCCCCCCAGGACAAGGTCCTCTTCGACACCGGCCACCAGAGCTACGTGCACAAGCTGCTCACCGGCCGCCAGGACTTCGCCAAGCTGCGCACCAAGGGCGGCATCTCCGGCTACCCCTCGCGCGCCGAGTCCGACCACGACGTGATCGAGAACAGCCACGCCTCCACGGTCCTCGGCTGGGCCGACGGCCTCGCCAAGGCGAACGAGGTGCGCGGCAAGGACGACCACGTCGTGGCCGTCATCGGCGACGGCGCGCTGACCGGCGGCATGGCCTGGGAGGCGCTGAACAACATCGCCGCCGCCAAGGACCGCCCCCTGGTGATCGTCGTCAACGACAACGAGCGCTCCTACGCGCCCACGATCGGTGGCCTCGCCAACCATCTGGCGACCCTGCGCACCACCGACGGCTACGAGCGCTTCCTGGCCCGTGGCAAGGACTTCCTCGAGCGCACGCCGGTCGTCGGCAGGCCGCTCTACGAGACGCTGCACGGCGCCAAGAAGGGCCTGAAGGACTTCATCGCCCCGCAGGGCATGTTCGAGGACCTCGGCCTGAAGTACGTCGGCCCCATCGACGGCCACGACATCGAGGCCCTGGAGTCCGCCCTGCAGCGCGCCAAGCGCTTCGGCGGCCCGGTCATCGTGCACTGCCTCACCGAGAAGGGCCGGGGCTACAAGCCCGCCGAGGAGGACGAGGCCGACCACTTCCACGGCATCGGCCCGATCCACCCCGACACCGGCCTGCCCGTCGCCGCGGGCGGCATGGACTGGACGTCCGTCTTCGGCGAGGAGATGGTCAAGCTCGGCCACGAGCGCGAGGACATCGTCGCCATCACGGCCGCCATGCTCCAGCCGGTCGGCCTGGAGAAGTTCTCCAAGGCGTTCCCCGACCGCGTCTACGACGTCGGCATCGCCGAGCAGCATGCCGCCGTCTCCGCGGCGGGCCTCGCCACCGGCGGCCTGCACCCGGTCTTCGCCGTCTACGCGACCTTCCTCAACCGCGCCTTCGACCAGCTCCTGATGGACGTGGCCCTGCACAAGTGCGGCGTCACCTTCGTCCTGGACCGCGCGGGCGTCACCGGCACGGACGGCGCCTCGCACAACGGCATGTGGGACATGTCGATCCTGCAGTGCGTGCCGACCCTGCGGATCGCCGCCCCGCGCGACGCCGACCAGGTCCGCCTCCAGCTGCGCGAGGCCGTCGAGGTCGACGACGCCCCGACCGTGGTGCGCTACTCCAAGGGCGCGGTCGGCCCGGCGGTCAAGGCCGTCGGCAAGGTCGGCGCCATGGACGTGCTGCGCAAGGCCGCCACCAGCAAGCCGGACGTGCTCCTCGTCTCCGTCGGCGCGCTCGCGCCGATGTGCCTGGAGATCGCCGGCCTCCTGGACAAGCAGGGCATCACCACCACCGTCGTCGACCCGCGCTGGGTCAAGCCGGTCGACGAGGCGATGGCCCCGCTCGCCGAGAAGCACCGCGTCGTCGTCACCGTCGAGGACAACTCCCGCGCCGGCGGCGTCGGTTCGGCGATCTCCCAGGCCCTGCGCGACGCGGGCGTCGACGTGCCGCTGCGCGACTTCGGCATCCCGCCGCGCTTCCTCGACCACGCCTCCCGCAAGGAGATCCTGGCCGAGATCGGCCTGACGGCCCCGGACATCGCCCGGCAGGTCACGGGCCTGGTGGCCAAGCTGGACGGCAGGTTCGAGCGGAACACCGCCGCGGCCGTGGACTCCGTGGAGCCCGCGCGCGACTGACGTCAACACGCACCGCCGACGGGCCGGTTTCAGCACCCTGTACGGGTGGTGGGACCGGCCCATTCGCGTGAATAGGCCCGCGCCGGAGCTTTCGGGGTACTCGCCCTCTCGATCATGTCGGGGACGACAAGCGTGGGAGGTACGCCCGTGAGCAGCAGTCTCTTCAGGACGAAGAGCGTCGAGCAGTCCATCCAGGACACCGAGGAACCGGAGCACGCGCTCAAGAAGTCGCTGTCCGCCCTCGACCTCACGGTCTTCGGCGTCGGTGTCATCATCGGCACCGGCATCTTCGTGCTGACCGGAAAGATCGCCAAGGAGACGGCGGGGCCCTCGGTGGCCCTCGCCTTCGTCGTCGCGGGACTCGTCTGCGCCCTCGCGGCGCTCTGCTACGCCGAGTTCGCCTCGACGGTGCCGGTCGCCGGGTCCGCGTACACCTTCTCGTACGCCTCACTCGGTGAGTTCCCCGCGTGGATCATCGGCTGGGACCTGATCCTGGAGCTCGCGCTCGGCTGCGCGGTGGTCGCGGTCGGCTGGTCGGGCTACCTGCGCTCGCTCCTGGACACCGCGGGCATGCACCTGCCACAGGCGCTGAGCGGCACGCACGAGGGGGAGTTCGGCTTCGACCTGCTGGCCTGTCTGCTCGTGCTGGTCCTGACCGCCATCCTCGTCGCCGGGATGAAGCTGTCCTCGCGGGTCACCAACGTCATCGTCGCCGTCAAGGTCACCGTGGTCATCCTGGTCATCCTCGTGGGCGCCTTCCTCATCACCGGCGCCAACTACGACCCGTTCGTCCCGCCGAGCAAGCAGGCCGAGGGCGGCGGCGGCATCACGGCGCCGCTGGTCCAGCTGATCTTCGGGTTCACCCCGGGGGACTTCGGCGTGATGGGCATCTTCACCGCAGCGGCCGTCGTCTTCTTCGCGTTCATCGGCTTCGACATCGTCGCGACCGCCGCCGAGGAGACCAACAACCCGCAGCGCGACGTGCCGCGCGGCATCCTCGGCTCGCTCCTCATCTGCACGATCCTGTACGTCGCCGTCTCCGTGGTCGTCACCGGCATGCAGAAGTACACCGAGCTCTCCACGGACGCCCCGCTCGCGGACGCCTTCAAGTCCGTCGGGCACCCCTTCTGGGCGGGCGTGATCAGCTTCGGCGCGGCCGTGGGCCTCACCTCCGTCTGCATGATCCTGCTGCTCGGCCAGACCCGGGTGTTCTTCGCGATGAGCCGCGACGGACTGCTGCCCCAGACCTTCTCCAAGGTCCATCCCAAGTTCGGCACGCCGTACCGCTCGACGATCCTGCTCGGCGCGATCGTGGCGGTCGTCGCGGGCTTCACCTCCATCGACGAACTGGCCGAACTGGTCAACATCGGCACGCTGTTCGCGTTCGTCGTGGTCGCCCTCGGCGTCATCCTGCTCCGCAGGCAGCGCCCCGACCTGCCGCGCGCCTTCCGCACCCCGCTGGTCCCGTTCGTGCCGGTCCTGTCGGTCCTCGCCTCGCTCTGGCTGATGCTGAACCTGCCGGCGGAGACCTGGCTGCGGTTCGGCGTCTGGATGGTGCTCGGCATCGTCGTCTACTTCGTGTACGGGCGTTCGCACAGCCGCCTGCACATCCGTGACGCGCACGCCGGTGACACACGGTAGTCGCCCGCTGTTCGGCAGGCATTCCACTCCGGCCCCGTATGTCCCGATCCGTCGGGGGGTGCGGGGCCGGATAGCGTGCACCGTATGCTCGCCCCGCCGTCCCCACCACTACGCTCCGCACCCGGCCTCCGGGTGCCGGGCCCGCGTGAGGAGCACGCCTGCGAAGGGGGCGCCCGGGAGCCGTACTGGCCCCGCCTGCTCCCGCTGCTCGCCGCCCTGGCGTGCGTGACCCGGCTGCCCTCCTTCCGGGGGCCGCTGTGGAGCCCGGACGAGGGCTATCTCGCCGTTCAGGCGCGGATGTTGGCGCACGGTGGCGAGCTCTACGAGACGGTCGTCGACCGCAAGCCGCCGCTCGTCCCCTGGCTGTACGCGGGCAGCTTCGCGCTCTTCGGCGACGACTCGCTGCTGCCGGTGAAGCTCCTCGCGGTGGCCGCGCAGCTCCTGACGGCGGTGCTCCTCGTCTCGCTGGCCCGGCGCCGCTGGGGAGACGGCGCGGGGCGCACGGCGGGCGTCCTGTACCTGCTGATCTCCATCGGCCTGAACCCGGAGGACGCCCAGGCGGCCGCCTTCGAGGTCTTCATGCTGCCGTGCACGGCGGCCGCCATGTGGTGTGCGGACCGCCGCCGGTGGGGGGCCGCGGGCGCCGCGGTGGCCTGCGCCTTCCTCGCCAAGCAGACCGGCGGCGCGGTGCTGCTCCCGGTCGCCTGGCTGCTGTGGCGCGGCGGCGCGCCCCGGCGGGACGCGTGGCGGCTGACGGCCGGGCTCGGCGCCCCCGTCCTGGCCGCCGCGCTCCTGACGACGCCCTCGGGGTTCCTGTTCTGGACGGTGACGGGCTCCGGCGCGTACGCCTCCTTCACCGGCTCCGAACTCCACGTCCTGGTGCGCGGGTTGGTGAACGCGGCGGTCCTCGCGGCGGCCTGCGCGGGCATCGTCCCGCCCGTCGTACGCGTCCTGCGCATCGCCCGTACCGGGGCGGCCGAACTGTGGCTCTGGCTCGCCGGGTCGGCGGCCGCGGTGCTGCTCGGCTTCCACTTCTTCGGCCACTACTACCTGCAACTCATGCCGCCCCTGGCCCTGTTGGCGGCGGCGGCGCTGCAGATCCTGCCGCGCGAGCGGACGGTGCGGGCGGTCGTCGTCTCCGGATGCGCGTGCGTGGTCTTCCTGGCCTGGGGGCTGCTCGCGCCGCGCCCCGAGCTGGCGCACGCCGCCCGCCTGGCCCAGACGGTCAGGGCGCACACCGGCCCGGGGGACCGGGTGCTGTTCTGGGGGATGCACCCGGAGGCGTACTGGCTGGCGGGCCGCGCCCCCGCGAGCCGGTACCTCACGGCCGGATTCCTGACCAACTACAGCGGTGGCAGGAACGGCCCCCAGGTGGGTGAGAAGTACGCGGTCGAGGGCGCCTGGCCGGTCTTCCGCGAGGAGCTGAGACGCCACCCCCCGGCGCTCGTGGTCGACGACTCCCGTGGCAAGCCGTACGCCCCGGACCGGGTGCCGTCGCTGCGACGGGTCCTCGCGGTCGGGTACGAGGCGGTGGCGCGGGTGGAAGGGGCGGTGGTGTACGCGCGGCTGCCGTCAGTCCGGCAGCAGGCGTGACACCAGGGTGCGGGTCCATTCGGGGGTGAGCGGGGGCGTCATGGCTGCTGGTGCGCGGGGTGTGTCACGGGCGGTGCGTCACGTCCCGTGGCGACCGTCCCGCTGCCATCCGCGCGTGACCTTCGCCAGCTCCCCGACCACGGCCCGCGCGTGCGCGCTGTCCTCGCGGATCCTGGGCCCGAACTCGACGTGCAGGAACGGCACATCGCGCGCCGAGGCGGCCCGCCCCTGCACGTTGGAGCGGCCCGCGAGCGGGCAGGACCTGGCCCAGGCGCGGCAGACGTCCCAGCCCTGTTCCCGCAGGGCGTCCGCGAGGGCCCGGCCCTCGGTGCGGGCCTCCCTGCCCCGGCCCGTGGAGGCGACGACGTCGTGGTCCGGCGCCGTGTCGTCGGCCATGCCGTGCAGTTGGAGGCCGGGCAGCCCGCGCCGGACCAGTTCGTCGCAGACGGCGTGGAACACGGTGTCCCTGCGGTGGGCGACATCCGCCGAGTCCCCGCGCCCGGCGTCGCGGTGCGCGCCCGCGAGGACCAGCACGCCGCCGGGGGAGCGGCGCATCAGCTCCGCGCCGAGCCGCTCGGTGTCGCGGTCGGCCACCGGGTGCGGGATCTGCACGGACCAGCGGGCGGGGGAGTCGAGGTCGACGTAGACACGGCCCCAGCCGCGCGGCGCCGCGCCGTCCTCGGAGCGGTCGGCGATCTCCGCGTACCGCCGCCCGGCGGCCTTGTCGGTGACCGTGCGCACCGCGAGGTCCACGTCGGCCAGGCGCCGTTCGGCCTGCGGGCGCCGGTGGTCGAGGAGCAGCGCGACGCCCGCGGCGACTGTGCGCCGGTCGGTGGGCGAAGGGCGGCGGTATCCGCTGTTCTCGTTGAATCCGGCGGTGTACGCGGAGATCAGATCGGTGAGGGTCTCGCCGCTCCTGTCGGTCCGCCCGTCGGGCGCCGCGGTCGAGCGGTCCCCGTCCGACCTGGGCTTTTCGCTGTCCTGCGAGGAGCTCCCCGCGCACTGCGCGAGAGTGAGGACGGCTGCGGTGACGAGGCCGAGGACCCCGGCCTTCCTCGTGATCGTTGTCGACCGGGTGCGGGAGCGCTTCATGATTGTATAAAGATAGCCCTGTGATGACACGTCCCTTCCGCAGGCATCTCGTGACCTGTGCAGCTTCCTCGCTCCTGCTGCTGGCCGGCACCGCCTGCGGTCCTTTCGGCAGCGACGACAAGCCCGCCGCCGACGGCGGCCCCTCGTTCACCGTCGCCGCCGCGGGCGACATCCTCATCCACCCGCAGCTGACCGAGCAGGCGCGCAAGGACGGCAAGGCCACGGGCAAGGGGGTCAAGGGCCTGGACTTCGGGCCGATGATGGCGGGCGTCAAGCCGGTCATCAGCAAGGCCGATCTGGGCATCTGCCACTTCGAGCCGGTGGTCGGCAAGCCCGGCGGCCCCTTCCAGAGCTACCCCGACTTCCTGGTGCCGCCGCAGATCGCCACGGCGATCAAGGGCGTCGGCTACGACCAGTGCTCGTCCGCGTCCAACCACACGCTCGACCACGGTCCCGCCGGGGTCACCCGCACCCTGAACACCCTCGACAAGGCGGGGCTGCGGCACACCGGTTCGGCGCGCAGCGCGGCCGAGGCGGCCAAGCCGCTCATCACCGAGGTGAAGGGCGTGAAGGTCGCGCAGATCGCCTTCGCCTTCGGCTTCAACGGCCGCGAGGTCCCCAAGGACAAGCCGTGGATCGTGAACCAGAACGACTTCGGCGCGATCGCCGCCGCCGAGAAGAAGGCGCGCGCGGCGGGCGCCGAGGTCGTGATCCTCAGCATCCACTGGGGGCGTGAGAACCAGCCCAACGCCAGCGGTCCGCAGCTGAAGCTCGCCCGGAAGATCGCGAAGGAGACCGGGATCAACCTGGTCATCGGCCACCACGCGCACGTCGTGCAGCCGATGGAGAAGGTCGACGGCACCTGGATCGCGTACGGCCTCGGCAACCAGATCGCCCGGCACGACGTGCCCAGCGGACTGACCGAAGAGGGGGTCATCGGCTGGTTCGAGTTCGTCAAGCGCGGCGGGAAGTGGGACGTCGACGCCAAGTACGTGCCCACGTTCACGGAGATCCCGCCGGACCCCGACGAGACCGGCGCCCTGCCCAAGGACGCGGTCAAGGACCACCGGCTCGTGGACGTCGCCGCCGCCCTGCGGGACGACAAGAACCTCAGTGAGCAGCAGCGTTCCCGCTACCGGCTGGCCTTCGAGCGCACCCAGGGCACGCTCCTGAACCGCGGGGCGAGCCAGGACGGCCTCGAACCGCTGGAGGAACTGCCCGGCGACTGACGCGGGGCGGCGCGGCGGCCCGCGACCGGCTCGGACACGCGGTCGCGGCCGACCGAAGATCGGCTCAAACTCGCGGTCGACGCGATCTAGCTCACATTTTATTCGCTTCGTACATCCCTCCCCCGGGTACACACGTCTGACCTCTCCGGAACGCATCACTGTGCGTTCCCGCACCCCGCGTCACTCCAGGAGAGGAGCCCCCCTTGGCCGCTTCGCGTTCGAAGCGGCGGCACAAGGTCCGCCGAAGGACCGACATGTCCCTGCTGGGAGGCATACGTCCCCCCATCGCCGTGCTGTCGGTCCTGCTCCTCGCCCTCGCGGGCATCACCGCCCTCACCCTCGGCAGGGCCGGCCAGGAGGCCGTCCCCAAAGCCGTCAAGTCGTCCCAGCAGCACTTCGCCGAGGACGGCGCCATCGCGCTGCGCGCCTCCATCGACGAGTCCGTCACCGACCTGACGCGGACCGCCGAGCTCTTCAGCGCGGGCGAGCCCGTGCCCGCCGACGCCGTCCTCGACAAGACCGGCAGCGTCTACCAGAAATGGATGGGCACGGCGATCGTCGAGATCGCCTCGGGCAAGCTCCTCGCCGCCCGCGGCGAGAACCTCCCGCTGACCGCCATCGACCGCGGTGAGCTCGCGGGCAAGGACGGCCTGGCCCCGCGCATGGTGCGCCTGGAGAACGGCGAGACCCGCCTCCTCTCCTTCGCCCTGCTCACCTGGAAGGGACAGCCCCAGCAACTGCTCGTCGCCTCCAGCAGCCTGCGCTTCCCCGGCATCAGCCTCGGCAAGTTCCGCTCCATCGCCGTCGTCGACCAGGACGGGCACGTCCTGAGCACCGACGGCATCCCCGAGCCCGAGCAGGTCCTCACCGACCTGCAGCGCGAAGAGGTCGCCCAGTCCAACAAGCAGCTCAAGTCGTTCGCGGCGGGCGCCGCCAAGAAGGCACGCACCCACCCGCTGATGTCCAAGGAGCCCGGCTCCGGCGGCTTCCTCGGCGTCAGCGGCCACCTCACCGGCGAGCGCTACCTCGGTGAGCGCGCCGTCGCCGGCTACGCGACCCTCGCGGCCCCCGAGGCCGGCGAGTCGACCGTGGCCACCCGGCTCGGCCTCACCGTCGTCGCGATGGTCCCGGTCGCCGAGGACCCGACGGCCAAGAGCGACTCCGCCTTCGGCCTCATCGCCGCGGGCGCCCTGCTGCTCATCGGCGGGCTCACCGTCTTCCTGCTCCTGCGGACCGTGCAGCGGCCGCTGATCCGGCTCTTCCTGGAGGGCCGCCGCCTCACCCGCGGCGACGTCGACCGGCCGGTCTCCGTGCCGCGCTACGGCGAGGCCGCCCGCATCGGCGCCGCCCTCGAAGCGCTGCGCCGCCAGCTCACCGGCGAACCCGCCGCCCGCCAGGACAAGCCCGCCCGCCGCCGCAGGTTCGGCTCCCGCACCCTGATCGCCGTCTGCGCGGTGCTGCTGCTCGCCTGGTCCGCACCGCTCATGCTGCTGCTCAACCGGGCCGGCGACACCGTCGTCGTCCCGCAGCAGATGGTCAACGACCAGCGCGAGCGCACCGACACCCTCACCGACCGGGTCCGTCGCGCCCTCAACGAGGGCCACGCCGACCTCACCTCGGTCGCCACCCTCATGGGCGACCGCACCGAGTCGTCGGACATGGCCAAGGTGCTCCAGAGCACCATGAACCAGCACGGCCGCTACCAGTCCCTGTACGTGCTCGACGCGGGCGGGAAGGTCCTCGCCAAGGCGGGCGACGACCCCCGCAGCCCCTCCGGCAAGGGCCCCTCCGGGAAGCCCCTGCGGGTCATCGACGAGGGCGGCAAGGAGCCGGTGATCATCGGCACGGCCGAGGTGCCGGGCCGCGAGGGAGCCGCCGTCGTCGGCGAGTTCCGCATCGACTTCCTCAACTCCCTGCTCAAGCGCCCCGGCCTCGGCGAGGTCCGCGTCGTCGACGACGAGCGCCAGGTGATCGGCGCCAACACCGGCTACCGCGAGTTCGAGGACCTGCCGGGCCGCCGGCTCAACGCCCTCGCCGAGGGCACCGGCCAGAAGGTCGGCCTCAGCCCCCGCCCCAGCGGCGTCCTCTACCGCGACGGCGACGACATCCAGATCGCGGCCGCGGCCCCGTTCGTCGGCGGCGGCGCGGCCGGTTCGCTCGGCTGGACCGTGGTCAGCTGGCAGCCCGCCTCCGGCCTCGCCATCCCCGAGTACAGCTACCAGAACCGCACGGTCCTGGCGGGTCTGCTCGGCATCACGGCGGCCGCGGCCTGCCTCGGCTGGCTGCACATCGTCGTCGTACGGCCGCTGCGCCACCTCGCGGACCAGGCGGAGGCCCTCGCCGACGGGGACCGCCGCACCGTCCTCTACCCGCGCCACCACGACGAGGTCGGCGCCGTCACCCGCAGCCTCGAACTCATCAGGCAACAGCTGCCGACGGGCACGCAGCGCAAGCGGGACGGCGTCACGGCCGGCCTCGCCGGAAGGAACTGAACCCCCGTGCTCTTCCTCTACACCGTTCTCGTGGTGTGCTGCGCCATCCTCCTTGCGGCCGGAGTCGTCGAACAGCGGCGGCACTTCGCCAGCCTGGAGCACATCCCCACCCGGGTCCTGGTCAACGGCATCCGCGGCAAGTCCTCCATCACCCGCCTGTGCGCGGGCGCCCTGCGCGGCGGCGGGCTCACCACGGTCGCCAAGACCACCGGTACCGCCGCCCGGTTCATCCACCCCGACGCCACCGAGGAGCCGGTCTACCGCAAGTTCGGCATCGCCAACGTCGTCGAGCAGATCGGCATCGTGCGGCGCGCCGCCGCCTACGACCCGGACGCCCTGGTCATCGAGTGCATGGCGGTCATGCCGGCCCTCCAGGAGATCAACCAGTCCAAGCTGATCCGCTCCACCATCGGCGTGCTCTGCAACGTCCGCGAGGACCACCTCGCCGAGATGGGCCCCACCCTCGACGACGTCGCCCGTTCGCTCTCCCGCTCCATGCCGGAGGGCGGCATCTGCGTCACCGCCGAGCAGGACCGTTTCGACATCCTCAAGGAGGAGGCCGACGCGCGGAACTGCGAGCTCATCTACGCCGACCCGGAGACGGTCACCGACGACGAGCTGCGCGGCTTCAGCTGGTTCACCTTCAAGGAGAACGTGGCGATCGCGCTGAAGGTCGCCGACCTGCTCGGCGTCGGCCGCGAGGTCGCCCTCCAGGGCATGTACGACGCCCCGCCGGACCCCGGTGTCCTCTCCGTCGAGCGGTACGCCACCGAGGACGGCAAGAAGCTCCGCTTCGCCAACGTCTTCGCGGCCAACGACCCCGAGTCGACGCTGATGAACATCAACCAGCTCCTCGACCTCGGCGCCATCCACCGCCCGCTCAACGTCGTCATCAACTGCCGCCCCGACCGCGTCGAGCGCAACGGCCAGATGGGCGAGATCATCCCCGACCTCCGGCCGGAGAAGGTCTTCGTCATCGGCCACCCGGCCAAGTCCGCCATCGACGCGATCCCCGCCGACTGGCGCTCGCGCGCCGTCGACCTCGGCGGCGACCGGCGCGACCCCGAGGAGTTCATGCGCGACATGCTCGCGCAGCTCGGTCCCGACTCCTCCCTCGTCGCGATCGGCAACATCCACGGCCAGGGTGAGCTGCTCCTGGAGCACCTCGCCGAACTGCCGGCCGACGAGAGCGAGGAGCAGGCCCCCGAGGAGCCCGCGCCGTTCTACGAGCCGCACGTCGACCCGTACCAGCACTACCCGGAGGCGTACGAGACGCGGTACGCGCCGGTCCACACCCAGCCGATCCCGGTCGTCCAGCAGATTCCGCCGGGTGTCCACGTCCCCGTACAGCGCACTCCGGATCAGCCGTACGAGCCCTACGCGCCGCAAGAGCACCACCAGCAGCAGTACGAGCACCAGCAGTACGAGCAGCACCCGCAACACCAGCAGTACGAGCAACACCCGCAGCACCCGCAGTACGAGCAGCACCAGCAGTACGTGTCCCACGAGGGCTACGCGCCCCAGGAACCGCGCCCCCAGCCCCCCGAGCCCCGCGGCCTGTTCGAGCCGCGGGTGCCGCCCGTACCGCCCGCCGCAGACGACAACCAGCAGTGGCACAGCCCAGGAGAGCCCCGTTGATTCCCTCCGTCCTCACCCCCGAGATCGCCGCGGTCGGCATCGCGCTCGGGCTGCTCTTCTCGCTGGTCTGCTATCTGACGACCAACCTCTCGCCCGGCGGCATGATCACCCCGGGCTGGCTCGCGCTGACCCTCGTCGAGGACCTGCAGCGCGCCGCCATGGTCGTGGGCGTCACCGTCCTCACCTACGTCTGCACGCTCCTCATGCAGCGCTTCGTGATCCTCTACGGCAAGCGCCTGTTCGCCGCGGTCGTGCTGACCGGCGTGGTGCTCCAGGCCACCGTCATGATCGTGCTCTCGCTCGAGTTCCCGCTCATGTACAGCAACCAGACCCTCGGCTTCATCGTGCCCGGTCTGATCGCCTACCAGCTGGTCCGCCAGCCCAAGGGCCCCACCCTGCTCGCCACGGGCTCGGTGACGCTCATGGCCTACGTCGTCCTCACCGCCGGGATCCTCCTCGGCTTCATGCCGTCCGCCTGATTCCCAGGAGTCATTCATGCCGCCCAAGAAGAAGCGTCCCGTCGTGCACGCGGCGACCGTGCTCGCCCTGCTGGCGGGCAGCGCCTACCTGACCGTGGAACTGCGCAAGGACGAAGAGGCCAAGGCGCCGAAGGTGCAGGCCGTCACCGACACCCCGGGGCTGCACAGCAGCACGGGCCAGGAGGGCGGGAAGCAGAAGTGGGAGCGGCTCAAGGGCCCCGAACGCTCCGTCCTGCGCACCGAGAGCGGCAAGGTCCTCGCCACCTTCACGGACGGCGCCCGCACCGCGACGCTGACCGGACCCAGCCGCACCTTCACCGAGCCCGCCAACACCAAGTCCCGGGTCGTGACCAACGACTGGGTGCGGCTGATGCCGGAGGTCTGGCGCGAGGGCGCGGAGAAGGAGAAGTGGTTCAAGGACTGGTACAAGGAGTTCTCCGGCAGCGAAGAGGACGACATCTTCGCGATGGCGTTCCAGTACGTGGAGGGCGCGCCGGTCAAGAAGGACGACGAGGGCATCGCGTACGCGGGCGACGCCAACTTCGGCCCGCTCAACCCGAACGGCAGCTCCGGCAACGACCTGCGCCTCGAACAGTCCGACTTCTTCGACTACCTCGGCATCCCGTACACGTTCCGCAACGGCACCACCGTGCAGCCGGAGAAGGCGCGCGCCCGCTCCATGGACTGCTCCGGATTCGTCCGGACCGTCTTCGGCTACCGCGCCCGCTACCCCCTGATGGCCAACGACCAGGCCGGCGACGGCCTGCCCCGCACCGCCAACGGCATGGCGCGCGGAAAGGCCGGCACGGACGTGATCGAGCTCAAGGGAGTCTCCGCCGCCGACCGCCCCAAGTCCATCGACGTGGTGCAACCCGGCGACCTGGTCTTCTTCAAGCTCGACGCCCGCACCAAGCAGCGCCTGGACCACGTCGGCATCTTCCTCGGCCACGACGCGGACGGCCACAAGATCTTCATCTCCAGCCGCGAAGAGGTCAACGGCCCGACGATCGGCGACAAGGGCGGCACGTCGCGCCTCGACGGCAACGGCTACTACGCCTCGACGCTGCGCAGCGCGAAGCGGCTCTGAAGGTACGCGCCCCTCAAGGGGCGCGTACCGTCCTCGGGCCCACGCACTGGGCCCCCACCTCGCCCACCCTGCGGCGCAGTTCGCGGTCGGCCGTGACCACCACACACGGCCGGCCCGCCGCCCCGGCGGCCAGCTCCACGATGCGGTCGTCGCCGACGGCGGGCGCGGAGTCGACCGCTACGCCCGGCACGGACTCGATGCCGCGCGCGGCCCCCTCCACGACGAGGACGAGATCCACCGGCCCCGGCACTCCGGGCAGACCTTCTTCCGTATACGGGACGAGCGCGTCCCGCAGCCGTTCCGCGGCCCCGCGGCGGTCCTTCCACCACCCGTCGGGCACGGATCCGACGACGTTCGCGGCATCGACGACGACCAGAGTTCTCATCCGGCAAACGTAAACTAATAGGCAAAACACTGTGCGTCCGTGATCGTGGAAAGGGTGGCGCCGAGTCATGCCGTGGAGGTCCACCAGCACCGGTGCCCCGGACACCGCCCGCTGGCTGCTGCGCGGCCGGGACGGCCGGCTCACCGCATACGCCCGCGCCGAGGGAGGGCTCCTGCGCTGGACGGAGACCACGCCCGGCGGGCCGGACTGGAGCGGCCCCGACTTCTTCGAGGCGCCCGGCCTGACGTACCTCACCCTCGCCCAGGGCAGCGACGGGTACGTGCACTTCCTGGGCCGCAGGGAGCGGCGGGACGTCCCGGGGGAGGAGCCCGGCAAGACCGTCGTCGACATCGTGCACTCCATCCAGTACCAGTCGGGCCGCCCGCTCATGGACTGGCGCTCGGTCGGCAACCCGCACACCAAGCGCCTCGACCGCGCCCCGTCCCTCGGCGCCCCCGCCGCCGCGGTGGACGCCGCGGGCACCGTCCACGTCTTCGTGCGGGACGCGGTGGGCAGCGTCCGGATGCGCCGCGAGGGCAAGGGCGGCAAGTGGGAGGGGTGGCAGGACTTCAAGGTCCGCGACACCCTGGACGGCATCGCGGCGCTCGCCACGTCGACGGGGCGCGTGGAGGTCCTCGCCCCGGGCGGCAAGGCCACCCTGCGCTGGGCCCAGGAGAAGCAGGGCGGCGAACTGCGGCGCGCCGACGACGTCCCGGCGGCCCCCGTCCCCGGCTCCGGCACGGTCCTGGAGACCGCCCCCGACCGCCTCACGTACTACGCGGCCGATGCCCTCGGCGACGGCGTCCTCGCCCACCGCCCGGAGAGCGGCGCGGCCGCGGTGCCCCTCGGCGGTGCCCCGGGACCCGGACCCACGGCGGCCGTCCGGACCACCGTCGACGGCCACGACTGCACGGTCCTCGCGCACCGCACGAGCGGCGGCAGGCCGGGGCTCGCCGCGTTCCCCACGGAGGACGAGGGGGCGGGCCTGTGGTGGGCCGAGACCGGCGAACCGTGCCTGGGCGCCCCGGCGCTGGCGATCGACGCGCGCGGCCGCGTGGTCATGGCGGCGATCGGCCTCGACGGCACGCTGCGCCTCGCCCGCCAGAAGGCGGAGCCGGGCCTCGCGCTGGAGGCCTGGACCCGGGTCTGACGAAACGGCGGTGGGCCTTACGGGACAACTCCCGTACGGCCCACCGCTGTTGCCATGCGTGTTACGCGGGGACGCTCGCCACGCCCTGCGCGAGGAACCGCTTGCCGGTCACCCGCTCGCTGACGCCCTCACGGTCCAGGTACGGCGTGATGCCGCCCAGGTGGAAGGGCCAGCCCGCACCGGTGATCAGGCAGAGGTCGATGTCCTGCGCCTCGGCGACGACACCCTCGTCGAGCATGAGCCCGATCTCCTGCGCCACCGCGTCGAGCACGCGGTCGCGGACCTGCTCCTCGGTCAGGACGGAGTCGCCCTGCTTCAGGAGCGCGGCGACCTCGGGGTCGAGCTCGGGCTTCCCGCTGTCGTACACGTAGAAGCCGCGCTTGCCCGCCTTGACGACGGCCGCGAGGTTCGGCGAGACGGTGAAGCGCTCCGGGAAGGCGCGGTTCAGGGTCTCGGAGACGTGCAGGCCGATGGCCGGGCCGACCAGTTCGAGGAGGACCAGCGGCGACATCGGCAGACCGAGCGGCTCGACGGCCTTCTCGGCGACGGCGACCGGGGTGCCCTCGTCGATAACGTTCTGGATCTCGCCCATGAAGCGGGTGAGGATGCGGTTCACGACGAACGCCGGGGCGTCCTTCACGAGCACCGCGGTCTTCTTCAGCTTCTTGGCGACACCGAACGCCGTGGCCAGCGAGGCGTCGTCGGTCTGCTCGCCGCGCACGATCTCCAGGAGCGGCAGGATCGCGACCGGGTTGAAGAAGTGGAAGCCGACGACCCGCTCGGGGTGCTTCAGCTTCGACGCCATCTCGGAGACCGAGAGCGAGGAGGTGTTGGTGGCGAGGATCGCGTGCGCCGGGGCGACCGCCTCGACCTCCGCGAACACCTGCTGCTTGACGCCGATCTCCTCGAAGACGGCCTCGATGATGAAGTCGGCGTCGGAGAAGCCCTCGGCCTTGTCCAGGACACCGGAGACGAGCGCCTTGAGGCGGTTCGCCTTGTCCTGGTTGACCCGGCCCTTGAGGAGCAGCTTGTCGATCTCCTCCTGGACGTACCGGACGCCCTTGTCGACGCGCTCCTGGTCGATGTCGGTCAGGACGACCGGCACCTCCAGACGGCGCAGGAAGAGCAGGGCGAGCTGCGAGGCCATCAGACCGGCGCCGACGACGCCGACCTTGGTGACCGGGCGCGCCAGGTTCTTGTCCGGGGCGCCCGCGGGGCGCTTGGCGCGCTTCTGCACGAGGTTGAACGAGTAGATGCCCGCGCGCAGTTCACCGCCCATGATGAGGTCGGCGAGCGCGGCGTCCTCGGAGTCGAAACCCCGCTGCAGGTCGCCGTCCTTGGCGGCCTCGATGATCTCCAAGGCGCGGTAGGCGGCCGGAGCGGCGCCGTGCACCTTGGAGTCGGCGATGGCACGGCCGCGCGCGACGGCGGCGTCCCAGCCCTCGCCGCGGTCGACCTCGGCGCGGACGACCTCGACCGAGCCGTTGAGGACGGAGGCCGTCCAGATCAGCGACTGCTCAAGGAAGTCGGCACCCTCGAACAGCGCGTCGGCGATGCCGAGCTCGAAGACCTGCTTGCCCTTGAGCTGACGGTTCTGGTTCAGCGAGTTCTCGATGATGACCGAGACGGCCTTGTCGGCGCCGATCAGGTTCGGGAGCAGCGCGCAGCCGCCCCAGCCCGGCACCAGGCCGAGGAAGACCTCGGGCAGCGAGAAGGCGGGCAGCGCCTTGGAGACGGTGCGGTAGGAGCAGTGCAGACCGACCTCGACGCCACCGCCCATCGCGGCGCCGTTGTAGTACGCGAAGGTCGGCACGGCGAGCCCGGAGAGCCGCTTGAAGACCTCGTGGCCGCCCTTGCCGATGGCCAGCGCGTCGTCGTGCTTCTTCAGGAGCTCGACGCCCTTGAGGTCGGCGCCGACAGCGAAGATGAACGGCTTGCCGGTGATGCCGACGCCGACGATCGAGCCCTCGGCCGCCTCCTTCTCGACCTGGTCGATGGCGGCGTTGAGGTTCGCCAGCGAGCCGGGGCCGAAGGTGGTCGGCTTGGTGTGGTCGAAGCCGTTGTCCAGCGTGATGAGCGCGAAGCGCCCGGCGCCCTGGGGGAGGTCGAGGTGGCGCACGTGCGCCTGCGTGACGACCTCGTCGGGGAACAGCTCGGCCGCACCCTTCAGGAGCTCAGCGGTGGTGGTGCTCACTTGTCGCCTCCGGCGTCCTTGTGGTTCGGGTTCTCCCAGATGACCGTGGCGCCCATGCCGAAGCCGACGCACATGGTCGTGAGGCCGTAGCGGACCTCGGGCTGCTCCTCGAACTGCCGCGCCAGCTGCGTCATCAGGCGTACGCCGGACGAGGCGAGCGGGTGGCCGAAGGCGATGGCGCCGCCGTACTGGTTGACGCGCGCGTCGTCGTCGGCGATGCCGTAGTGCTCAAGGAAGGCGAGGACCTGCACGGCGAAGGCCTCATTGATCTCGAAGAGACCGATGTCGGAGATGTCCAGACCCGACTTGGCGAGAGCCTTCTCCGTCGCCGGGATCGGGCCGTAGCCCATGACCTCGGGCTCGACGCCCGCGAAGGCGTAGGAGACCAGGCGCATCTTGACGGGCAGCCCGTTCTCGCGGGCGAACTCCTCGGACGCGATGAGCGAGGCGGTGGCGCCGTCGTTGAGACCGGCGGCGTTGCCCGCGGTGACGCGGCCGTGCGTACGGAACGGGGTCTTGAGGCCCGCGAGGTTCTCCAGGGTCGTCCCCGGCCGCATCGGCTCGTCGGCGGTGGCGAGGCCCCAGCCGGTCTCACCGGCCTCCTCGTTCGTCCGCCGTACGGAGATCGGCACGAGGTCGGCCTGGATCTTGCCGTCGGCGTACGCCTTGGCGGCCTTCTCCTGCGAGCGCACCGCGTACTCGTCGGCGCGCTGCTTGGTGATGCTCGGGTAGCGGTCGTGGAGGTTCTCCGCCGTCATGCCCATGAACAGCGCGGACTCGTCCACGAGCTTCTCGCTCACGAACCGCGGGTTGGGGTCGACACCCTCACCCATGGGGTGGCGGCCCATGTGCTCGACGCCGCCGGCGACGGCGATGTCGTACGCACCGAAGGCGACGCTGCCCGCGACCGAGGTCACGGCGGTCAGGGCGCCGGCGCACATGCGGTCGATGGAGTAGCCGGGCACGGACTGCGGCAGCCCGGCGAGGATGCCGGCGGTGCGGCCGATCGTCAGACCCTGGTCGCCGATCTGCGTGGTCGCGGCGATGGCGACCTCGTCGATCTTGGCGGGGTCGAGGTCCGGGTTGCGGCGCAGCAGCTCCCGGATGGCCTTCACGACGAGGTCATCGGCACGGGTCTCGTGGTAGATGCCCTTCGGGCCCGCCTTGCCGAACGGGGTGCGGACGCCATCCACGAAGACGACGTCCCTGACGGTACGAGGCACGTTGGCTCTCCTCCAGGGTGCGGTGCGCCTGGTGGCGCGCTTCCGGGTCCACCCTACTTGCCGGTAACTACGCGGCCAAGGGCTCCCTCCGGGAGGCGAAGGTCACACTTGGGGCGCCCCCTCGTCCTCTGCGGGGTGCGCACTCCCCACGGGCCCTCGCGCCCTCGGGGTGCGTGCTCCCCATCCACCCGCGGGCACCCTTCCGGCCAGGCGTCGCCTGTCTGGCCCCTGGGCCCCTGACCTGGGCCGACCCCAGCACGGGCACCGGCGCCTCCCCGTGGCCCACTCGTTTCCCCGCACCGTCAGGTCCGGTAGGGGCCCCGCCCGCTCCGCGGCGGTCCCAACCCACCCGCATGCCCGTTCACCCGGCACCCGCAAGGCCGCCGCCCACCCCGCAGCGGAGCACCCCCAAACCAGCCCACCCACCCACCTCGCTCACCCTGCGGTGCGGGGTAAACGGGTGGGTGGGTGGGAATGATCCGCCGCGCAGCGGCGGGACAGGGCGGGGCGGCCCGAGGCCCAGGGCGGGCCCGAGCCCAAAGACCCACGGCCCGGGGCCGGGGCCCGAAACCCGCGGTCCGAGACCCGGGGCCCGAGCCCAGAGACCCAGGGTCCGAGACCCAGGGGCCCAGGCCCGAGGCCCGAGCGGGCCCAGCCCCCGCCCCCCACACTCAGGAAAGAGCCCTCGCCAAAACTGGCGTGACCTGCGAGATCTGCCAGGGGCGCGCTCCGTGGGCGGCGAGCGCGGCGGCCACCGAGTCCTGGTCCACCTGAGCCGGAGGCTCCCAGCAGACGCGGCGGACCGTATCCGGAGTGATCAGGTTCTCCTGCGGCATGTTCAGCTGCTCCGCCACCGCGGAGACCGCTGCCCGCGCCGCGGAGAGCCGCGCCGCGGCGGCGGGGTCACGGTCGGCCCAGGAACGGGGCGGCGGCGGCCCCGTCACGGCCTGGCCGGGCTGCGGCAGCTCCGCGTCGGGCAGCGCCTTCGCCCGGTCGACCGCGGCCTGCCACTGCTCCAGCTGGCGCCGCCCCATGCGGTGCCCGAAGCCGGTGAGGCCCGCGAGGGCATGCACGTTGGGCGGCAGCGAGAGCGCGGCCTCGACGATCGCTCCGTCGCTGAGCACCTTGCCCGGCGAGACGTCCCTGCGCTGCGCGATCCGGTCGCGCGCGGTCCACAGCTCCCGTACGACCGCCATCTGCCGGCGCCTGCGCACCTTGTGCATGCCGGACGTCCGGCGCCAGGGATCCTGGCGGGGCGGCGCGGGCGGCGCGGAGGCGATGGCGTCGAACTCCTCGCGGGCCCACTCCAGCTTCCCCTGCCGGTCGAGCTCCTTCTCCAGGGCGTCGCGCAGGTCGACGAGGAGCTCGACGTCGAGCGCGGCGTACCGCAGCCAGGGCTCGGGCAGCGGCCGGGTCGACCAGTCGACGGCGGAGTGGCCCTTCTCCAGCACGTATCCGAGCACGCTCTCGACCATCGCGCCCAGCCCCACCCGGGGGAATCCGGCGAGCCGGCCCGCGAGTTCCGTGTCGAAGATCCGCGACGGAACCATGCCTATCTCCCGCAGGCACGGCAGATCCTGGGTGGCCGCGTGCAGGACCCACTCGGTGTCGCCGATGGCCGCGTCGAGGCCGGAGAGGTCGGGGCAGGCGACGGGGTCGACGAGCGCCGTGCCGGCGCCCTCGCGGCGGAGCTGGACGAGATAGGCGCGCTGGCCGTACCGGTAGCCGGAGGCGCGCTCGGCGTCTACGGCGACGGGGCCGGTGCCCGCGGCGAACGCGGCGACCGTCGCGGCGAGGCCCTCCTCGTCGGCGATCACCGGCGGGATGCCGTCACGCGGCTCGAGCAGGGGGATCGGCAGCCCTTCGGAGGAGAGGCCGTCGTCGTCCGGAGGGGCGCCTCCGGTGGTTCGCAGTGAACTGTCTGCTGCGGTCTCTTGGGCGTCGGTCACCTGTCAAGGGTATCTGTGTATGGAGAGCGCCCGTCGACGGAACGTTCCGTCGACGGGCGCGATAGGGGTGTAAATGAGTCAGTGGATGATTCCGGTGCGCAGCGCGACCGCCACCATCCCGGCTCTGTCACCCGTGCCGAGCTTGCGCGCGATCCGGGCGAGGTGGCTCTTCACGGTCAGGGCGGACAGGCCCATCGAGACGCCGATGGCCTTGTTGGACTGGCCCTCCGCGACCAGGCGAAGGACCTCGACCTCACGCCCCGACAGTTCGCGGTAGCCGCCGGGGTGGCTCGGGGCGCCCGGCGGGCGGCGGTGCATGCGGGCGGCGGCCGAGCCGATCGGGGCGGCGCCGGGACGGGTGGGGAGTCCGACGTTCGTACGGGTGCCGGTGACGACGTAGCCCTTGACGCCGCCCGCGAGGGCGTTGCGCACGGCGCCGATGTCGTCGGCGGCGGAGAGGGCGAGCCCGTTGGGCCAGCCCGCAGCACGGGTTTCGGAGAGGAGCGTCAGGCCGGAGCCGTCGGGGAGGTGGACGTCTGCGACGCAGATGTCCCGGGGGTTGCCGATGCGGGGACGAGCCTCCGCGATCGACGAGGCCTCGATGACGTCGCGTACACCGAGCGCCCACAGGTGGCGGGTGACGGTGGAACGGACGCGGGGGTCGGCCACGACGACCATGGCGGTCGGCTTGTTCGGGCGGTAGGCGACCAGGCTTGCGGGCTGCTCGAGGAGAACGGACACCAGGCCTCCTGGGTGGGGGGACGGGAGGGACCGGCTCGGGGAGGAAGCCGGGACGAACCGTGCTTTCAAGGTCACAAACCTCTTCGGCACCAAACGCATCCGCCTTTAGGGAATGATCACGATTTAGTGAGAGAGAATTGGGGCAATTCGGACATGCGCTCGATCATCCGAAGATCAAACCGAACACGCCCTCTTCCGGGTGACCTCCCACGGACAAACCTCGCGGCACGCAGCCGCAGGGGACGACGGGGCAGGGACAGGCCCGGGTGCCCGGCCGCCCGGGTCAGCCCCACGCGGCCACCCGGCCGCCCGCTCCCCACGCGGCCACCCGCTCCCCACGCGGCCACCCGGCCGCCCGCTCAATGGCCGACCGCTCAGTGGCCGCGTCGACCGGCCGGGAATGATCGAGAACCCGCCATCACCGGTCGCGATGCACCGTGACCGGGCGAGAACCGACCACGGGTCGCGCTCCGGCGCCGGCCACCACCCGCTGCCCGCCGTGCCCCCCGTACCCCCGTACCCCTCAAGGAGAAAGCGGGCCCCGGCGCTGGGGGAGGGAGACCACGGAACCGTCCCCGGGCCCCGCCGGCGGCAGCCCCGCGACCTGGCAGAGCAGATCGCACCACGCGGCAAGGTGTGCCCCCGTGTCCGGCACCCCGCCGCGGGTCTCCTCCCGGGGCGTCCACGAGGCCCGGATCTCGATCTGTGAGGCGGGCGGGCGCTCCGAGAGGCCGCCGAAGTAGTGCGATCCCGCACGGGTCACCGTGCCGCTCGCCTCGCCCGCGCAGAGCCCGCGCGCCTGCAGCGCACCGGTCAGCCACGACCAGCACACCTCCGGCAGCAGCGGATCCGCCGCCATCTCCGGTTCCAGTTCCGCCCGGACGAGCGTGACCAGCCGGAAGGTGCCCTGCCAGGCATCGTGTCCGGACGGATCGTGGAGCAGTACGAGCCGCCCGTCCGCGAGGTCCTCCTCGCCGTCGACGACCGCCGCCTCCAACGCGTACGCGTACGGCGCGAGCCGCTGCGGTGCCCGCGTCGGGTCGATCTCGATCTCCGGCCGCAGCCGTGCCCCCCGCAGCGCCTCGACCGCCGCGCGGAAGGGCAACGGAGCCGAATCCGCCACCTTCCCCTCCGAACTCTCCATCTCGCCAGCGTCGTCCGACCGTTGTCCCTGAGCCGCAGCCATGCGGGGAAGGTTAAGGGGAACGGCGGCTTCGCGCAGGGAGAGACACCCGTGAGGGGGTTCTCGGTCAACGTGCGAGACTTTCCGCGTGAGTGCCAATGACAGCCGAGGCCCCGAGGGCCGGCAGAACGCAGCGACGTACGACTCCCCCTTCATGAAGGCGTGCAGGCGCGAGGCCGTGCCGCACACGCCGGTCTGGTTCATGCGGCAGGCGGGGCGCTCACTGCCCGAGTACCGCAAGGTCCGTGAGGGCACCGCCATGCTGGAGTCCTGCATGCGGCCCGACCTCGTCACCGAGATCACGCTGCAGCCGGTCCGCCGCCACAACGTGGACGCCGCGATCTACTTCAGCGACATCGTCGTCCCGCTCAAGGCGATCGGCATCGACCTCGACATCAAGCCCGGCGTCGGGCCCGTCGTCGAGAAGCCGATCCGCACCCGCGCCGACCTCGCGCAGCTGCGGGACCTCACGCCGGACGACGTCCACTACGTCACCGAGGCGATCGGGATGCTCACCGCCGAGCTCGGTTCGACGCCGCTCATCGGGTTCGCGGGGGCGCCCTTCACCCTCGCGAGCTACCTCGTGGAGGGCGGTCCGAGCCGCAACCACGAGCACACCAAGGCCCTGATGTACGGCGACCCGCAGCTCTGGGCCGACCTGCTGGACCGGCTCGCGGAGATCACCGGCGCCTTCCTGAAGGTGCAGATCGAGGCGGGCGCGAGCGCCGTGCAGCTCTTCGACTCGTGGGTGGGCGCCCTGTCGCCCGCCGACTACCGCCGCTCGGTGATGCCCGCGTCGGCCAAGGTCTTCGACGCGGTCGCCTCGTACGGCGTGCCCCGCATCCACTTCGGTGTCGGCACGGGCGAGCTGCTCGGGCTGATGGGCGAGGCCGGTGCCGACGTCGTGGGCGCCGACTGGCGGGTGCCGATGGACGAGGCCGCGCGCCGCGTCGGGCCCGGCAAGGCGCTGCAGGGCAACCTCGACCCGGCCGTCCTCTTCTCCACGCGCGAGGCCGTCGAGACCAAGGCCGACGAAGTGCTCGCGGCGGCGAAGGACCTGGAGGGGCACATCTTCAACCTCGGGCACGGCGTCCTGCCGACCACGGACCCCGAGGCGCTGACCCGCCTCGTGGAGTACGTCCACACGCGTACGGCCGGCTGAACGGAGTCCGTCCGAAAGATGTCCGAAAAGGGTCCCTGCCCGGGTGGGCGGGGACCCTTCTCGGTGCGGCTCAGAGGGTTCGAAGACAGGCTCTCAGTCCCGGTCCGCCCGTACCGCCGCCACCGCCTTGCGGGCTGCCACCAGGATCGGGTCCCACACCGGCGAGAACGGCGGCGCGTACCCGAGGTCGAGCGCCGTCATCTGCTCCACCGTCAGCTGCGCCGTGAGCGCGACCGCCGCCACGTCGACGCGCTTGCCCGCCCCCTCGCGGCCGACGATCTGGACACCGAGGAGGCGTCCCGTGCGCCGCTCGGCGAGCATCTTCACCGTCATGAGGGCCGCCCCGGGGTAGTAACCAGCCCTGCTCGTCGACTCGATGGTCACCGTCACGAACTGGAGCCCGGCGGCCCGCGCGTCCTTCTCGCGCAGGCCGGTGCGGGCGATCTCCAGGTCGCAGACCTTGCTGACGGCCGTGCCGACGACGCCCGGGAACGTCGCGTAACCCCCGCCCACGTTCGATCCGATGACCTGCCCGTGCTTGTTGGCGTGCGTGCCGAGCGCGATGTGCCGTTCGCGCCCCGACACCAGGTCGAGGACCTCCACGCAGTCACCGCCCGCCCAGACGACCCCGCCCGCCTCGGGTCCGCGCACCCGCATCGCGAGGTCGGTCAGCAGTCCGCCGTGCTCACCCAGCGGCAGCCCCGCCTCCCGGGCGAGCGTCGTCTCGGGACGTACGCCGATGCCGAGCACCACCACGTCCGCCGGGTACTCGGCGTCCTCCGTGGCCACCGCCCTGACCCGGCCGTCCGCACCCGTGAGGATCTTGGTGACCTCGGTGCCGTTGACCATGGCGATGCCCATGCCGGTCATCGCGTCGTGCACGAGGCAGCCCATGTCCGGGTCGAGCGTCGACATGGGCTCCTTGCCGCGGTTGACGACCGTGACCTCGTAGCCGCGCTTGATCAGCGCCTCGGCCATCTCGACGCCGATGTACCCCGCGCCGATCACCACGGCCCTGCGGCCCGGCGTCCGCGCCAGGGTGTCGAGCAGGGCCTGGCCGTCGTCGAGCGTCTGCACGCCGTGCACGCCGGGGGCGTCGATGCCGGGCAGCCGCGGGCGGACGGGCCGCGCGCCGGTCGCGACGACGAGCTTGTCGTACGACGTCCAGTACTCCTCGTCCGCGTCGAGAGCGCGGGCCAGGACACGCCGCCCCGCGAGGTCGATCCTGACCACCTCCGTGCGCGTGCGCAGATCGATCTCCCGCTCGCGGTGCTGCTCGGGCGTCCGCGCGATCAACTGGTCCCGGTCCCCGACGTCGCCGCCCACCCAGTAGGGGATGCCGCAGGCGGAGTACGAGGTGAAGTGGGTCCGCTCGAACGCCACGATCTCCAACTCGTCGGGGCCCTTGAGCCTGCGCGCCTGCGACGCGGCCGACATGCCGGCCGCGTCGCCCCCGATGATCACCAGTCGTTCTCGTGTGCTGCTCATACGGACACGCTACGGCGCGGGGGTCCCGGGCGACGGCCCCTCGGCCGCCGTCCGTTCGGGCGTCCCACCGCCGGTGGTGGGACGGCGCCGCAGCCGGGGCCGGACACCCCGCAGCCACAGGAGAAGGAGCAGCGCCGCCACCGCCGCGAACGGCAGCACCGCGGCGAGGACGACCGCGATCCAGCGCAGCGCCGTGACGAACGCGTCCCAGCCGCCCGCGAGCGCGTCCACGAACGACGGATCGTCGTCCTTCGCCTCGGCCGCCACGGGGCTCTCGGTGAGCGAGAGCGTGATCGTCGCCATGCTGGTGCGGTCCTTCAGGGACGCCCGCTGGGCGAGCAGCGCCTCCAGATCCGCCTGGCGGGTGCTCAACTCCCCTTCCAGGGCGACCACATCGCTCAGCTTGGTCGCCCTGTCCATCAGCTCCCGCACCCGGGCCACGCTCGCCCGCTGCGACTTCACGCGGCTCTCCACGTCGACGACCTGGTCGGTGACGTCCTGGGCCTTGGCGTCGCGGTCGAGGAGCTTGCCGGTGCCCTCGAGCGCGTCGAGGACGTCCTCGTACGTGTCCTGCGGGACGCGCAGCACGACCCGGGAGCGCTCGCGGCCCTCGTCGTCGCGGGAGGTGTTCTCGTCCCCCACGATGCCGCCGGAGTCCTCGGCGGCCGTGCGGGCCCGGTCAAGGGCCGCGGGCACGTCCTTGACGCGGACGGTGAGGTGCGCGGTGCGGACGATGTGCGTGCCGGCGGGCACGGGTGGCTTCTTCTTGCCCGCGGAATCGGCGGCGCGGGACTTGTCGGCGCCGGACGTGTCGGCGAGGCCGCCGCCGGCGCCCTTGTGGTCCTGCTCGGCGGAGACACCCGCGTCGTGGCTGTCGCCGTCACCGCCCGCGTCGTCGCCCGCGCTGCACCCCGTGAGCGCGAGCGCGGCCGCCAGCAGAACGCCCGAGAGGGCCCGGGCGGTGCGGTGCCGTGAGCGGCGGAGCTGTGACGGGCGGTACGGGGACCTGTCGGTCGAGCGCATCGGCGTACCCCCAAGGAAGTGGTGACTGACGCTCCTTCGACGCAGGAGAGGGGCACAACGGTGGTTGCCGTCCGGTCCCGATGGGGTCACGGTCGGGACTCGCGCGGTTCGAGGAGCACGGCTCGTAGAGTGGGGGCATGCGCGAAACGGACACACGTACGGGCCATGTCGTTGTCATCGGTGGCGGGATCGCCGGACTGGCCGCCGCCCACCGACTGATCACCACCGGGGCCCGCGTGACCGTCCTGGAGGCCTCCGACCGGCTCGGCGGCAAGCTGCTCCCGGGTGAGATCGAAGGCGTCCGCGTCGATCTCGGCGCCGAGTCGATGCTCGCCCGCCGCCCCGAGGCCGTCGCCCTCGCCCGCGAGGTGGGCCTCGCCGACCGGCTGCAGCCGCCCGCCACCGCGACGGCCGCGATCTGGACCCGCGGGGCCCTTCGCCCCATGCCCAAGGGCCACGTCATGGGCGTGCCCGGCGACGCGTCCGCCCTCTCCGGAGTGCTCTCCGACGAGGGCCTGCACCGCATCGAGCAGGACCGTGACCTGCCGCCCACCGAGGTCGGCGACGACGTCGCGGTCGGCGAGTACGTCGCAGCGCGCCTGGGCCGCGAGGTCGTCGACCGCCTCGTGGAGCCGCTGCTCGGCGGGGTCTACGCGGGGGACGCGTACCGCATCTCGATGCGCTCGGCCGTCCCGCAGCTCTTCGAGGCGGCCCGCACGCACGACTCCCTCACCGAGGGCGTCCGCGCCATCCAGGCCCGCGCCGCCAAGAACCAGCAGACCGGGCCCGTCTTCATGGGCATCGAGGGCGGCATCGGACAACTGCCGCTCGCCGTCGCGGAATCGGTACGCGCGCGGGGCGGTGAGATCCGTACCGGGACGCCGGTCACCGAGCTGCGGCGCACCCCCGAGGGCTGGCAGGTCGCCACGGGGGAGCAGATCATCGAAGCCGACGCCGTGGTCGTCGCCGTGCCCGCCTATGCCGCCGCGGCGCTGCTCGGCGTCGAGGCGCCCGCCGCCGCGGCCGAGCTCGCGGGCGTCGAGTACGCCTCCATGGCCCTGATGACCCTCGCCTACCGCCGCAGCGAGACCGACCTCCCCGAAGGCAGCGGTTTTCTCGTGCCGCCCGTCGACGGGCACACCATCAAGGCGTCCACCTTCGCCTCGCGCAAGTGGGGCTGGATCGCCGAGGAGGACCCCGACCTGCTGGTTCTGCGTACGTCGGTGGGGCGGTACGGCGAGACGGAGATCCTCAAGCGCGAGGACGCCGAGCTCGTCGAGCTCTCCCGGCACGACCTGCGCGCGGCCACCGGCCTGACCGCCGCCCCCGTCGCCACCCGCGTCACGCGCTGGCACGACGGCCTGCCGCAGTACCCCGTCGGCCACCACGCGCGCGTGGCCCGCGTCCGCGAGCACGTGAGCAAGCTGCCCGGCCTCGTCGTGTGCGGAGCGGCGTACGACGGAGTGGGCATCCCCGCCTGCGTCGCGAGCGCCAACGCCGCCGTCGACCAGCTGGCCGGGGACCTCTCCGGTGTGCAGGAGCTCACCAGGAACCCGGTGCAGAGCCTGCACGGCGGCGGAGGAGAATAGGGCCATGAGTGACGACGCCCCCGCCAAGAGCCCGAACGCGGGCAAGAAGGCCAAGGACCTCAACGAGGTCATCCGCTACACGCTGTGGTCCGTCTTCAAGCTGCGAGACGTGCTCCCCGATGACGGCACGGTCCGCGCGGGCTACGCCGACGAGGTCCAGGACCTGTTCGACCAGCTTGCCGCCAAGGACATCACCGTCCGCGGCACGTACGACGTCTCCGGCCTGCGCGCCGACGCCGACGTCATGATCTGGTGGCACGCCGAGACCTCCGACGAGCTGCAGGAGGCCTACAACCTCTTCCGCCGCACGAAGCTCGGCCGCGCCCTGGAGCCCGTCTGGTCGAACATGGCGCTGCACCGCCCCGCCGAGTTCAACAAGTCGCACATCCCGGCGTTCCTCGCCGACGAGACGCCGCGCAATTACGTCAGCGTCTACCCCTTCGTGCGCTCCTACGACTGGTACCTGCTGCCCGACGAGGACCGCCGCCGCATGCTCAAGGACCACGGCATGATGGCCCGCGGCTACCCCGACGTGCGCGCCAACACGGTCGCCTCGTTCTCCCTCGGCGACTACGAGTGGCTCCTCGCCTTCGAGGCCGACGAGCTGTACCGCATCGTCGACCTCATGCGACACCTGCGCGCCTCCGAGGCCCGTATGCACGTACGCGAAGAGGTGCCGTTCTACACCGGCCGCCGCAAGTCCGTGTCCGAGCTGGTGGCGGGCCTCGCCTAGCCGGTAGGCGCGGACAACGACGAGAGGCCGGACCCCGACGGGCCCGGCCTCTGGTGCGTGTGTTCAGCGCTCCCTCGGCAGTCCCGCCGTCCGCACGCCGGACGTCGGCCGGGGCTCCGCGCGGGGTGCACACGCCGCGCGCCGCGCGGGGAGCCTGCCCTCCAGGAGGTACGCGTCCAGGTGCTCGTTGACGCACCGGTTGGGGCCGCCGCCGATGCCGTGCGTGCCCGCCTCCCGCTCGGTCACCAGGACCGAACCGGCCAGCCTGCGGTTGAGCTCCTGCGCTCCCGCGTACGGCGTCGCGGCGTCCCGCTCGGCGGCCAGGATCAGCGTCGGGGGCAGCGCGCCCTCGGGCGTGCCGACATCGACGGGATGCTGCCGGGGCGCGGACCAGTAGGCGCACGGCAGGTTCATCCAGGCGTTGTCCCAGGTCTCGAAGGGCGCCACGCGCGCGAGGCGTGTGTTGTCGCGGTCCCAGGTGGCGAAGTCGGTGGGCCACGCCGCGTCGTTGCACTCCACGGCCGTGTAGACGGCGTTGGAGTTCTCCGCCTCCGCGGCCCCCCTCGGCTCGGGCGCGGCCTGCTCGATCAACGGCTTCGGGTTGCCCTTCAGGTACGCGGAGAGCGCCGCGGCACGCATCGGCCAGTAGTCGTCGTAGTACCCGGCCTGGAGGTAGGCGGACTGCAGCTGCCCGGGGCCGACGCTGCCGCCCGCGGGCTTGCGGGCCAGCTCCGCGCTCACCTTGTCGTAGCTGCGCAGGACCTGCTCGGGCGTCTTCCCCAGGTGGTACGTCTTGTCGTGCTTGGCCACCCACGCGCGGAAGTCCGCCCACCGCCGCTCGAACGCGAAGGACTGTTCGAGGTTGTTGCCGTACCAGATCTGCGCGGGGTCGGGGTTGACCGCCGAGTCGAAGACCATGCGCCGCACGTGCGAGGGGAAGAGCGTCGCGTAGACGGCCCCGAAGTACGTGCCGTACGAGGCGCCCAGGAACGTCAGCTTCTTCTCGCCGAGCGCCGCCCGCACCACGTCCAGGTCGCGCGCGTTGTTCAGCGTCGAGTAGTGGCGCAGCCCGGGGTTGCGGGACGCGCACCCGCGCGCGTACGCCTTCGCCCGCGCGATGCGCTTTTGCTTGTACGCGTCGTCGGGGTGGACCGGCGCCTGCGTGGGCGCCTTGAGGTAACCCTTCGGGTCCTGGCAGGACAGCGGCGCGGAGCGGCCGACCCCGCGCGGGGCGTAGCCGACCAGGTCGTACGCCGCCGCGATGCGCTTCCACTCGGGCAGGGCGCCCACCAGTGGGAAGTACGTGCCAGAGGCGCCGGGGCCGCCGGGGTTGAAGACCAGCGAGCCCTGCCGGGCGACCGCCTTGCCGCCGGCCTTCTTGGTGGACCTGGTGCGGCTGACGGTCAGTTTGATCTGCTTGCCCCGCGGGTGGGCGTAGTCGAGGGGCACGGAGACGGTGCCGCACCGGATGGACGGTGGCAGGCCCTCGGCCTTGGCGCAGGCGCCCCAGTGGATCCCGGCGGCCTCGGCGTGCTGGGCCGCGACGGCGGTGCCGTGCGTCTCGGGGGAGGGCGGGGCGCCGCTCGCGCTTCCCGCGGGGGCGGCGACGAGGGCGGTCAGGACCAGGGATCCGGCGGTTCCGTAGCGGGCGGCTGCTGCTCTCATCGCGCTTGTCTACCCCTTTTGTTCGGATGTGCGTCCGGAAGTACTCGAAATAACGGCCAGTACTCGAACAAAAGGGATGATTCGTGTGGTAAGCGACGAAGTAAAGCACCGCCCCGCCGGTGTCGGCTCATTGACCCCGTTGCGCCACTCCCCGGTGCGGCCGGTGCGAGAAGGCCGCCCGCAGCTCCGGGTCGCCGGTGGCCCGGACCCCGCGCACCGCCACGGCGGTCAGTCCGTCGCCGCGTGCGGGCAGGGCGCCGAGGAGGCGCTGGCCCGCGGGGGACGCCCACCGCGTGTACGGATGGACCTCAAGGCGGGCGATGAGCAGACAGGCCGTGCACACCAGGAGCGGCAGCGCGAACCAGAGCGCGACGGGCACCTGTCCGGCACCCGGGCGCTCCTGGGGCGGCATCAGCACGGCGACGGCGCCGAGGGCGAGGACCGCCACCGTCGCGGCCCGCACCTGGCGCACCGCGGCCGCGACGCCCGAACCGGCCTCCTCCGGGACGGCGAGGCCGGCCGTGACGAGCCGGTCCGCGAGGGCCCGCACCGGGTCGGCGGCGGCCGCGCCCTGCCGTATCCGCCCTATCCGCGACTGCCCCGCGGGCCCGATCGCGCCGAGCACCGAGCGCTCCATGTCGTCGCGGCCCACCGGGTCGACGACGGTCGCCCAGCCGGTGTGCGCGATCAGCAGCCGCCGGGCCCTGGCCATCGCGACGAGTGTCACGTCGGCGACGCGGGCGGGGCCGCCGGAGAGGAAGGCCGCTTCGTAGAGGGTGAGTTCGTGCCCGCGGCCCGCGGCCTTCTCCTGGGCGGCGGCGCGGCTCGCGGCGAGGCAGAGCCGGCCGCAGGACAGGCCGGCTGCGGCCCAGGCGAGGAGGAACAGAGGGACCCAGAACATGGCGGTGTTCTAATCGACGTCGCCGCATTGCGCCACGGCTTATTCACCATGCGGACACCGGGTGACGGGTAGGTAACGTTCCGTTTGTGGCCCCGGGTCTCACTGCTCCCTCTCCGGCTTCGGGCGGGAGACCGCCGGGGGCAGGGGGAACGTGGGCGACGGGCTGACCGGCGTGGCCGAGCCGGGGGCGTCCGTCGGGCCCGGTGGCGCCGGCGAGCGGGTTACCGGGCCCGCGGGGCCGGAGGTCGCCGCGTCCCGGGCGAGGCCGTCGAAGTCGACGAGGCCGGTGCCCTCGAGGACCTTGATGTGGTCGAGGACGGTGCTGTTGGCGTCGTCGGCCAGGGCGCGCACCAGCGCGTTGCGGGTGTTCGCGCGCACCTCCGCGACCAGCGCGAAGACCGTGCCGTGGGCGCGGCGCAGGATGTTCGCGAACTTCTGCTGGTACGCCTCGCCCCGTGCGCCGCTCAACTCCGCGAGCCACGCCCGCTGTTGGCCGCTCGGCTGGCTGGGCAGTTCGAGGCTGAGCCGGGTCGCGACCTCGCGGACGCGCGCGTCCAGGAACGTGTGGCCCGCCACGAGGTGTTCGCCCGCGGTGCGCACGGCCTTGGTGGTGCCGCGCTCCTCGGCCTGCTGCCCGGCGGGCAGCTCCCACAGGCCCGCGAGGCGCACCCGGGTGATGAAGTCCCGGTCCAGGGCGGACAGCGGCCCGAAGTCGGTCGAGACGGCCTCGGAGTTGAGCCGGTCGAGCCCGGTGCCCGAGCGGTCCTCGTAGGACCAGAGAGGGAAGATCAGCGCGGTCAGGGTCGCGACGAGCCCCGCGACGATGAGGCCGGTGCCGTTGATGGTTCGGGATCGCATGACGCCTCCTGTTGCGCCACCGCACGTTAGTGCGCGTCGGGAGGGGCGCGGTCCGATACGGCCGGGAGTACGTCAACTGCCTTATGCGGGGCCTCGTGCGGCGGGCTCGGCGTGCGCCCTCGGGGCGAGGATGCCGCCCTGCTCAACTTGACCCGCCACCACAGGAGGAACCGCCTCCGCACGAGGACCCGCCCCCGCAGGACGAGCCGCCGTCGCACGAGGACCCGCCCCCGCATGACGACCCGCCCCCGCCGCACGAGGACCCGCCCCCGTCGCTCCCGCCGCCCGAGCCGCACCAGACAGGCGTCCCGCCGCCCGAGGGCGAGCTCCCCGGCGACGGATCCCGGTACGGGGCGTGGTGCGAGCTCGTGGCGGTCACCGGCCGGCCCTGTGCCCGGGCGGCGGCGGTCAGGTGGCCCCGCAGGTCCGGGTGGGCCGCCGCGAGACCGCGGGTCGCCACCAGGTGGGCCGCACCCGTGAGGTGCCGCGCGGCGGCGACGTACTCGCGCAGCGCGTACCGTCCGGCGACGGTGCTCTGTTTCGACGTGACCGAGAGGCAGATCATGCCGCTCGCCACGCCGAGGACGGCGGCGGGCAGCAGGGCCAGGAGGTCGTCGAGCGGCGCGCCGGAGCTGCCCGGCTCCAGGCCGGCCTCCACGTGCGCGGCGCCGTGTTGCAGCAGGACCAGCGCGGCGGCCACCACGAGCCCGAAGAGGGTCAGGAAGGCCTGCGCCCCGGCCCGTCGCCGCCACTTCCGCTGACGCCCCGGCCGCACCACGAGCCCGCGCCGCGCGAGCTCCTCGCCCGTCTCCTGCACCGGCGCGCTCCGCATCACGGCCGCCCGCAGCCAGTGCAGCGCACCGTGGGGCGCCGCGGTGTGGGCGTCGATGACTGCCTGCTCGCCGGCGTTCCCGGCCGTCCGCGCGGTGACGCCGACGACGCCGGGCCCGGCGAGGACGAGGCGGCCGTCCTCGTGCAGCCCCGCGATCAGCGCGTCGGCGGCGCGGGCGGGCCCGCCGGAGAGGAACGCGGCCTCCAGGGTGCCGCGGACGAACACGCCGTGCTCGGCGTCGCGCGGTGGCCTCGCCCGGTGCGGGGGCCGGGTGCGGCGGGCCGCCGTCACGCCCCGGATCAGCTCCATGGCGGCGAGCGAGACGACGAGCGTGTAGCCGACGACCACGATGCTCATGACGTCACCGCCCCATCAGGACCCGGCGGGTGGCGTGCAGCAGCCTGGTGCCGGGCCGCCGCGACAGCGGCGCCGGGCCCGAGCGCTCAAGCCACCAGTCGCTCAACCGCCGCCGGGCGGCCGCGTCCCCGGGCCGCCCGGCGAGCAGCAGGTGCTCGGCGAAGTGCAGCGCGTCCTGGCGGTAGCCGCCGGTCATCGGGCGGGTCCTGGCGTACGCGAGGAACTCGGCGCGGTACGCCGCGCCCAGGATCCCGGGAAGCTCGGGCGCGACCTTCGCGACGACGTCGGCCCGCTTGGCGGCTAGGGCCTGGCTCTGCACTTTCAGCCGCGTGTGGTCGAAGCCCTCGGGCGCCGGGGTGCCCGCGACGAGCGCGGAGAGCAGCGCGGTCTGGGCGAGCGCGGTGCGCTGGCGGGCGGCGGGGGAGGCGGGCGGCGCCTCGCGCGGGAGGTCCTCGACGACCGGCGCGGGCAGCTCGCCGGAGGTCTTCACGGTGGCCCGTATCGCGTCCAGCTCCCGTTCCAGTTCAGCCGGTTCGGGGAAGTTCTCGTCCCGCTCCAGGAGGACACCGGGCGGGCAGATGCGGGCCGCGAGGTCGGCGAGGATCGCGAGAACGGGCTCGGGCACCGGATGCGCGTGGCTGTCGTGCCACACGCCGTCGCGCTCGAAGCCGCCCGCCACATGGACGTAGGCGATGGCCTCGACGGGCAGTTCGGCCAGGGCCTTCGAGGGGTCCTCGCCGCGGTTGACGTGGTTGGTGTGCAGGTTGGCGACGTCGATGAGCAGCCGTACGCCCGTGCGCTCAACAAGCTCGTACAGGAACTGTCCCTCCGTCATCTCCTCGCCGGGCCAGGCGATCAGCGCCGCGATGTTCTCCACGGCGAGCGGTACGGGGAGCGCGTCCTGCGCGATGCGGACGTTCTCGCAGAGCACGTCGAGCGCGTCACGGGTGCGCGGCACCGGAAGCAGGTGCCCGGCCTCCAGGGGCTGCGTGGCGGTGCGGGCGCCGCCCGCGCGTACGAACGCGATGTGCTCGGTGACCAGCGGCGAGCCGAGGGCGTGCGCCCGCTCGGCGAGCGCGGTGAGCCGCCCCTCGTCGGGGCGGTCCGCGCCGCCGAGACCCAGCGAGACGCCGTGCGGCACGACGGTCACGCCGCGCTCGCGCAGCCGCAGCAGGGAGTCGGGCAGATGGCCCGGGCAGAGGTTCTCCGCGACGGCCTCGACCCAGTCGATGCCGGGCATCGCCTCCACGGCGTCCGCGATCTCGGGCCGCCAGCCGATTCCGGTCCCCAGTCGCAGCTTCGGACTCCGCATGTCGCTCCCCCTTCGTCCCCCAGGCCCCCCGGCCCCTCGTTGCCAGGACCATGACCCCGGCGGGCGGCGGCGAACCCTCGGGTGGAGACGTTCAGAGCTACATTTGAGGTTCCGGCCGGCCGGTGTTCACCTCGCCGGGCGGCGCGGGCGAGGGCCGGGACGTGGTCGACACGTCGCCGCTCGGCCCGGCGGGCTCCGGCTGCGGGGGAGTGGCCCCGGACGGTGGCGGAGGCCCGGTGGGGCTGGCGGTCGCGGTCGACGCGGCGCCGTTCGCGATCCCGTCGAAGTCGACGAAACCGGTGGACTCCAGCATCGTGATGTGGTCCAGGACGGTCTGGTTGGAGTCCGTCGCGAGCTGGCGGACGAGCGAGTTGCGGGTGCTGTCGCGGACCTGCGCGATCACGGCGAACACCTTGCCGTGCGACGCGCGCAGCAGGTTCGCGAACTTGCGCTGGTACGTCTCGCCGCTCGCCGCGGTCAACTCGTCCAGCCAGCCCCGCTGCTGCTCGGTGGGCTGGTTGGGCAGTTCCACGCCGAGCTGCGCGGCGGCCGCGCGGACCCGCTTGTCGAGGTCGGTGTGGCCGACGATGAGATGGTCCCCGGCCTCCTTGACGGCCTCGGTCGGCGCGCGTTCGACGGCCTGCTGGCCCGCGGGTATCTCCCACAGCCCCGCGAGCCGCACCTTCACGAGCAGGTCCCGGTCGGCCGCGGAGAGCGGCCCCCACCGGGTGGCGACGGTCCCGGCGGCCAGATTGGCCTGGCCGGTCCCGGAGCGGTCGGCGTAGGACCACACGGGGAACGCGATCGCGCCCAGTGTGGCGACGAGTGCCGCGATGATCAGAGCCGTGCCGTTGACGCGCCGCAAGGTGCCTCCCGTGGTGCTCCCGTGTCGCCGGTGGTACTGAGGAGTACGGAAGATACGGGCGGGGCGTTCAACCGCGCGAGATGTGGGGCGGCATGGACGCGGGGGAGCGCCACGCCTCGTTCGCCGAGCTCGTCGCCTATGAGCGGCGATCGTTCGAGCGGCTGCGGGCGAGCTGTTGTGGGCGAGCGGCTGTGGGACGACGGCTGACCCGCCCGGCCCACCCCCGCGTCCGGCATCGCACCGGTCCAGGCTGACGCTCTAAAACCGCTGCTCAACGCGGTAATTCCACCTCAAGCAATAATCCCGTGCCGAAGTTCCCATTGTGGCAACGATGGGCCTCTCCGCAGGATGAGGGTCGTACCCAACCGCCACGACCCACGAGGTTTTCATGATCGTCATTACTGCTCCCACCGGGAACATCGGCCGCCAACTGCTGCCCCTGCTCCTGGAGTCCGCCCCCACCCGCGGCGAAGAGCTGCGCGTGGTGGTGCGCGATCCCGCCCGGCTTCCCGACGCGGTCCGCGAGCGGGTCGAGGTGATCACCGGCTCGCACGGCGACGCCGAGGTCGTCGACCGGGCCTTCGACGGTGCGGACGCCGTGTTCTGGCTCGTCCCGCCGGACTCCTCGCAGACGCCGGAGGAGGCTTACACCGGCTTCAGCCGGCCCGCCGCGAAGGCGCTCACCGCCCACGGCGTCAGCCACGTCGTCGGCGTCTCCGCGCTCGGCCGCGGCACTCCCGTCGCGGACCGCGCGGGACTGGTCACCGCCTCCCTCGCCCTGGACGACTTCATCGCGGGCACCGGCGTCGCCTACCGGGCGCTGGCCAACCCGTCGTTCTTCGAGAACCTGCTCGAAGAGACCGACTCCCTCCGTGAGCGGGGCCTCTTCACCGACGCCGCCGACCCCGACCGCCCGGCCCCCTTCGTCGCCGTCGCGGACATCGCCGCCGTCGCCGCCGACCTCCTTCTTGAGCGCTCGTGGACCGGCACCGGCAGCGTCCCGCTCCACGGGCCGCAGGACCTGTCGCCGAACGACCTCGCCCGCATCATGACCGAGCAGCTCGGCCGCCCCGTCCGCTTCGAACGCCAGCCGCTCGACGAGCTGTACACCACCCTCGTCGGCTACGGCCTGGACGGCGCGTTCGCGCAGGGCATCTGCGACATGAAGCGGGCCAAGGACGAGGGCCTCGACGCGGGAGTCGCCCGCACTCCGGAGGCCGCCGCCCGCACCACCTTCGAGCAGTGGTGCGCCCGGACGCTCAAGCCCGCCGTCCACGCCTGACCACACCACCACCGTCCGCCGCTCCGCTCGCCGCTTTGGAGGCACGCATCATGTCCACCCAGGAATCCGCCCCGCCCGTCACCGCGTTCATGCTCGTCAAGACCACACCCGAGTGGCTCGCCATGACCCCGCAGGAACGCGTGGACGCCTTCGTGACCGAGGTCATCCCCGCGGTCAAGGCCAAGACCACCGGCGTCCGCTCACGCTTCTACGACACGGAGTTCTACTCCACCCGCGTCACCGACGTCTGGGTCTGGGAAGCCGACGACCACAACGCCTACCAGCTCCTCGTCGACGCCCTGCGC
This sequence comes from Streptomyces sp. NPDC058308, assembly GCF_042880275.1. NCBI lineage: Bacteria > Bacillati > Actinomycetota > Actinomycetes > Kitasatosporales > Streptomycetaceae > Streptomyces > Streptomyces sp. NPDC058308. Next base: position 204,623 of record NZ_JBHVZA010000004.1, read on the forward strand.
GAAACCCCCTTCTGGGACCGCTACTTCGACGTCGTCGACCTCCTGGTCGGCACCGAGAACGGCTACGCCCGTACGTACGGACTGGAGGCCGTCACCACCATCAGCACCTGATCAGCGGGCTCTACGGACGGTCTTCGCGCGGGAGCTTCGCCACGCGGTCCACCCCTTCGACCGCGACGGTGCTGCCGGGCGCGATCTCCGTGAAACCCGCGTCGCGGACCACCGGGTTGCCGCCCGCGGTCACCTCGCGCCAGTGCTCCGCGTCGGCGGTGCGGACGGCGAACGGGAAACCGGCGTCGCGCCAGGCCGCGCGCTCCTCGTCCGACAGCTCCCACCAGGCCAGCTGGGCGCCGTGGCCCGCCTGGGCCATCGACTTGCCCGCCGTCATCTCGATGTGGGGGTTGAGCCAGAGCACGGGGTGCGTCGGGTCGGCGCCCGGCGGCGGCTCCGGATCGTCGAGTTCGGTGCCGGAGACCTGGAGCCTGGCCAGCTCCCTGGGCCAGCCGTCCAGGGGTACGGGCGGGTAGACGCGGACCTCCGCCGACTCGCCGGTGACCGTGATGCCGGGCAGCGCCCCGGCCTTGCGCCACTCGGCGCCCCTGGCCCGCCGCACCACCTTGCGGATGCGGGCGTCCTGCCAGTCGCGCATCGCCTGCGCCCACTCGCCGTCGCCGAGGGAGCGCTCGTCGCTCAGCATCACCAGGACGGCGCGGGCCGCGGTCTCCAGCGCGTCCGTGCGGGCCGGGGGAGCGCCGCGCTCGATCCGCGCGACCAGCGGCAGGACATACTGCGGGGCCTCGTCGCGCGAAGCGATCTCATGGTTGAACGGGCTGCCCTCCGCGGGCGGCATGGCGGGGGTGGTGGTCGTCTCGTCGCTGCTCACGCCCGCCAGTCTGCCAGCCCCCTCCCGCCCCTTTGGGCCCCGCCCGGCCGGGCGGGGCCCGTACGCGAGGATGGCCCGCATGGAACGTGATCTCGCCGTACGGCTCGACGGGGTGGGCCGTCGTTACGGCATGGGCGGCGCATGGGTGCTGCGCGGAGTCGATCTCGGCATACCGGAGGGCGCCCTGGTACGCGTTGAGGGTGGCAACGGCACGGGGAAGTCAACCCTGTTGAGGCTCCTCGCCGGTATCGACGCGCCCTCCGAAGGGCGGGTGTCCGGACGTGCGCGCACGGCGTTCGTCCCCGAGCGGTTCCCGGCCGCGCTGCCCTTCACCGCGGTCGGCTACCTCACCCACCTGGGCAGCGTCCACGGCCTCGCGCGCGGCGTGGCCCGCCGCCGCGCGACGGAGTGGCTGGAGCGCTTCGGCGCCGACGAGTACGCGCGGACGCCGCTGGCGGAGCTCTCCAAGGGCAGCAGCCAGAAGGTCGCCGTGGCGCAGGCGCTGCTTGCCGACCCCGGACTGCTGGTCCTCGACGAGGCATGGACGGGCCTGGACGCCCTCGCCCGCGCCGAACTCGACCGCGCGGTGAGTGAGCGCACGGCGGCGGGCGGCTCCGTGGTCTTCGTCGACCACGATCCGCGCCGCCTCCAGGGGGTGGCGGACGAGACGTACGTACTGGCGGGGTCGGCGCTGAACCGCCGTGCGGAGCAGGCGACTTCGCCGCCGTGGCAGGGGCCGGTGGTGCTCATCGAAACCCAGGGCCCGCCGGGCGCCGGACTCCCGGCCGCGGTGACGGCGGCGGCCGTGGCGGTGTCGGCCGTGGGGGTGTCGGCCGTGACGGTGGGCCCGGACGCGCCCGCCGGTCTCACGCGCCTCACGGTCCCCGAACCCCACTCGGACCGGATCCTGCGGGAACTGCTGACGGCACGACCGCCGTGGCACGTGGCGAAAGTGGTGAGGGCGGCGGAAGCGGCGAAGGTGGACGCTGTGGAGCCGTCGGAAACGACGGACGGGGAGGAGCTGTGATGCGTGCCCTGCTGCGCTACCAGACCGCGCTGCTGGTGCGGTCCCAGCGGTGGCTCCCGCCCGTGATCCTGTACGCCGTCTTCCTCGGCATCGGCGTGCAGGGCGGGCAGCCCGTCCTGGACTCGCTCGCGTACGCCGCGGGCGGGCTGCTGCCCGTGACCGCCTGGCTGGTACGGATCTGTGTGACCAACGAGCCGCCCGCGGCCCGCGGTTGTACCGCGGCGGCCGCCGGGCCGGGGCGGGCCCACCTCGCCTCGCTGCTCGCCGCCTTGTTCGCGGCGGCCGCGCTCGGCGGGGCGGCGGTCCTCGTCGTGACCGCCATCAGCGACGCGTCGAGCACGAATGCGCGGGTGCCGGTGCCGCGGTTGCCCGCGGGGGCGGCCGGTCTCCTTGCGATGCTCGTCAGCGCGCTGCTCGGCACGGCGCTCGGCGCGCTCGCCAACTGGCCGCTGCTGCGCTCGGCGGGACGGGCCGTCCCCGCGCTACTGCTCGGTGCGCTGTTCCTGCTGGTCACCACGGGGTCCCCGGCGAAGTCGGTCCTCACCGACCTGACCACAGGGTCGCGGGAGGGCGCGGTGCCGGTGCCGTTGGGCGCGCTCGCGGGGGCGGTGGCCGTCGCGGCGGCGGCCATGTGGGGGGCGTGCACGCTCAGTTCACGGCGGAGCTGACCGGGGGGCGAGCGGTGCGTACGGGTACGCCCCGCCTCGCCCCGGACACGCCGAGCGCTCCGCCTCCTGCCACGTACAGACCGCACAGAGCGTGACACCCTCGTGGGACTCCGGATACCCGGTGGGCGCGCGGCACCGCACACACGCGGTGTCGCGCGGCACCGCACACACTCGGCGAAGGGCTCGCCCGCCGCTGCCGCGCGGTGGTCCTCGTCATCCGCCATGCCGGTCAGCCCCGTGCTCCCGCCGTCCCCGCCGCCCCCGACGACCGGATCTGCTCCGACACCCGCACGAACCGGTACCCGCGCTCGCGCAGCTCCGGGACGATCGTGCGCAGGGCGCGCTCGGTGGCGGGCGCCGCGCTGCGCGTGCAGTGCATGACCACGACCGAGCCGGGGCGCACCCCGTCGAGCACCTGCCGGGCCACCGCGCCGGAGTCGGTCGCGAAGGCGTCGCCGCTGACCACGTCCCACTGCACGGCGGTGACGCCGCCGGGCGCGAGGGCACGCAGGGCCTGCCGGTCGTAACAGCCGCCGGGGAAGCGGAAGTACGGCACCGGGTGTGCGACGCCCGCCGTGCGGAAGGCGGCGAAGGCGCGCTCCATGTCGGCGCGCATGCGGGCGGCGGGCACGGTCGGCAGGCCGTAACAGCTGCCGGTGAAGGCGTGGTGGCTGTACGAGTGGTTGGCGACCTCGAAGAGGGGGTCGCGGCCGATGTCCTTGGCCTGGCCCGCGTACTCCTCGGCCCACCGGCCCGTCATGAAGAACGTGGCGGGCACTTTCAGCCGCCGCAACGTGGCGACCAGCGCCGGATTGTCGAACCGTTCCCCGGCCGCCGCGCGCCGCCCCTGGTCCGCGGTCATGTCGGCGTCGAAGGTGAGGGCGACGGTGCGGCCGTGCTTGCGGGAGCCGTTCGTGAACACCGGGGTCAGTCCGGCGGGGCCCGGCGCGAGGGTGGGCGGTGCGGACGGTGAGGGGGCGGCGGTGGCCGCCGCGGTCCGGTCGGGGCGGCCCGCGTGACCGGGCGTGCCGGGGGCGCCGGCGCATCCGGCGAGGGCGGTCAGGGTGCCGAGGGCGCAGAGCGCGGCGCATCTCCGTACGAGAGTGATCACCCGGTCAAGATATAGGCATTAATACGGCAAATAGGACAACCGGTCGTGTCGCCCCGCCCACCGCCACCCGTCCGGGGCCCCGGCGCTCACCTCACAGCCAGCCGTCCAGGGAGCCCATGAACGCGTCGAAGTCGTCGCGGTGGATGGTGTGTCCCGCGCCCCGGACCGTACGCACCTCGAAGCCGCGCCGCGCCAGCTCCGCCTTGAGCGTGTCGTCGACGACGATGCTGGGGTCCGCCACCTGCACCAGCGAAGGGACGACCGGCGCCGCCGGGATGTGGTCGACGGCGCCCGCGCCGGAGATCGACAGCGCGGTGTCCGGGTCCCAGGCGGCCAGCGTGGCGACCTCGACGTCCACGTCGGCCTCCTCCCAGCGAGGGTTGAACTTCGCTATCAGATGGCGCGGAATCCGCCGGAACTCCACGAACATCGCGGGGTCGACCGCGCCCTCGGCGCCGAGCGCCCACGCCGGGTCGGAGTAGACGGCCCGCGCGGGGGCGAGCCGCTCCGCCGCGAGGGCCAGCGCGAGAGCGCCGAGCGAGTGCCCGATCGCGAGCTCGGCGCCGGACGGCAGGGTCTCGACGAGGTCGTCCGCGAAGATCTCCGCACCGTACGCACCGCGCCCGCTCGCGCCGTGCCCCCGCAGGTCCACGCCGATCACGCGGTATCCCTTGCCCGCGAGTGCGGGCCCCACGCGCCGCCACGTGCGGTGGTCCGACATGATCCCGTGGACCAGGAGGGCGACGCGGTCGCCGGTCCCCCACTCGTGGGTGTGCAGCTTCATGGTTGGTCCTCTCATCTGCGCGTCTGCTCGACGCGACCCGCTCGTCCGGGGGCGGCCCCCACGGTATGACGCACGGAATATGGTCTGTGCACGGACCATGCGGCCACGGGGTGCGTCGAGGCGGCCTCGGATCAGCCCCAGAAGTGCGGCCTCGGATCAGCCCCAGAAGTGACGGAGGAACCACGATGCGGCCGGTACAGCGCGACGACGTACGGCAGTTGGCGAAGACCTGGGCCGACCGGGCCCGCGCCGACGCGCTGCGGAACGGGGAGGAGCCGCCGCCCGCGTTCGGCGCGATGTCCGACGAACAGCGCACGCCGCTGTTCCGCGAAGCGCACTACTGGCACACGCTCGCGTCCGGGATGTTCCTTGAGCAGACCGCCCCGCCCCGCCCCACCGGGGCGAACGTCCGGGCCATGCGTGCTCACCTGGGGGCGTGCTGCGAGCAACTGCGCTCGATGATGGAGGCGCGCGGCGAGCTGCTGCCGGAGGGCGCCCGCGAGCAACTCGCGGCGATCGAACTGCGCGTGGCCGAGTCGGTGGACCTGGTGGAGAACGCGGGCCCGGACTGGGCGCGGGAGGCCGACGCCACCTGGCACGAACTGATGCGGTGGGCCCGCCTCCTGGACTACGACCCCTCGCGCACGTCCGGCGCCTGGGTCCCGGAGGGGTGGAACGACTTCGCCGGTCTGTACCTGGTGTAGGGCCTGTAGAGCCCTCGCCCCCGGGCGGAACGGGCGACCGGCGACACCCCTCTTCCCTGACGGCCCGTACCGCACGCGTCGCGCTGACGTCTCGCTCACGCGCCCCGTACGCCCCACCCGTCACCGCGCATCGGATATGCCCGTCATAGCCCATCACCTGGCCGTTTATCGGCTGTTGATCGGATCCGGAGAGCCTTCGCAGGTCCGTGTCCGGCACGGACGACGGAAACGACCGGAGGTATGCACATGAAGGTTGTCCGCTCCCTCAAGAAGAAGATCACCGGCGAGAAGAGCCTCAAGGCCTACGCCTGGTACCACTGGTACTAGGCCGGCGAGCCGGTCACCGCGCGCATCCGCGCGGATGCGCATCCCTTAGGTCCCTTAGGGACGTAATGCGCCGTCGAGGCCCGCGCCCGGTGTGCCCTGAACCGGCCACCGGGGGCGGGCCTCCCGCACCTGGAGACCACCGATGTCCATATCCGGTACCGCCCGGCTCGCGCGGACCACCGTCTTCACGCCGCGACTCCACGCCCTGCTGCGCGACCACCTCGGCCAGGACGTGTTCCGCCTCGACGACGACACGGTCGGCGTCGCGGGCCCCGCCCTGACCGACCAGATCCTGGCCGCGCGACCCGCCACCGAGCGCGAACGCCCCACCTTCAAACCGCTGCACGGGCGTTCCATCCCGCACACCGAGGCGTCCACCGTCATGCAGGCCATCGGCCGGGACGTGCGGGCGGCCCTGAAGAAGCCGCTGCCGGGCACCGTCGACCTCTCCGGAGCCTGGCCGCACGTCGGCCATGTGTACCTGCGCGACCTGATCCTCGGCGCCGACCCGTACCGGCTGCGCATCCTCATGGACCGCACCCTGGAGCTGACGCCCAAACTCACCTGGACGGTCATCGCCACCGGCGCCGCCCTGCCCGGCAGGCTCCGCCCGGGCGCGCCCGTCACCAGCATCGCGGGCCTGACGGCGAACGCCACGACCTACAGCGACCGCCGCTACGCCATGGGCCTGTACCGGCGGGCCGCCGCCCCGGTCTGCTTCACCGTCTCCACGCTCGTCGCCAACGCGTACTGGCTGGGGGCGCCGTTCGACGGGGACACGCCGAACGAGCACATCCTGTACGAGTCCATGCGGCTGCTGCCGCCGTCCTGGAACATCCTGCGGAACGCGTCCCCCGAGTACCCCGCCCTCGACGACCGCATCGGCAAGGGCGACGACATCCTGCTGCTGCCGCTGCTCAGCCACCGCGACCCGGAACTCTGGGACGACCCCGACGCGTTCCGCCCCGAGCGCTGGGCCGCCCTCGACCCCGACAATCACCCCGGCTACCTCCCCTTCGGCCACGCCTCCGAACGCTGCTGGGGCCGGCACATGGTGATGCCGCTGGCCGGGATGCTGCTCGACATCCTGCGCGCCGAGGGCGTGGGCGTCGATCCGCGCCAGACCTCCGCGAAGGTGCCGCTCGCGGGGCTGCTCGGCGTCGACAAGGTGCGGCTGGTGCGGCGGGGGCAGAAGTTCACGTGAAGCACCCCCAGAAGTAATCGCGGCTGGTTGGATGGCCGAGCGCCCGGCCAAGGGCGCTTCCGCACGGCCGTGACCAGCTGTGCACCACCCCCACCTCCAGGAGTCTCAGTGCCGCACTCAGCGCTGCGCAGGACCCACGCGGCGGCCGTCACCGCCGCACTCGCCGCCGCTACGCTCGCCGCCGTCGCCCCCTCCGCGACGGCCGCCGACGCGTCCGCCGCGCCGCCCTCGCTCAAGGTGCTCACGTACAACACCTTCCTGTTCAGCAAGACGCTCTACCCGAACTGGGGCCAGGATCACCGCGCCAAGGCGATACCCGCCGCCGGGTTCTTCCAGGGCCAGGACGTCGTCGTGCTCCAGGAGGCGTTCGACAACTCCGCGTCCGACGCGCTGAAGGCGGACGCGGCGGCCCGCTATCCGCACCAGACCCCCGTCATGGGCCGCGGCAAGGACGGCTGGGACGCCACCGGCGGCGCGTACTCCTCGGCGACGCCGGAGGACGGCGGCGTGACGGTTCTGAGCAAGTGGCCGATCGTGCGCAAGGAGCAGTACGTCTACAAGGACGCGTGCGGCTCCGACTCGTACTCCAACAAGGGTTTCGTCTATGCGGTGTTGGACGTGAACGGCGCCAGGACGCACGTCGTCGGCACGCACACCCAGTCCACCGATCCCGGCTGCGGCGACGGCGAGGCCGCGGCCACCCGCGCCCGGCAGTTCAGGGAGATGGACGCCTTCCTGGCCGCGAAGAACATTCCGGCGGGCGAACAGGTCATCGTGGCGGGCGACTTCAACGTCGACTCGCACAGTTCCGAGTACGCCTCGATGCTCGCCGACGGCGGCTTCGCCCCGGCCGACGCCCGCACCGGCCACCCGTACTCGTTCGACACGAAGGACAACTCGATCGCCGCCGAGCGCTACCCGGACGACCCCCGCGAGGACCTCGACTTCATCCTCCACCGCAAGGGCCACGCGCGCCCCGCCACCTGGCAGAACAACGTGATCAAGGAGCAGAGCGCGCCCTGGACGGTCTCCAGCTGGGGTAAGAAGTACACGTACACGAACCTTTCGGACCACTACCCGGTGACGGCGGGCTAGGTCGCTTCTGATGGCTTGTGGTGGGCTGCCCGGCCCGCCGTGCTCCGCGAACTCGTCGTATCCCATGGCTTTTCCCCTTCGGGGGGGCCTCGGATGTCTGAACTTCGCCTTTTAGCAGTGGGCCCGGGACCGGTAGTTTCGCCTGCCGCCATGCGCATGTCGTGCGCATGGCAATCAGAATCGGGAGGAATCGTGCGCGGTAGACATGTGCTCGGCATTCTCGGCGCCGGCGCGGCAGTTGTGGTGATGACCGCCTCGCCGGCGTTCGCTCGCGGGGCGGCCTTCTCCGGCGAGGGATCGCTCCTGGACGACTGGTGGAACGAGGAGATCGTGTCCGCCAGTCACCACGCCAAGGGAAACGTGACGGCGCTGTGGCAGCAGATCCTGTGGTCCGAGGGCTATCTCCCCGCAGCGGAGATCGACTGTGAATTCGGGCCCAAGACCACGGCGGCGTCCAAGAAGTGGCAAGCCGACCACGGGCTGGACGCGGACGGGCTCATCGGCAAGAACACGTGGAAGAAGGCCGCCACCGAGCATCTGACCGCCGTCAACGCCACCACGGTCCGCTACGACGGGATCGAGAACAAGTACATCACCTTCACTCGCCCGGAAGCCGGCGGGAACTGGACGATGAGTCTCGGCAGCGACCGGCAGGTTCTCTGGTACGACGAGACCACCTTCGTCAAGTGTGCGAGGTGAACGGGAATGCCGCTGACTTCCCGCAGGATGCGCACGCTCTCCGCACTCTCGGGCCTGGGGGTGGCCGCATCGTTACTCGCCGCCGTGCCTGCCCAAGCCGATGAGAAGCCTTTGAAGCCGCGCATCTCGGTGCGCGAAGTGCCTGCCCCCGTGGTGCAGGAACCGGCGGCGCCCCCTGAGGGCCGGTGGGACATCGCCTCGTGCCGCGAGGAGGCGGACAAGCACGGTGGCTATGTCGTCGCGTTCAAGGACCGGTTCAACGCCTGCCGGGTGAGTAAGGTCCAGTTCAGCATCAGTGATCCTGCCGCCCCTGCCAAGAAGGCGTGGATCTCCGGCCGGTCCACGATGACGTTCTGGATGGATCGCAACAACCGAGTCATCAGGCAGCAGTTCGCGCTCGACAAGTGGAACAAGACGCCGGAGGGAAACGTCGACTTGTTTCCCAAGCTCGAGAGCGCAGAGTTCACCATCAGCCTTCAGTGCGTCGGTATCGCCGACGCCAAGTGCGACAAGGGACCCGTTCTTGTGGGACGGCACAAACCGGTGGCCTGGTATCCCATCGACGAAACCAAGGAAGCCATCTGGGACACCAGCGGTTCGGCACGCACGAACCCCGATGACCCAGACGTGAAACAGGCATTCCCCGAAGCTAAATCATTCTATGTGGACGACAAGGTCGCCTACTTCGGTGTCGGTGCTCTCTTCACCAGCGACAATCCGACGGAGGAGGCGTTCGGTCACCTGGTCGTGCGGTGCGACGACGCCGAGTACCTTGCCGCCAAGGGCGGCTGCATCCTGCGGGACGAATCCCTGGTATTCGCGTCCCAATACGCGGACAACCCCACTTGGGCCAAACACATCGTCAGCGCGCAGAAGACTCCGTACCAGACGTTCCCCTACCTCCAGGATCCCAACGCCGGAGCCAACGGCAAGGCGAACCCATACGGGTGGAACAAGCCGTTCAACATGCCCGGATCCGCATACTGGGCCCCTTCGAGCACGAAACCCCTCACGCGTCTGTACGCGGGCAAGAAGCTCACCGGGGACGACGGCAAGAACGCCCGCTCGCAGTACCGCGGCAACCGCTACGTGGTCGGACGCAAGACCTGCAAATACCTGAAGAAGAACCCTGGGGAGGAGTGCGACGAGTACCCGTTCGCCTCCACCTGGCAAGGCGCGAAGTCGACGGAGCAGTACCCGAACGATCCGTGGAAGTTCTCGATCCGCTACATCGACAAGAAATCCAACCGCGACGCCGGAAACGCCCTGCAGCGTTTCTACTACTCCAACCATGTCCTGGCGACCGGTGACGCCTACCGGGTCGCCATCGACAACGTCCCCGCATCCCCTGCCGCGCATCGCGACGCCGTCCGGGCCTACGAGGAACGCAAGGCGCGGGCGGCCGCGCTGCCGCGGGCCCCGTTGGCGCCGATCCCCGACGACCAGCTGTGCACGTCCGACGAGCTGGGCGGGCGCTTCTCCTGCGAGTACGGCGAGGAATGGCACCAGTTCGACAACGGCGGCTGGCAGGTCTGGGTCGTCGGCGCGGACCGCAAGGTGTACACCAACTACACCACGGGCACCGGGGCGTGGTCCGGCTGGCAGGACTTCGGCGGCCAGGCCACCGGTGGCGTCGAGGTGGTCGATGCGGACGGTTCGGCGGTGACCGTGGCGACGACGGGAACGGACGGACTGCCCTGGTACCGGGACCGCAACCCGGCGACCGGCGCGTGGACGGAGTGGCACCGGTAGCCGCCAGCACGTGCTGATGTGCCCGGCAGGAGGGCGAGTCGATGTTCACCGCCCCTTCCTGCCGGGACACTCCGCGGACATGGCCCGTGGGGCGCTACTTGTGCCAGGGGCCCGTCACCGCGAACGTGGTGCCGGGCGTGTAGCAGTTCACGTACATCGTGGCGTGGTCCGGCGAGAACGTGACGCCCGCGAACTCGCCCCACTCGGGCTCCTGCGGGGTGCCGATGTTCTGCCGGCCGCGGGCCATCGGATAGACCTCACCGCCGCGGGTGAGGCCGTACACGTGCTGGACGCCGCCGCCGTCCTCGCACACCATCAGGCCGCCGGTGGGGGCGAGGCAGATGTTGTCCGGGGACTCGCCGGGCAGCTGGATGTCGGTGTCGGGGCCGAAGACGATCACCAGGGTGAGGCGGCGCCGGGCCGGGTCGTACCGCCAGATCTGGCCGAAGTGGTCACCCGCGGAACCCGCGGCGCGGTGGGCGAAGGACGAGACGAAGTAGACGGACGAGCCGCCCCAGTAGCAGCCCTCCAGCTTCTGCGCGTGCGTGATGCCCTTCTTGCCGAAGTCCTGGAAGCGGATGGCGGTCCGGGTGGCGAGCGGGTCGGGGACGTCGACCCACTCGATGTTCTCGAAGGCCGCGCCCGTCTCCTTAATCGACGACAGGTCCGGCACGCCCGGCACCCGCATCGCCTGCAGCCTGCCGCCCGCGCGCAGGGAGCCGCGGCCGCCCTCGGGCTTCTTGGGCAGGAAGCGGTAGAACAGGCCGAAGGGCTTGTCGAACGCGTCCTCGGTCTCGTAGACGACGCCGTGCCGGGGGTCGACCGCGACCGCCTCGTGCTGGAAGCGGCCCATCGCGGTGAGGGGCACGGCACCGGTGCGGTGCGGGTCCACCGGGTCGACCTCGAAGATGAAGCCGTGGTCCTTGGTGTAGCCGTTCGTACCGGCCTTGTCCTCGGTCTCCTCGCAGGTCAGCCAGGTGCCCCAGGGGGTGGGTCCGCCCGCGCAGTTCACGGCCGTCCCGGCGATCGCGACGCGCTCGCCCAGGACGTTGTTTCTCCGGTCGAGCGAGAGCGCCGTACAGCCGCCCTTGCCCATCGGGTCGTATGTGAGTCCTTCGACGGTCGGCACGCCGATCTTGCCGGTGACGCGGTTCTCGTGGTTGCGCACGAGGTGGACGCCGCCGTTCCGCCCCCGGAAGGCGGCCATGCCGTCGTGGTTGCTGGGGACCTTGCCCTCGCCGGAGCGGAGGTCGTCGCCCTCGCGCGAGAGGACCTTGTAGCGGAACCCCTTGGGGAGGTCGAGCAGGCCATCGGGGTCGGGGACGAGGGGACCGTATCCGGCCTTCCCGTGCGCGGCGGCGGTGCCCGCGAAGAGTTCTGACAGAGCGCCGGTGAAGGCGATTCCCGCGCCCAGCGCACCGGAGCGGGCGAGAACCTGACGTCGAGTGGCAGACATGATGGGCAACCTCCTGCTGGCGGACAGGAATGTGACCGGATGTGTGTACCACGCGCCTTGGTGCACGGGAACCACGCGCGTAGCTTCCGTTTGCGCGTCCTGCGTGGTGCTCCCTCGTTACGGGGACTACGTGTCCACGAGCCCCTTGGCGTCCCGGGCGAGCGCCGTGAGCCGGGAGATGGCGCGGAAGTACTTCTTCCGGTATCCGCCGTTCAGCATGTCCTCACTGAAGAGCCGGTCGAAGGGCACACCGGAGGCGAGTACCGGTACCTCTCGGTCGTACAGCCGGTCGGCGAGCACCACAAGACGCAGCGCGGTCGACTGGTCCGGCACGGGCGTCACATCGGTGAGGCAGACGGCGGTGAGGTCGTCGGTCAGCGCGCCGTACCGGCTGGGGTGGACCTTGGAGAGGTGCGCGAGCAGGTGCGGGAAGTCGTCGAGCGAGGCACCGTCGGTCGCGTACGCCGCCTTGGTGACCTGCTCCTCCGAGTACGGCGCGGGAGCCTCCGGCAGGCCGCGGTGGCGGTAGTCCTCACCGTCGATGCGCAGCGCCTTGAAGTGGGCGGACAGGCCCTGGATCTCGCGCAGGAAGTCGGTGGCCGCGAACCGGCCCTCACCGAGCTTGCCCGGCAGCGTGTTCGAGGTCGCGGCGAGGGCGACGCCCTGCTCGACGACCTTGCTGAGCAGGGACGACACGAGCACCGTGTCACCCGGATCGTCGAGTTCGAACTCGTCGATGCAGAGCAGCCGGTGATCACTGAGAGTGCGCACGGTCTGCTGGAAGCCGAGCGCGCCGACCAGGTTCGTGAGCTCGACGAAGGTGCCGAACGCCTTCTGCTCGGGCGCCGCGGGCGCGGCGTGCCAGAGGGAGGCGAGGAGGTGGGTCTTGCCGACGCCGTACCCGCCGTCGAGGTAGATGCCGCGCGGACCCGAGGGGGCGGCGGCCTTCTTCTGGAACCACCGCTTCTTGCCGGACCCGGAGGCGTGCGCCCCGCCGAGCCCCGCCGCGAAGCCGCTCAGGACCCGGACGGCCTCGGTCTGGCTGGGCTGACCGGGGTCCGGAATGTACGTATCGAAGCGCACCGAGTCGAAGCGCGGCGGCGGCACCATCTCGGCGACCAGGCGGTCGGCGGGGACATGCGGCTCGCGGGCGCAGAGGGCCAGCGGAGCCACATCGGCTATCGGACGGTGCCCGTGGGCGGCGGTGGAGGACGACACGGTTCCCCAGCTTAAGGGGCGTGCAAGACTGCGGATATGCGACGCCTGTTCCCTGTGACCGACCAGACAGCCGACCGGACGCACCCCCGGGCCGAGGACCGGACACCTGACCGGACGCGACCCCGGACGGATGAGACGGCCGACCGCGAGTGGGGACTCGACGAGCTGGCGGAGGCCTACGCCTATCCCGAGGGGGAGGCGACCTGGCTGCGCGCCAACATGGTGTCCACCCTCGACGGCGCGGCCCACCACGACGGCCGCTCCCACCCGATCTCCGGCGACACCGACATGCGGATCTTCGGCGCCCTGCGGGCCCTCGCCGACGTCGTGGTCGTGGGCGCCGAGACCGTCCGCAAGGAGGGCTACCGCCCGGCGAAGGCGCGCGCCGCCTTCGAAGGGCGCAGGGCGGCGGCCGGACAGGCACCGGCGCCCGCCGTCGCGGTCGTCAGTGCGGGCCTCGACCTGGACTTCTCGCTTCCGCTCTTCACCGCGCCCCTGACGCCCACGCTCCTGGTCACCGGGGCCGCCGCGCCCGCCGACCGGATCGCCGCGGCGGAGAAGGCGGGCGCCGTCGTGGTGCTCGCCGGGGAGGGCGCGACCGTGGAGCCGGAGCGGGTGGCGCCCGCCCTGGCCGAGCGGGGCCTCACCCGGCTGCTCACGGAGGGCGGTCCCCGGCTGCTCGGCCAGTTCGTGGCCGCGGGGGCGCTGGACGAGCTCTGTCTGACGGTGTCGCCGATGCTCACAGCGGGGGACGCGCAGCGGATCGCGGGCGGGTCCGCGCTGGCGGTGCCGGAGCGATTCGTACTGACGTCCGTACTGGAGGAGGCCGGGTTCCTCTTCACTCGGTACCGTCGTACCTGACAATCAGCGGAATCAGCCGTTCCGTTTGGCTTCGGCCGGGCACACTAGATCTCGCAGACCCCGTGCGGCCACGGGGCAGGATGGTTTCCGCAAGGGCCTCAGGACGCGGGGCCCACGGATGAGAAGGGCGCCTGGCGTGTTCACTAGCGTATTGATGATCGAGAAGGCCCTGACGTCCGCCGACGTTGAGTTCGTCACCACCTTGCACGGAGACGAGACGGTCGCCTTCCACGTGCTGCTCCAGCCGAGGGGCGACCAGGCGGATCGCCTGCTGCGGGCCATCGACGACGTCGCACTCGGCGAACTGGACGAGGCGGCGCGCGAGGGCGAGACCCCGGAGGGGCACGAGGCCACCGGACCGGGCGAGCAGGCGCTGCAGGTCTCGCTGACGGCCCTGCGCGCGGCGGGCTGCGCGGCCCAGGGACGGCTCATCGAGAACCATCCACTGGATGCCCTCAAGACCCTGGTCGACGAGGCCGGAGCCGACGAGGTGATCGTCCTGACCGACCCGCACTACGTGGAGGAGTTCTTCCACCGGGACTGGGCCTCGCGGGCGCGCCACAAGGTGGGCGTGCCGGTCCTCAAGCTCTTCTCGCACAGCCTCGCGGACGAGGCGTAGGCGGGCGGCCGGGGGCGGGGCCGGGAGCCGGGCCGGGTGCGGGGCCTGGCGCCTCGGACGTCGTGCGCCGCGGGAGGCCATAGGCTGGGGCCTGCTCAGTCGTCGTAAACACCAGTCGTCACACCAGTCGTAACACCAGGGGAGACACACGCATGGCACCCGGCCTGCCCCAGTCCATGGCCGACATGGACCGACCGCACTTCATCGGCATCGGCGGCGCCGGAATGTCGGGCATCGCGAAGATCCTGGCCCAGCGCGGCGCCAAGGTCGCGGGCAGCGACGCCCGGGAGTCCGCCACCGCCGAGGCGCTGCGCGCGCTCGGTGTCACGGTCCACATCGGCCACGACGCCGCGCATCTGGCCACCGACGCGACCTGCGTCGTCGTCTCCTCGGCGATCCGCGCCGACAACCCCGAGCTGGCCCGCGCCACTGAGCTCGGCATCCCCGTCGTGCACCGTTCGGACGCCCTGGCCTCCCTGATGGACGGCCTGCGCCCGATCGCCGTCGCGGGTACGCACGGCAAGACCACGACGACCTCGATGCTGGCCGTCACCCTCTCCGCCCTCGGCCTCGACCCGTCGTACGCGATCGGCGGCGACCTGGACGCGCCCGGCACGAACGCGCTGCACGGCGAGGGCGACATCTTCGTCGCCGAGGCGGACGAGAGCGACCGCAGCTTCCACAAGTACACGCCCGAGGTCGCCATCGTCCTCAACGTGGAGCTCGACCACCACGCCAACTACGCGTCGATGGAGGAGATCTACGAATCCTTCGAGATCTTCGCGGGCAAGGTCGTCCCGGGCGGCACCCTGGTCATCTCGGCGGACCAGCCGGGCGCCGTGGAGCTGACGAAGCGCGTGCGCGACCTGGGGCAGCTCAAGGTCGTCACGTACGGCGAGTCCGACACCGCCGACCTGCGCATCCACAAGATCACCGCACGGGGTCTCACCAGCGAGGTCACGGTCGTCCTTGACGGCAAGTTCCTCACCTTCCAGGTCTCGGTGCCCGGCCGCCACTACGCGAACAACGCCGTCGCGGCGCTCGCGGCGGGCATCGCGCTCGGCATCCCGTCCCGGAACCTGGCCGCCGCGCTCAAGTCGTACACGGGCGTCAAGCGCCGCCTCCAGCTCAAGGGCGAGGCCGCGGGCGTCCAGGTCATCGACTCCTACGCGCACCACCCCACCGAGATGACGGCCGACCTGGAGGCGATGCGCTCCGCCGCGGGCGACGCGCGCATCCTGGTCCTCTTCCAGCCGCACCTCTTCTCGCGCACCCAGGAGCTGGGCACCGAGATGGGCCAGGCCCTGGCCCTCGCCGACTCCTCCGTGGTCCTCGACATCTACCCGGCCCGCGAGGACCCGGTCCCCGGCGTCACCAGCGCCCTGATCATCGATGCCGCACGGGAGGCCGGCGCCGAGGTGACCGCCGTGTCCGACAAGGCGGAGGCCGTACGGGCGGTCGCGGGAATGGCGAAGCCCGGCGATCTCGTTCTCACCATGGGAGCGGGCGACGTCACGGACCTCGGCCCGCAGATCCTGGCCGAGCTGTCGAAGTAGCCGAAGCATTCGAAGTACTCGAAGTAGAAGTAAAGGGGATGTCACCCATGTCGTACGACGTCGAGAAGCCGGACGAGCAGTGGCGCGCGGAGCTGACCCCCTCGGAGTACGCGGTGCTGCGCCAGGCCGGCACGGAACCGGCCTTCGTCGGTGAGTACACGGACACCAAGACCAAGGGCGTCTACTCCTGCCGCGCGTGCGGCGCGGAGCTGTTCACCTCGTCGGAGAAGTTCGAGTCGCACTGCGGCTGGCCGAGCTTCTTCGACCCGAAGGACACGGACGCGGTCGAACTGGTCGAGGACGCCTCGCACGGCATGGTCCGCACCGAGGTCCGCTGCGCCCGCTGCGGCTCGCACCTGGGTCACGTCTTCGAGGGCGAGGGCTACCCCACCCCGACGGACCAGCGGTACTGCATCAACAGCATTTCGCTGCGGCTGGCGGCGGACGAGGACTGAGTCACTCCGGGGCGCCGGGCGGCATTCCGTGCCGCCCGGCGCCGCGGTGCGTCAGAAGGTCAGCTTCCAGCTGTTGATGTACCCCGTGTCCTGCGCCGCCACGTCCTGGACGCGGAGCTTCCAGGCGCCGTTGGCCGTTTCGCTGGACGCGTCGACCGGGTAGGTCGCGATCACGTCGTCCGCCGAGTCGTTGCCGCTGGAGTTCTTCAGGCGGTACGCCGTGCCGTCGGGCGCGAGCAGGTCGACGACCACGTCGCCGCGCCAGGTGTGGCGGATGTCGACGTCCACCTTGAGGGTGGCGGGGGCGTTGCCGGTGCGGCCGGTCACGTTCACCGTCGAGGTCACCGCGGCGCCGTTGTCCGGGATGGCGACGTCCGTGGTGTTCTCGTACACGTCGCCGGGCGGGACCGTGGTGCCCGCGCCGAGGGTCCAGATCGCGTGGGCGATGGCGTCGCTGTTGCGGTCGAGGGCGGTGTCGTTGATGTTCGACGAGGTGTCGCACGACGCGTGGTAGCAGCGGTCGAAGGCCTGGCCCGCCGTGCCGCCCCACTTCTGTGCCTGCGCACTGGACTTGGTGCGCTCGGCGCCGGAGAACAGGCCGCCGACCGGGATGCCCGCGCTGTCGAACGGCGCGTGGTCGGAGCGGCCGTCGCCCTCGGTCTCG
The DNA here is from genome assembly GCF_042880275.1 of Streptomyces sp. NPDC058308. Taxonomy (NCBI): domain Bacteria; kingdom Bacillati; phylum Actinomycetota; class Actinomycetes; order Kitasatosporales; family Streptomycetaceae; genus Streptomyces; species Streptomyces sp. NPDC058308. Next base: position 221,706 of record NZ_JBHVZA010000004.1, read on the forward strand.
ATCTCAGTGGGGACGTTCAGGCCCGCGTAGTAGTCCTTGAACGTCTTCTCGATGGTGGGGTCGTCGTCGTAGACGAAGTAACCGGGGTTCGGGGAGGCGATCATGTCGAAGTTCAGATAGCCGCTGATCTTCGAACGGTCCGTGGACGGCAGGTTGTTGACGTAGTACCGGGAGCCGACCATGCCCAGCTCCTCGGCGCCCCACCAGGCGAACCGCAGGTGCTTGGCCGGTTTGAGCTGGGCGCGGGAGACGGCGAGCGCGGTCTCCAGGATGCCGGCCGAGCCCGAGCCGTTGTCGTTGATGCCGGGGCCCGCCGAGACGCTGTCGAGGTGCGATCCTGCCATCAGGACCTTGCTCTCGTCGCCGCCCGGCCAGTCGGCTATCAGGTTGTAGCCGGTGGCGCCGCTGGACGTGAACTGCTGGATGCGGGTGGTGAATCCGGCCGCGTCCAGCTTGCCCTTCACGTAGTCGAGGGAGGCCTTGTAGCCGGGGCGACCGTGGGCGCGGTTGCCGCCGTTGGCCGAGGCTATGGACTGGAGCTGGGAGAGGTGCGCCTTGACGTTGGCGAGCGGGATGTCGGGCGCCGCCAGCGTGGGCGAAGGGGCGGCGGGCGAGGCGAGGGCCGTGGGTGCGGCGGTGGCGATGAGGCCGGCCGCGGCGAGCACGGCCACGCCGGCGCCGGCCCGTCTGAGAGAGCGGGGCAGGGCGGGTCTGGAGAGTTTCATGTGGGGCTCCGTATTCCGAACAGCGAGAGGGACGGAACGTGCGAGGCGCCCTGCGACGCGGGTGCCGCGGGGCGCCTTTGGAGCTGTGCGTTGCCTGATGTTGAGGGCGGGACGACCGCGAGTCAAGAGGGGGAACCGGTCTCAATGCGGTCAGGCGCGTTCGGATAGCGGACGGCTCTTCGGCGGCCGTGCCGCGTCAGAAGAAGACTCCGCACCTCAGCAGCACATTCGCGTACGGCCGCGCCTCACCGGTCCTGACCACCAGGCGGGCGTCGGCCGAGCGGCGCTTGAGTTCTTCGTGAGGGACGAGGTCGAGCGCGGGCAGGCTCTCCCGCAGCAGCCGCGCCGCCGCCGGATTCGCCGCCCGCACCTCGTCCGCCGCCGTGCCGCCCTCCACCACCAGCTCGGCCAGGAGCCCGTCGAGGACCTCCGCGAACGAGGGGACCCCGGCGCGGAACGCCAGGTCCACCACGCGCGGCCCCGCCGGGACCGGCATGCCCGCGTCGCAGACGAGCACGGTGTGGCCGTGCCCCAACTCCGCGAGCGCACCCGCGAGATGGCGGTTCAGGATGCCCGACTTCCTCACGGCGACGGAACCTCCGGGGCGGTCGCCGCGAGCTCGGAGGCCGTCGGGTAGGAGTCCTGCGCCCCCTTGCGGGTGACCGCGGCCGCACCCACCCGCACCGCGTACGCGGCCGCCGTCGGCAGGTCCTCGCCGAGGCCGAGACGCCAGCCGAGCGCCGCGGTGAAGGCGTCGCCCGCGCCCGTCGTGTCCACCGCGTCGACCTTCGGGCTCGGCACCCGTACGGCGTCGGAGTCGTCCGCGGTGAGCGCGCCCTCGGCGCCCAGCGTGATCACCACCGAGCGGGGGCCGAGCGCGAGCAGCCCGCGCGCCCACTCCTTTGGGGAGTCGCCCGCGTCGTCGCCGAGGATGACGCGGGCCTCGTGCTCGTTGACCACCAGCGGGTCGCAGGCGGCCAGGACCTCGTCGGGCAGCGGGGCCGGCGGCGAGGGGTTCAGGACGAAGCGGGCGCCGGGGCGCAGCGCGCGGACGACCTCGGCGACCGTGTCTAGGGGGATCTCCAGCTGGCTGGAGACCACCCGGGCCGACGCGAGCAGGCTGCCCGCCGCGCGGATGTCCTCGGGGGTGAGGCGCGCGTTGGCGCCGGGGGAGACCACGATGCTGTTGTCGCCCGACGGGTCGACCGTGATCAGCGCGACGCCGGTGGGCGCGCCGCCCACAAGGACGCCGACGGTGTCCACGCCCGCGGCGCGCTGTGCGTCCAGGAGGAGGGTGCCGTGGGCGTCGTCGCCGACCCGGGCGAGCAGCGCGGCACGGGCGCCGAGGCGGGCGGCGGCGACCGCCTGGTTGCCGCCCTTGCCGCCCGGGTGGACGGCCAGGTCGGAGCCGAGGACCGTCTCGCCGGGCGCGGGGCGCCGCTCCACGCCGATCACCAGATCCGCGTTGGCGGAACCCACGACAAGGAGCTCGTAGTCGTCGTTCATGTGTGCTTGTTCCTGCTTTCGTGCGATGAGGTGCAGTGGTGACGGTACTCGGAGCCGCCCTCGGTCGGGCTCATGAGAAGTCCTTCACGTTCTTCGACGTGACGACCTTCACCGGCACCTTCACCGTCTCCTGGACCTTCTTGCCCTGCGAGGCCCGCACCGCGTTGCGCACCGCGATCTTCCCGAGCTCGGCCGGCTGCTGCGCCACGGACGCGTACAGCGTGCCCGCCTCGACCGCCTTGAGACCGTCGGGGGTGCCGTCGAAGCCGACCACCGGCACGGACCTGCCCGCCTTGTCGCCGAGCGCCTTGACCGCGCCGAGCGCCATCTCGTCGTTCTCGGCGAAGACGCCGTTCACGCCCTTGTGGGACTGGAGCAGGTTCGTCATGACGTCCAGGCCCTTGGTGCGGTCGAAGTCCGCGGGCTGCCGGGCGACGACGTCGATCCCGGGGTACGCCTTGATGCCCTCGGCGAAGCCCTGCCCGCGCTCGCGGCTCGCGGAGGTGCCCGGCGTGCCCTGCAGGACGACGACCTTGCCCTTGCCGCCGAGCTTCTCGGCCAGCGTCTTCGCCGCCAGCCTGCCGCCCGCGACGTTGTCGGAGGCGACCAGCGTCGCGGTCTTCGCCTTGTTCACCCCGCGGTCCGCCGCGATCACCGGGATGTCCTGCTTGTTGGCGCCGCGCACGGCGGGTCCCGCCGCGTCGGAGTCCACCGGGTTCACGATGATCGACTTCACGCCTTCGCCGGTGAAGTTCTGCAGCTGGTTGCTCTGCTGCGAGGCGTCGTTCTGCGCGTCGGTGACCGTCAGATCGATGCCCGCCTTCTCGGCCTCGGCCTGCGCGCCCTCCTTCATCTGGACGAAGAAGGGGTTGTTGAGCGTGGACAGCGACATGCCGACCTTCGTCGAGGTGCCGGACGAGCCCGAGTTGAAGAAGGAGACCGCGCCGACGACCGCCGCCACCACCACGGCGGCGACCGCGTACTTCACCGCTTGCGGCCCCTTGCCCCGCACGCCCCCGGAGGCGCCCGACGAGGCCCCGGGCGTCGCGCCCGCCTTGCGCCGCAGCGTGTCAAGGAGGACCGCGAGCGCGATGACGACACCGATCACGACCTGCTGCCAGAAGGCCGACACGGAGAGGAGGTTGAGGCCGTTGCGCAGCACCGCGAGGATCAGCGCGCCGATCAGCGTGCCGGAGGCCTTGCCGACCCCGCCCGCCAGGCTCGCGCCGCCGATGACGACCGCGGCGATGGCGTCGAGCTCGTAGCCCTGCGCGGCCTGCGGCTGCGCGGAGACCAGGCGGGAGGCGAGCACGATGCCCGCGACGGCGGCGAAGAGGCCGGAGAGCGCGTAGATCACGATCTTCTGGCGCTTGACGCGCAGCCCGGACAGGCGCGCCGCCTCTTCGTTGCCGCCGATCGCGTACATGGAGCGGCCGATGAACGTGCGCCCGAGGACGACCGCCGTCACCAGACCCATCACGACCATCACGATCACCGGGACGGGCAGCCAGCCGCCGACGGTGTCACCGAGGTGGGAGACCGAGTCGGGAAACGCGATCGGGCTGCCCTGCGAGATCACCAGGGAGAGGCCGCGGGCCACCGACAGCATCGCGAGCGTCGCGATGAACGACGGGAGCTTCCCGTACGAGACGAGCAGGCCGTTGACGAACCCGCAGGCCATGCCGGTGGCGACGGCGAGGACGGCCGCGAGCCACACCGGCAGCCCCTGCGAAGTCGCCGTCCAGGCAAGGACGGTGGCCGAAAGGGCGGCCACCGAGCCGACCGACAGGTCGATGCCCGCCGAGACGATCACGAAGGTGACGCCGAACGCCAGGATCGCGGTCACCGCGGCCTGCACGCCGACGTTGAGCAGGTTCTGCGTGGTGAGGAAGTCGCCGGAGAGCAGCGACATCGCCACGACCAGGACGATCAGTGCGCTGAGCGCGCCGTTGTCGAGCAGGACGCGGCGGAGCGTCGGTGCGCCACCCGCGTCGCGCTTCAGGGTTTCAGTGGCCACGGGTGCCCTCCGCTGTCGTGTCTTTCGCGTTCGGTGCTGCTGGTGCTTCCGTTGCTGCCTGTACCGGGGTGCTGCTGACGGCGAGCGCCATCACCGCGTCCTGGGTGGCCTCCTCGGCCGTGAGCTCGCCGGCGATCCGGCCCTGCGCCATGACGAGGACCCGGTCGCTCATGCCGAGCACCTCCGGCAGATCGCTGGAGATCATCAGGACCGCGTGCCCGGCGGCCGTCAGCTCGTTGATCAGCTGGTAGATCTCGACCTTCGCGCCCACGTCGATGCCGCGCGTCGGCTCGTCGAGGATGAGCACCTTGGTGTCGGCAAGCAGCCATTTGCCGATGACGACCTTCTGCTGGTTGCCGCCGGAGAGGGTGCGGACGTGCTGGCCGAGCCCGGCCATGCGCACCCCGAGCTGCTCGGCGATCCGGGCCGCCGCCCGCTGCTGCCCCTTCAGGTCCACGAGCCCGGCGCGCGTCGCCGAACGCAGCGTCACCAGGCCGAGGTTCTCCTGCACGGACGCGTCCAGGACGAGCCCCTGCCCCTTGCGGTCCTCGGGGACCAGGCCGACGCCCGCGGCCATCGCCGCGTTCACGTCGTGCCGTGGCAGCCGCTCGCCGTGTACGTCGACGGTGCCCCCGTCGTACGGATCGGCGCCGAAGACGGCCCGCGCCACCTCGGTCCGGCCCGCGCCCACGAGCCCCGCCAGACCGACGACCTCGCCGGCCCGCACCTCGAAGCCGACGTCGTGGAAGGCGCCGTCACGGGTGAGTCCCTCGACCCGGAGCAACGGGGGCCCGGTGTCCGGGCGTTCGCGCGGATACTGCTGCTCGATGCTGCGCCCCACCATCAGGCGGACGAGCTCGTCCTCGTCCGTCGAGGCGGGCACCTGGGCGACGCTGCGGCCGTCGCGCAGGACGGTGACGCGGTCGCCGAGCGCGGCGATCTCTTCGAGGTGGTGGGTGATGAACACGATGCCGACGCCGTCCTCGCGCAGCGTGCGCACGATCCGGAAGAGCTTGTCGACCTCCTCGGAGGTGAGGACGGCGGTGGGCTCGTCCATGATGAGCACCCGCGCGTCCAGGCTCAGCGCCTTGGCGATCTCGACCATCTGCAGCCGGGCGATGCCCAGTTCGCGGACCTTGGTGCGCGGCGACACCCGCACGCCGACCCGCTGGAGCAGCTCCTCGGCGTCGGCCTCCATCTTCTTCCGGTCGACGAGACCGAAGCGGCGCGGCTGGCGCCCCAGGAAGATGTTCTCGGCGACGGTCAGGTCGGGGACGAGGTTGAACTCCTGGTAGATGGTGGCGATGCCGAGCCGCTCGGCGTCCTGCGCGCCGTGGATGCGCACTTCGCGGCCCTCGGCGAGGACTCGTCCGCTGTCGGGGCGGTAGGCGCCGGAGAGCATCTTGATGAGGGTGCTCTTGCCCGCGCCGTTCTCGCCGAGCAGGACGTGCACCTCGCCGCGGCGCAGTTCGAAGTCGACGGAGTCGAGCGCGACGACGCCGGGGAACGTCTTGCGGATGCCTTCGATGCGCAGCAGCTCGTCCTGGCTGCGCGGCAACTCGTCGTGGTCGCTCACGGGTTGCTCCTTCGTACGGGAGTGTCCTCGCCGGCGCCCTCGCCGCAGGAACGGCGGACGACGAGGCGGGCGGGCAGGGTCACGGACTGCGGGCGCCTGCCCTCGATCAGGTCGATCAGTGCCTGGACGGCGGCGCGGCCGAGGTCGGCGGTGGGCTGGGCGATGGTGGTGACCGGCGGGTCGGTGTGCACGAACCACGGGATGTCGTCGAAGGCCGCGAGCCCGATGTCGTGCGGGACGCGCAGGCCGTGGGCGCGGATCGCGTCGAGGGCGCCGAGCGCCATCAGGTTGTCGGCGGCGAAGACGACGTCGGGCGGCTCGGGCAGGGCGAGGAAGCGCATCGTGGCGCGCCGTCCGCTGTCGGCCTGGAAGTCGCCCTGTCCGATGTAGGCCTCGGGCAGCGCGGTGCCGTGCTCGCGCAGCGCGTCCCGGAAGGCCTCGACGCGCTCGCTGCCGGTGGTGGTGGCGGCCGGGCCCGCGATGATGGCGAGCTTGCGGTGGCCGAGTCCGTGCAGGTGGGCGACGAGGTCGCGGACGGCCCCGCGCCCGTCGGAGCGGACCACGGGGACGTCGACGCCGGGGATCCACCGGTCCACGAAGACCATCGGGGTGCCGGCGCGGACGGCGTCGAGCATGAGCGGCGAGCCGCCGTCGGTGGGGGACACGAGCAGGCCGTCGATGCGCCGGTCGAGCAGGGTCCGTACGTGGTGGTCCTGCAGCTCGGGCCGCTCGTCGGCGTTGCCGATGATCACGCTGTAGCCGAGCGCGCGGGCGGCCTCCTCGACGGAGCGGGCCAGCTCGGTGAAGTACGGGTTGAGCACGTCGCTGATGACGAGCCCGAGGGTCCGGGTCTGGTCGGTGCGCAGGGACCGGGCGACGGCGTTGGGCCGGTAGCCGAGCGCCTGGACGGCGGCGAGCACCCGGGCGCGGGAGGCGGGGCTCACGGAGGGGTGCTCGTTCAGCACCCGCGACACGGTGGCAACGGACACACCGGCCTCGGCCGCGACGTCCTTGATGCTCGCCGAACTCGGAGCCATCTCGGTCCACCTCCTTGTGGAATCGATTACACGAAGGATTGGAAACGATTACACAGGGGCCTGACAAGGGGTGGCAGAGGCGTGAGATCCGATCGTGATGTGGCGGCGGGGAGGGAGGCCGGGCCTACGTCGCCTTCGCCCCGCACGTGTTGTCCCGCAGGAACGGCCACCGGCTCACTGCGTGCTCAGCTTGCGGCTTCGGGCTCGGTTCCTGGCGATGTTCCGGGTCTTCCTGGTGTGGGCCGACTCGGAGAGCAGGGCGAGTACCGCCGGTGACGTGGACCCCTCGGCGAGGGAGCGCTGCATCCAGTCCGTGACCTCCGCCAACTCGGCCGGTGTCGGCACGTGACCGTCCTCGATGGACAGACGGAACAGCCAGTCGTGGATGCGGCGGCGGATGAACGCGCGGAACGCCGCCGTCTTGAGCCGGTCGATCTCCGGCAGCAGTCCGGCCGACCACTGCCGGAACCCGGCGGGACCGGTCGCCTTCATCGCGATCCTGTCCACGAGCGCGACCACCGCCGTCTTGGACCCCGTCTCGTGGGGGTCGCGCAGGATCGTGGCCACGACCGCGCGGTCCCGGTCGCGGCTCCGCGAGGAGGCGGTCACCAGGACGACGCGCTGGTACGCGGACGACCGGACGTGCTCGTCCGCGACGGCGTCGTCGATGTCCACGTCGAGGATCCCGGCCCCCGCCAGCAACTCGGCCACATCGGAACGCAAGGTCATCGCTTCACCTCTCCTCGGGAGACCTGACCCCCTGGAACTCCACCGTCAGCCAAGGGCTGTCCGGGTCCGTCGTCAGGGCCCGGTGGGCGCGGAGTACGTCCGTGTACCAGGGGCCGAAGGATTCCTCGTCGAAGTGGAGGCAGCGGCCCAGGACGTAGCCCGCCGAGAACGTCTCCCAGGAGGTGTACGCGGACCGTGCGGCCTCGGAGGCGCGTTCCAGGGCCTTGAACATCTCCGCGCGGGTGGCGTAGCGGGCGCCCGCTCCCCAGCGGGCCATCTTCGAGGCGCGGCCGATGTCCCACGCCGCGACCGTGGTGACGTCGCCGTCGGGCGGCAGCAGTCCGTCGGCGCGGAAGCGGGCCTCGTAGCGGATCACCTTGCCGACCAGGGCGCGCAGGTGCGCCACGAAATGGTCCAGTTCGGCGTCCTCGCCCGGGCGGTGCGGCGCGGTGGCGCCCGAGGTCTCCACCACGCGGTGCCGGAGCGCCATCTCGACCTCGTCGCGCCACTGCTCCGCGTCCACGCGGGGGCCGACGCGCCGTGTCAGCCCCGCGCGGGCGTCGAGGACGAAGTCCCAGTACCAGGGGCTGACGTCACGAGTGAGCAGCCGCTCCTGCAGGGACAGCCAGTCGTCGCGGTCGTGCACGCCCCACCACTCCGCGAGCCGGCCGATCTCGTTGTGGTGGCCCGCGCCGTGCCAGTCGACGGTGTTCCAGGCGTCGCCGTTGGCGAAGCACAGGTGCGCGCCGCAGGCCAGGCCGTGCAGGAGCGGGCTGCCGGGCGCGGGTGCCCCCGTGCGGCGGGTGTCGATGCGGTCGGTGAGGTTGCCGGGGCGGTGGTACGAGGCGTGCAGGTCCGACCAGACCTCTCGCTCGTCGTCGGTCGTCGCATAGAACTGCTGGCACGGCGTCGCCGCGTTCACGACGAGCAGGTCGACGTCGTCGGGGCAGCCCGCGGCGAGCGAGTCGAGGGTGACGTACTCGTAGGCGACGGCGGGGTGCGGGCGCGGGAGCACGCCCGCCGTGTAGACCTGCGCCACCTTTCTGCCGTCCGGCAGGTCGATGGTGAGCAACTCGCTCGCGGTGGCGTCGCGTTCGGAGCTATCGGAGCCATCGGGGCTGTGGAGCGACACCGGGCGGTACAGGCCCTCGACGGCTATCGCCCGCAGATAGCCGTAGGCGTCGTCCTCCTGGCACAGCTCGTACAGGTGCTGTTCGAGGTCGGCGGGCGCCTGCCAGGGGCTGCCGTCCTGTGGCGCGGGGAAGTCGGGAAAGACGTCGTCATGGAACTCTTCATGGAACTCGTCGTGAAACGCGTCGTGGGACTCGTCGTGCATGGACCTGGTTCTCCGCTCGGGCACCCGCGCCGGATTTCGCGATCTTGCACTCTACCCGGGCGCCTCGACGCGTACCGACTTCAGCCCGTTGATGAAGTGCGAGACGAGCCGCCGCGGGGGCGCCGCGAGCCGCAGGACCGGCAGGGCGCGCGCCACCTCCTCGTAGAACACCCGCAGTTGGAGCCGGGCGAAGTGCGCGCCCAGGCAGACGTGCGGGCCGTCGCCGAACGCCACGTGCGGGTTGGGCGAGCGCGACAGGTCGAGGCGGTGCGGGGCGGTGAAGACGCGCTCGTCGTCGTGGGCGGACGCGTGGAAGACGACGACCTTGTCCCCGGCCGCGATGCGCGTCCCGGCCAGCTCGGTGTCGCGGGTCGCGGTGCGCCGGAAGCTGAGCACCGGGGGGTGCCTGCGCAGCAGTTCCTCCACGGCGGTAGCGGCGGGGACCGCTCCGGTGCGCAGCCGCTCGTACTCGCGCGGACTCTGCGCGAGCGCGAGCAGGCCGCCGGGCGCGGCGCCGCGCACGGTGTCGTTGCCCGCGACGGTGAGGAGGAAGAAGAACATCTCCAGCTCGCCGTCGGTGAGTTCGGGGTCGGCGGCGAGGGTCGTCAGGACGTCGTCGCCCGGGTGCGCGCGTTTGTGTGCGGCCAGCGCCCCCGCGTACTCGAACATGTCGCGCAGCATCGCGGGCGAGCGCGGGTTCAGCGGCTCGCCGTCGGGGCCGAGCACGGGCGCGGCCGCCTCCTCGAGGTCCTGGTAGCCGATGACGCGCTGCGTCCAGTGAAGGAGCAGGCCGCGGTCGGTGGCGGGGATGCCGAGCAGGTCGGCGAGGTTGAGCAGGGCGTAGTCGTCGGTGACGGCGGTGACGACGTCGAAGGTGCCGTCGTCGGCGCGGGCCCGCGCCACGGCGGCGTCGAGGAGCGTGCGGGCCCGCTCGCGCGCCGCCGCCTCGAAGCGCTCGATCCGGCGCGGCGTGAACGCGCGGCTGACCAGTCCGCGCAGCCTGCCGTGGTCGGCGGAGCCCGCCTCGCCCGACGGGTGGCGCGCGGCCGCGGCAGGGTCCTGGTTGAGCATCATGCGGCGGATGAACGGCAGGTCGTCCGGCGCGGGATCGCGGATCTGGGTGGCGCCCAGGTACGAGGAGTATGTCGCCGCGTCCTTCAGGACCCGCACTACGTCCGCGTGCCGGGTGACCGCCCAGAAGCCCGGGCCCGCGGGCCAGCCGAGCACCTCCGGCTCCTCCTGCCTGGCCACCGGGTGGTGGTCGCGCAGCACGCGGTAGCGGTCGTACGGGACGCCGTCCGCGTACAGCCGGGGGTCGAAGACGTCGGGGACGGGCGGCGTGCCCGCCGACGCGCCGCGCAGGCTCACGCGCCGTCGTCCGCGCGCAGGAAGTCCTCCACCGTGCTGATGAGTTGGAGGGGCACCTCGTCCATCGCGTAGTGCCCGGCCCCCGACAGCTCCGCGAGCGTTCCCCGCGGGTAGGAGCGCAGCCACGTGGCGCGCATCAGGTCCGCCGAGAGCGCGGGGTCGAGCGCACCGGTGACGGCGAGCGCGGGGACGGACGAGCCGTCGACCTCGGTGTGGAAGTCGTCGCCCGCCCACGAGTCCAGCCAGGCGCGAAAGGCCTTCACGTCGCTGACCGCGAGGGAACGGCGCACCATCCGGTCGAGCCAGGCCCGTGGGCGTACACCGCCCGTGGTGATATCGATGATGGCGCGCCGGTTCTCCGGGATGTGCGCGGCCGACGCGAACAACTCCCATTGGTCCGGCGGCAGTTGCAGTCCCGAAGCGGGTACGGGCGACACGCCGACCAGGCGGCGCACCCGGCCCGGGGCCGCGGCCAGGACGCGCTGGGCGACGGCGCCGCCCATGGAGTGGCCGACGAGCGAGAACCGTTCCCAGCCGAGCCGGTCGGCCAGGTCGAGGACGTCGGCGGCGCCCTCGCCGGTGCTGTACGCGCCTGCGGCGTCCTTGGCCTCGCCGTACCCGCGCAGGTCCACCACCGCGTACTGGAACGCGTCGCTGTCGAGGTCCGCGAGCACCGGCTCGTACGCCGTGCGGTCGGCGAACCAGCCGTGCACCGCGAACACCTTGTGCGGGCCCTCGCCGATGAGGGTGTGGGGGAGCGGGAAGGAGGTCACTGCGGCTCCGATCGCCGACGGGGTCCGGGCGGCCCCGCCCTGTGCGGGCGCCGTGACCACGGTGTCCCCAACCCCGGTGCCGCGCAAGGGCGCGCGGGGTGCCGCCCCTTGCCGGTCCGCCCCGCCGCGTTCGACAGCGGGTGCGAACCTCGTACACCGGGGCGGGGGTGAACTTGCCGGACGGCCTGCGGTCCGGTGCCAGGGGTGGTCAGAATGTGGCATGGCCATCCGCCGCCTCAGCTACCGGCTCGACCAGGAGCCCGACGAGACCGGAGCCCCCCGCCTGATCCGCACGGATCCGGCCGGCCCCGGAGAGCAACCGCACAGCGGGACAGACCAGTTGGGAGACATCGTCGAGCGTGTCGCAGGTGTAGGTACAGGTGCTGGCGCGTTTGCAGGTGCAGGCGTGGGAGCGGGCGCGGACACGGGCGGTGAGCTGAGCTACAGCCTGCTCCCGGACGGCGGCCGCCTCCTGTGCGCCGTCCTCCCGGGCCGGCGCCTGGAGGTCCTCCACCTGAGCGCCGACACGCCCGGGCCCGGGCCCGCGTGGCCGATCGACACCTGGGGCCCCGCCGCCTGGGAGCCGGGCGCCGAGGAAACACTCGGGGCCGGGTTCGTCGAATCCGGACTCCCCGTGTCGCAGGCGCACACCGACCGCGAACTCCTCGTGGAGTTCGCCAGGGCGCGCGCCGAGCGGGTCGCGCCCTTCCTCACCGATGTGCGCCGCCTCTTCGACGACCCCGCGGGGCGGCAGATCGTCCTCGTCGAGGAGGGCGCCGAGGCCGTGGCCCGCTGGATCGAGCTCGCCTGTGCCTCGCTGCCGGAGGCGTACGTCCCTGCGCTGACGTTCACCACCTGGACCACCGACCCGTGGCGCGCCCCGCAGCAGATCGTCGGCATCGGCCCCGACGCGGAGTTCGACCGCTCCGACGACGCGACGCTGGAGTATCTGTACCGCGTGTACGACAGCACCGGCGGACCGGAGAGCCCGCCGCCCGCCGAACTCGACCCCTGGGCCCGGCTGACGGCCGAGCGGTGGCTCGCCGGGAACCCGCCGCGCCCCGCGGCCGGCGCCACGGACCGCCCGGCGGACGCCTTCGCGCTCCTCCCGCTCCTCTCGGGCACGGCCGGAGGGACGGCGGGCGCAGGAGGAGCGGGAGGGGCCGGAGAGGCGGCGGACGGCGGAGGAGCAGGAGGGGCGGCGGGCGGCGGAGGAGGAGCGGGCGCCCCCTCCGGCGCCCAACTCACCGGACTGAGCGGTGAATCCCTGCGCGTCGTCATCGACGCCTTCACCAAGGCCGTGAGCAGGGGCGAGGCCGACCCGCGCACCCTCGGCGAACTCGACCGGCTCTGCCGCGGCCTCGACGGCGACCACGCCCTGGCGGCGCGCCCCCTCGCCCTCGCCCTCGTCAAGCACCGGCTCGACGCGTCCCGCGGCCGCGGAGCCCTGCCCGACCTGACCGCCTTCGAAGGGCTGCCGCTCGGCCAGGAGGCCTGGCGGGAGCTGCGCGAGGAGTACGGCGAGCGCGCAGACGACGCCCTGCGCGCCCGCCTCCGCGAGCCCGTCGCCACCTGGACGGAGCCGCTCCGCCTCGCCCTCGCCGTGGGGGCCGACGGCGGACCCGGCCTCGCCGAGGCGATGGACCGGCTCGCGGACGCCCTCCTGTACCCCGAGCGGCGCGACTGCGCGCAGGCCGTCGAGGTCCTGACGGAGCTCGGCCACGTCGGCTTCAACCGCCGCGTGCTGCGGCTCGTCCTCGTCGACTTCACCGAACGCAAACTGGACCGCCTCATCGCGTTCGCCCGCTCCCCGCAGGGCGACTGGCTGCGGCGCGTCATCGACGACGCGCCGCTCACCGTCCGCCTCGCCGCGGCCGCCGCGCACCTGAGCGGGCCCCCGGACCACCTGCGGGGCGCCGAACTCTTCGAACGGCTCACCGAGCTCCTCTCCGGCCGGCGGGTCGAGGACGTCACGACGCTGCGGCTGCTGTGGCGCATCGTGTGGCGCAACGAGCCGCCGGACCGTGCCGAACAGCCCTGGGTGGCCCGTACCTGCACGCCACGCCTGATCGTCGAGGCGGACCTCGGCCGCCGCGTCATGGGCTGGCTCAGGGAACCGGACCACTGCGACATCGAACTGATCGAATTCGCCCGGGAGATGCGCCACGACCGCAAGCTGGGCGCCCAGGACCGCGACACCGCCGAACTGCTCGTCACCGCCCAGGACCTCGCCGCGGGGCGGCTGCCCCTGAGCCGGTCCTCCGTCGGCCTCCTCAAGGAGCTGGGCCGGAAGGTGTCGCCGCTCGGTCCTGTGCTGCGGCAGGGCGTCGACGAGCGGGTGGGGTGTGCCCTGGCCGCGGCCAACCCGCTCGACCTGTGCGAGTCGCACGGGCTGCAGATCCTCGTCGCCGCCGGCCCCGACCTGCTGCGGGCCTACCGCGCGCAGACCCTGGAGGCCGACCGGCGTGAGCAGTTGATCCGTGAACTCCCCGGCAGACCGGCCGAGTTGGCCGCGTACTACCACATCTGGCGGCCGCGCCGGCGGCACGGCGTCACCCCGGAATGGCGCACCGTCGCCGAGGAGCTCCTCGACCGGGCCCTCGCACCCGTCCTCGGCCACCTCGACGAGCACCACCTCGGACAGGTGGCCACCGTCCTCCAGCGGGAGGGCCAGGACGTACAGGCGTGGACCGCATGGCGGCACCGGGCGGCCCGGGAACCGAACTGACCCCGCACCCCACGAAAGGACCAGCGTGAGCGACACCAGCGAGACCGTCGTCGTCGACAACTTCCCCGGCGGCAGTATGGCGAGCCGCCCCGTGCACTTCATCTGGATGCTCGACTGCTCGGGGTCCATGGGCGTGAACGGCAAGATCGGCGAACTCAATTTCGCCATCCGCGAGGCCATCCCCGAGATGCAGCAGGCCGCCCAGTCCAACCCCGCCGCGTCCCTGCTGGTACGCGCCATCACCTTCGCCAGCGGAGCGAGCTGGCACGTCGGCGAACCCACCCCGGTGGACCAGTTCTCCTGGGAGGACGTGCACATCTACGGCGGCACGGACATGGGCTCCGCCTTCAAGCTGGCGGCGGGCGCCCTGCAGACCCCGCCGATGCCGCAGCGCGCGCTGCCGCCGGTGCTCGCCCTCGCCTCCGACGGGCAGCCCACCGACGACTGGCGGGCCGGGCTGCGTGCCATCGACGGCACGCCGTGGGGCAAGCGAGCCGTGCGCGTCGCGGTGGCCATCGGCGATGACGCGGACAAGAGCATGCTCAAGGAGTTCCTCGGCAACCCCGAACTGGAGCCCCTCCAGGCGAAGAACCCCCGCCAGCTCGCGGCCGCCATCCGCTGGATGTCCACCGCGGTCGTCAAGGACGCCTCCACCCCGAAGGTCGACGACGGCACGAAGCCCGCGACGCCGATCGACGTGCCGTCGCTGACCAAGGGCGAAGACGACATCTGGTGACCGGACCGGAGACGACGACCGCACCCGGGCCATCCGGGGCCGCGCCCTGGGCGCTGCTCGACGGCGCGGTCAAGGGCGTGGCCAAGAGGTACAGCCAGGACCGCGGCGCGGCGCTGCCCGTCGCCGGGGGCCGCGCGGTCGTCCTCGCGGTTGCCGACGGACACGGCAGTGCCGCGCACTTCCGCAGCGACCTCGGGGCGCGCTGGGCGGTCGAGGAGTTCACTGCGTGCGCCCGGGTGTTCGCGCACGAGGCCGCGCGCGTCGGCGCCGACGCCTCGGGCTGGCCCGCACTGCGCGAGGAGGCGCGCCGCCTGCCGCAGCAGGTGGGCCACCGCTGGCACGGACGCGCCACGCTGTTCGAGAGGAACTCACCGGCCCACGGGGCCCGTTCGCTCTCACTGGGACGGACATCCCGCACCGGGCCCGGGGATCACCCGCACCCCCCGGACCTCGCCGCCTACGGCAGCACCCTCATCGGCGCCGTACTCACCGAACACACGCTTTTCTGCTGGCAGTTGGGCGACGGCGACATCGTGCTCGTCGACGGCTCCGGCAGCCCGCACACCCCGCTCTCCACCGGACCCGACATGGGCGACGAGACCGATTCGCTCTGCGAGTCCGAACCCTGGCGCAAGACGCGCTCGCACTGGCAGCCCTTCACCGGCGGCGCGCCACCGTGCGTCCTGCTCTCCACCGACGGGCTCTCCAAGAGCTTCGCCGACCACCAGGGGTTCCTGGACTTCGCCACCGGCCTCGGCGACCGCGCCGCCGAACAGGGCGTCGCGGCGGTGCAGGCGCAGCTCCCGGACTGGCTGGCGCGGGCCGCCAAGTTCTCCGGGGACGACACGACCCTCGTGGGCGCCATAGCGGCGCCCCCACAGCGCAGCGACGAACGATAGGGCAGAGAGGAACAGAATGGTGAACGGCATGCTCGCCGCCGGAAAGACCCTGGTGGCCGAGTCGGGGGAGACGCTGAAGGTCGCGGAGCTCTTCGGCTCCGGCGGCCAGGGCGAGGTCTACCGCGTCCTGACGCCCACCGGCGACCGGGCGGTCAAGTGGTACTACCCCCAGCTCGCCGACGCCCGCCAGCGGGAGATCCTCGAAGGTCTCATCGCCAAGGGCTGGGACGACCCCCGCTTCCTGTGGCCCACCTCCATCGTGATGGACCCCGAGGGCAAACAGCCCGGCTTCGGCTACCTCATGGACGTACGGCCCGCACGCTTCTGCGACCTGCCCGCCCTGTTCCGCCGCGACCCCTCCGTGGCCTCCGCGACGATGCGCACCCTGGTGACCGTGGCCCTGCACACCGTCGAGGCCTACCGCGCCCTGCACTCCCGGGGCATCGCCTACCGCGACATCAACTGGGGGAACATCTTCTTCGACCCGGCCACCGGCGACGTCCTGGTCTGCGACAACGACAACGCGGTCGTCGAGGGCGCCGAGGCCGCCGTCGCGGGCACCATGGACTTCATGGCGCCCGAACTGGTCCGCGGCGACCAGGGCAAACAGCCCGGCACCCAGAGCGACCTGCACTCCCTGGCCGTGCTGCTCTTCCTGCTCCTGATGAACGACCACCCGTTCAACGGCGCCCTCGCACTCAGCATCCGCTGCATGGACGAGGCCGCCAAACGCAGGCTGTACGGCACCGACCCCGTCTTCGTCTACGACCCGGCGGACACCCGCAACCGCCCGGTCCCCGGCGAGCAGCCGACCGTCGAGGCGACCTGGGGCGCACTGCCGCAGATCCTGCGCGACCTGTTCATCCAGACGTTCACGGACGGCCTGCGCAGCCCCAAGCTGCGGGTGCGCGAGTCACAGTGGCGCGACGCGCTCAGCCAGGTCCTCGACGCCATCACCCAGTGCGGCGGATGCGGCAAGCAGAACCTGACCCAGCCCGACGGCGCGCCCCCCGCCTGCTGGAAGTGCCGCACCATCCTGACGCTGCCGCCCCGCCTCGAACTGGTCACCGGCACCGGCACCCTGCGCACCCGGCGCGGCATCAGGCTCGCGCCGAACGCCCGCGTCTACGCCCACCACCTGCGCGACGATCCCGACCGGCACGACTTCTCCGCCGTGGTCGGCGAAGTCACCGAACACCCGCAGCAGCGCGGCAGGTTCGGCCTCACCAACCGCACCCGCTCCGTGTGGACGGCCCGCAGGGACGACGGAACGGTACGGGACGTGGACCCGGGCAAGACGATCGCGCTGCGGTCGGGGCTGCTCATCGAGTTCGGGGGCGGGACGGAGGCGGTCGTCAAGGAGTAGGGGCGGGCGGCAGGGAGGAATACTCTTTCCGTGAGCCGACAGGTCCGGCGCTCTCCGGGCGGAGGAACGTGACCGCATCACCTCGCGTCTGCATCGTCTCGTCCTCGCGCGAGCCTCAAACCCGCGCGCTCGCGCGCCGGTTGACCGCGGTGCTCCGGGCGCGGGGCGTCACGGTGCTCGCGCGCCCGGACGACGCCTGTACGCACTTCCTCGCGGTCCTCGCCGCGGACACGGCCCCCGAGGAGCATGTCGTGGACGTGATCGGGGCCGCCGCGGAGAGACACCGGACGCACGGGGGCCCGGCGCTGCTCGTACTGGCCCCCGACGGTGCCGCCCTGGACCGGCTCGCCGTACCGGCCGCCCCGTTCCGGCGCGTGCGCGGGTGCGACGGGTTCGGCGAGCAGGTCGACGAGGTCTGCCGGGCGCTGGACGTGCCGGCGACGGTGTGGGGCGCGGCCGCCGGACTGATCGACGACAAGACCGCGGGATTCCTGGGCCGCGAGTACGTCTTCGACGCCATCGACGCGTTCGTGGCCACCGCACGCCGGGGCTACTTCCGTCTGGAGGGCGACCCGGGCGACGGCAAGACCGCGATCATCGCCGAGTACGTGCGGCGTACGGGCTGCGTGGCGCACTTCAACGTACGCAGTCAAGGCATCGTGGGAGCCCGCCAGTTCGTCGGAAACCTCGGCGCCCAACTGCGCGCCAAGTACGGCATCGGCGCCCCCGCCGACCTCGGTGACACCAGCCGCTACGGCGAACTCGTCGGCCGCATGCTCACGGACGCCCGCGCCGCCCTGCCCGGTGAGCTGCCGCTGATCGTCGCGGTGGACGCCCTGGACGAGGCGGAGGCGGAGGCGGCCCGGCCGGGGGAGCCGGGCGCGGTGAACGTGCTGTACCTGCCGCCCGTGCTCCCCGAGGGCGTGTACTTCGTGGTGAGCAGCCGACGCGCCGAGGTGCCGCTGCGCATCGAGACGGCCGCCGTCCGCTACGACCTGGCCGAGCACCTGAGCGCCACGATGGTCGACATCCGCGCGCTGCTGTACCGGACGGGGAGCACGAGCCCCGCACTGGTGGCCCGACTGGCCGAACAGCACATCCCGCTCGACCGGTTCGTCGACGTCCTCGCGGCGAAGAGCGAGGGCAACTTCATGTACCTGCGCCACGTGCTGCCCGAACTGAGCGACGGCCTCTACCGAGGCCTCGACATCCAGCAGCTGCCCCACGGCCTGGAGAACTACTACGAGAGCCACTGGCGGCTGATGGGCATGACCGCGCGGCCGTCCCCGCGCACCAAGGTGTGGGTCATGTACGTGCTGTGCGAGCTGACCGCACCGGTCTCGACCGCCCTGCTCACCAAGGTGATGGGCGAGGTCAACCCGGAGGCGGACGCCATCGCGGTCCAGGAAGTGCTCACGGAATGGCGGCAGTTCCTCCGCCGGGAGCGCACCCCGGACGGGCCGCGCCACAGCATCTACCACAGCAGTTTCCGCGACTTCCTGCACCAGCGGGAGACGGTAGCCAGCGCGGGCCTGAGCCTCGCCGGGGTCAACGAGGTGATCGCCGACGTGCTGTGGGAGCACGAGTACGGGCAGGGGTGAGGCGGTTGAGCGGAACCGGTCGCGTCCCGGCGGGGTACGGAGCGCCGGACTACGGGAGCGTCGCCGACTGGGTGGCCGCCGTGGGCACGGCTGCGGCCACGCTGCTCCTCGCGGTGGGGCTGCTGCGGGAGATCCGGCAACGCCGCCTGGATGACGCCTCGGCGGCCACGGAGCGGCGGGCCGCCGAGGCCAATCAGGCCCGCCTGGTGAGTGTGGCCTTCCGGGTGCGCGGCAGCGGGCTGCGCGTGAAGTGCGTGGTACGCAACGACAGTGCCGCACCGGTCAGGGACACGGCCCCCTGGCTCTCCTGGGCCGACCCGGCCGGCGCCCTGCACGTACCCGAAGTGGAAGTCAGCCCCGCCGCGCCGCTGTTGGGGCCCGGGGAGACGGCCGAGATGTCCCTGTCCGTGACCGACAGGGCCGAAGCGCCGTACGGTCCCTCGTCGTTGCGGTGCGCGATCGCCTTCACGGACGCCGCCGGGCGGCGCTGGGTGCGCACGGCGAACGGCGCCCCGACGGCCGTGCTCGACGACGAACTGCAGGCCTTGAAACGGGCCGCCCGCCGCGACCACCGGCGCGGGCCCTGAACTGAACCGGCGGGACTCAGAGGAACCGGGGCGCGGATGAACACCGACTCCAAGCAACTCGACGACGAGATCGGCCAGTTGGCCCTGGACGGCCTGGCCGCCCACCTCAGTGCGGCGGGCCGGGTGGACCGACTCCTCCAGCTGTTCCGGGACGACCGGCGACTGCGCAGGCGCGTCACCCCGAAGGCCCGGCTCTGGGACGGCTACCAGAGCGACATCGACACCGCCTGGGATGCCGTGGACCGGGCCCTGGCCGAAGATCCCGGGCGGGTCCCGGACCCGCTCGGCGGCTGCATCAGGCTGGCCCTCCTGCGCGGCTCGATGAAGGCGGCGGACGACATCCCCTCGCGCCTCGTCGTCGCCGCGGTGGCCACCGGGCTCTGGTCGGCGCCGCGGGCCCTGTCCACCATCGGCCGCGCCGCGTCCCCGGGCGAACAGGCCGACGGCTACTACCGGATGCTCGCGTTCGCGCCGGTCGACGAGGCCACCCGCAAGACCGTCCAGGCGCGGATCGTCGCGCTGACGTCCCTGCCCGACGAAGAGATCCCGGCCCGGGCCCTCCTCGAAGGGGCCGTGCTGCTCGACGCCGATGCCCGGACAGCGGTCGCCGCGGGCGTCGAGGAGACGGCGTCGATCGTGAGCTGGCAGGTGCCCGCCCGGTTCGCGCCGAAGAGGATCAGGCCCCAGGAGCTGGCAGCGGGCGAGACGGTGGCCCTGCTGTGCGCCGTGCCGGAGCTCCGCCGCCCCCGCCTCGTCGAGCGGGTCGCCGAGGCGCTTCTCGACGACCTGGCCGGACTGACCCGCAAGGACGAGGAGCCGCACCCCGCCGAACAAGGCGACGAGAGCCTGCTGGCCCAGTTGCAGCGCGACTCCATCGCCTGGCTCACCGACACCCGGCACCGCCTGGCGGGGGCGGGCCGGGCGCTGGCGGAGCTCGCCCCCTTGCTCGCCGGGCACCCGGCGCGGGAGCGGCTGGTGAACCGGCTCGGCACGCTGGCCCCCGAGGTCAGGGACGCGCGGACGCGCTCGCGCCTCGTCGACGCGTACGGGCTGACAGTCCCCGGTGACGACGGTCCGCCCGCCCCCGAGGCGGCGGCCGAACCCGACGCCGCCCGGGCCCGCAGGCTGTCCCTCGTACGCGACGTGGCCCACCGCCTTACGGGCCCGCTGCCGGAGCCGTCCGCCTCGCCCCTCCCGGCGGACTCGGCCGACGACGACGCCGCTGCCGCCACGCTCGACGAGCTGACCCTCAGGTGGTTCGCCGAGCAGCGGCCGCACCAGGAGCGGGGAGAGCCGCAGGACGAGGCGTCCGGGGTGCCGGAGGACGGCGAGGGCGACCGGCTGCGGGAGTTCCGCGCCTTCACCCGCAGGGCCGGCGGTCCCGCGCTGATCGCCTCCTTGCTGACCGTGCAGGAACTGTCCGACGACACGGTCGGCGCCATGGTCGAAGCCGTCTTCCTGCCCCGCGAACTCCCGGGCCAGATGGCCCTGGTGGAGCTCCTGACGAACCACCCGGACCTGGTCGACGCCACCACCGCCGTACGCAAGGTCAAGGGGCACCTGCTGCGCTGCGCGCTCGCGCGCGCAACGGCCAGCCCGCAGACGGCATGGGACGGCCTCCCGGCGGAGCAGCTCCAGGACGCCGACTTCCGGCCCGTGCTCGACTTCGCGCTGGGGCTCCCCGCGGAGCAGCGGCGCAGCGCCTACTGGCACACCGCGTCAGGACACGGCATCCCGCCGGAGGTGCGCACCGTTCCGCGGCTGGCAGCGCTGGCCCTCGTCCTGCCCCATCTGGACGCCCCTCAACTGGCGGAGGCCTTCGCGGACGTGCTGGCCGTCGAGGACTCCCGGGTGCGCCTGCTCGGTCTCGAACTGGTCGGCCCCTACCTGAGCGCGGAGCAGGTCGCCCGGGCCGTCGGCTCGCTGCGCGCCGCGCCCGACGCAGGAGAAGTGACGTGGCTGCTCGGCGAGTTGGTGGCTCTCCTCGACCCGGACAGCGAGGCGCGCGGCGAGCTGGAGGAGCGGGCCGCCGATGTCCTCGCGCGCGTGGACGCCGGAGCGGACCTCGCCGAAGCCGTCCTGCGCCGGCTGCGGCGAGCCGGCCGGCCGCTCGACGCGGCGTCCCTGGGGCCGGAGACGTCGGCCCTCCTCCACCGCATGGACCCCAACAACCGGCTCGACGCCGTGCTCGTGCTGCTCTCCGGGACCGACGGCCCCATCACCGCGGACCTGGCCGCGGTGATCGTCGAACTGCCGGTCGTCAACGACTCCACCACCTACAGCTGCCGGGGCTTCGCCCTGGCGGCCGCCGCGGAGCGGTTCGCCGACGACTGGATCCCCGCGGCCTGGTACGCGGCCCAGGAGCTGCCCCGGCGCCTCACCATCGGCGACGCCCCGGCCTGGGGATGGGACTGGGGCTACGAGTACCCCTACGCCGCGGCCGTCGAGGCCCTCGTCCCCCGGCTGCGCGAGCCCTTGGCGCGGCAGGCGTTCGAGGCCGCGAAGGAGATGCCGTGGGAGCCCCGCGAGCGGATCATGCGGCTGCTCGCCGAGCATGCCGACGACGGACTGAGCCGCGACCTGTTCGACCACGCCACCGCGGTCCACCGCTCCTATCAGGAGCTGCCCGACAGTGCGCAGACGCCGTTCCCGCTGGAGGGAACCGTGGTCACGCAGTGCGCCGCCGACTTCAAGGGAATGCGGGAAGTGCAGCTCGCCGAGCTGATCGCCGCCGCGGTGACGCGCCTTGACGCCGACCGGCTGGCCGAAGCGGCGCGCCTGGCCTGCGCGTTCTCCAACTGCGGGCCGCGGGCGTGGCTCCCCGCCAAGCTGCTGCCTGCCCTGCCCGCCCCGGCCGCCGAGCTTCGTGCGGCGCTGGTCGCCTCGGGCACGGTCGCGGCCCTGGAGTTCATCGCCGGCGAGACCGGCCGCCTCGACCTCCTCGCGGAGCTGCTTCCCCATCTGCGCGAGGCGACCGAGGAACGGGCCGCTCCCGTACGGGAGTTCGTCACGCGGCACGTCCCCCGGCACGGCAACGGATTCATCCTGTCCCGCGACGAGCTCGCCTCCCTGGGCAGCGAGCGGACCGAGGAGTATTTCCAGCTCCTCGGCATCGAGGACCGGGCCGAGGTGCAGGACGGCCTGTCCGGCGGCGACGAGGACCGGCGGCGTCGGTTCCTGGTCCGGGTCATCCTGCGCCCGTTCTTCGCGGGCACCCTCGAACAGACCCTGACGCAGCTGCTCCTGGACGCGCCGGTGCTCGCGCGGGCGGCGGTGCTCGACGCGACCACCGGGATTCTGGAGCCGGGCGACCACCGGACGATCGTCGACCACACCGTGGCGCAGCTGCTCGGTGAACCGATGGAGGAGACGGAACGGCTCGAAGCCCTCGGCGCGATCCTGCCGATGCTCACGCAGGCCCAGCGGGACGAGCTCGTCGAGATCGCCACGGACCCCGAAGGCCAGGGGCTCCAGGACAGCCGCGACGTGAGCCGGAAGGTGTTCGCCCTCCTCCTGGACGATCTGCGGGCGCCCGCGCACGCGGACGGCAGGTTCTCGCACGTCCGCCACAACCGGTTTGCCCACATCGTCAGGAACCGGGTGCGCGAGGACCGGGTCAAGGACACGTTGGGACTGGTCCACGGGGGACGTGCCGAATTCCTCGCCGTCCTCGCCGGGCATGTGACCGAGGCCGCCGCGCGACGACTGGCCGAGCGCGTCGCGGAACTCCCGGACCTGGAGCGGGCCGACGCGATCGTGACGCTGCTGCCCCTGCTGTCCGGCGAAGCCCGCGCGGCGCTGGTCGCGGCGATCCGCGGGCTGACGGACCCCTTCGCCCGGTTCTGGGCGGCGTTCGTGGGCCAGGAGCATCTCGACGCGGACGCCGATCCGTCCTGGACCGCGTTCGTCCACGACACGGCGATGGCGTTCGAGGACCGGACGGACGCCTGTGCCTGTCTGTGCCTGCTCATCGGGTACGCGGACGCCGGCACGACGAAGACGTGGTGCGCCTGGATGATCTCCCGCCTCGGCGGCCTCGGGGACGAGGACGCCCTGCGGGTCACGGCGGGCCTCGCCGCCGTCCTGCGCGACGACGGCGCACTGAGCGCGGCGCTCGTCGACGCCGTCTGCTCGCGGCCGGCCGACGAGACGCTGCACGCGGGTGTCCTCATCCTGGCCCGCCACGGCCTCGACCTGAGCGCACTCGCGGAGCCGCACCGGACGCGGCTGCACGCGCTGCTCTCCCGCCGCCTGCGCAGACTCGCCGCCCGCAACCGCCCCGACCTGCTCGCCGCACTCGCCGCCGAGTCACCACTGATCGGCGCCCTGAGCACACAGCCGGAGCTCGCGGCGATCGCCCGGGAAGTCCACGAGGTCTGCTTCACGTGGCGCTGGCCGTGACACCGCCCCGACGCCCGCTACTACCCCGCCCGCGCCCACCGTCGCCAGCGCCGCCACCACGCCGACCACCGGGGCGCCACGGGCGGTGGCAGCGGCGGAGGCGGCGGGGGCGCGGCGGGCAGGACCGCGCGGGCCGGGTCCGTGGCGATGGCCACCGCGTCGGGGCGGGGGAGCGGCGTCACGGTGATGGTGCATTCCGCGGTGGACACGGGGAGGGTGACGGCCCGGCCGGTGCGGTGCGCGCTGCGGGGGATCCGCCGTTCGCCGCCCTCCCGGCCGTCGCTCCAGGCCGCGCGCACCAGGACCGCGGGCTCAGGCCAGTCGAAGTGCAGCTCGGCGCGGTCGTCCGCGACCCGGCGTACCGTCAACTCCGCTATCGCCGCAGGGTGTTCGATGACGACGCTCGGGCCGGACACCGCCCGCTCGCCGAGCACGCTGACGGCCGTCACCCGGACCCGCTGCTCGGGCTCCGGCGTCAGCTCGGCACACGATTCGGTGCCGGACGCGGTCGCCGGGATCCGGTCCACGAGGCCCGCGATGCCGGAGACGTCGGTACCCGGCGCGACCGGCCCCGCCGTCCACGGCAGAAGCAGACCGTCGCCGAGCTCCGGCGGACGCCACGCGATGGTCACCCGCCCGCCCTCCGCGTGCCGCCGTACGGTGAGTTCCTCCACCGGCGAAGGCCACTGCTCGGCGCGGGCGGTGACCGTGACGCCGCGGGACCACACCAGGCCGCCGTCCGGATCGCGGTAGCCGCAGCGCACTTCGTAGGTGTACGTCCCCGGCGCGAGCGGCGCGTCGAGCACCCGGTCGTGCTCGCAGGGCACCCGCACGAGCGACGACTCGCCCCAACCGCCCGTCTCCGCCCCGGTGCCGGACCGCGTCACCCGCACCTCGGCCGCCGCCGAGTCGGCCCGCCAGCGCAGCCGCACCCCGCCGGGCACTACGGTGCTCCGCAGCTCCGTGACCACGGGGGTGACGAGTACCGGAGCGGTCACCCGCGGCACTCCGGCGATGCGGTCCCGGCGCAGCGGCACGACGGCGTACCGGAGGGGCCGGCCGACGGGCGCGTCCGTGTCGAGGGTGCCGGGCCCGCTCTCGCCCGCCGCCGTCTCGACCGCGAGGTGCGGGGCCCCGTCGGGGAAGCGCAGGACGCGGTACGTGACGCCGTCCGCGCGGCGCGGTGGGGCGCACCAGGAGAGGCGTACGGCGCGCTCGTCGGTCACGGCCGTCACGCGCGAATCCGCGGGGGCGAGCGGGTCGTCGGCGAGGAGCGCGGCCACCCGCAGCAGGCCCGTCCGGGCGTCCGCGTCGTCCCTGGCGAGCCGCAGCGCGCCGAGCCAGGTGCGGGCGGCGTCGCGCGGCGCGCCCGCGGCTTCGGCGGCGGCGCCGTCCGCGCAGAGCCGCCGGACCTCGGCGGCCCGCGCGCGGACGGCGTCGACGAGCGCGGCGAGGCGGTGGTCGTCCGGCCCGTCGGGATAGTCCGCGGCGCGCGGGAGCCGCGCCACGACCCGCTCGGCCTCGCGCAGCCGCACGCCGGGCCAGCTGTCGTTGAGGGTCTCGGCGGCGTGCCGCGCCGGACCGGCCGGGGGGAACCCCGCGGCGACCGCGGCGGCGAGCGGTCCCGCCTCGCCGCGGTGCACGCCGAGAGCGACGGCCTCGGCCTCGCCGGGCCGTTCGCCGCCGTCCCTGAGCAGGCAGCAGACCTCCCACAGGACCAGGCGGCGCAACCCCGCCACGTCGTCCCGCACCAGGGTCTCCAGGGTGTCCACCAGCGCCGCCGCCGTGTCGGCGCGCGGGTCCGACGAGGACAGCCACCGGCCGCGCGCCCGCTGCACGTACGGCAGGTCGACGCGGTGCCAGATGCCGCCCCGGCCGGGGAACCAGAGTCCGTCGAGCACCCGGAAGCCGTCGTCCGTGGCGGCTCTGGGGAGCGTGCCGAAGACGGAGTCGTGCGCGGGTGCGGGGGCCGGGGCGCGCAGCACGTCGGCGGCGTGCCGGAAGCCCAACTGCCGCAGTGCGTCGTGCAGGTGGACGTAGCCGCGCAGGCCGGGGCAGCGCGGCAGGGCGGGCAGCGGCAGGCGGGCGCCGCTCGCTCTCGGGTGGTCGCCCGGGCGCAGGACCGCCATGGCTCAGCCGCCCGGGGTGGTGTCGCCGGAACCGGTGTCGCCGGAGCCGGTGTCGCCGGGATCGGTGTCACCGGGGGCCGTGTAGAAGTACACGCGGACCACCGCGGTCTCCGCCCGTCTGCCGAGGCTGTGGTAGTCGTCCGTCGCCGTCTTCTCGGTGAACATCTCCGGGCGGGCCCTGCCGAGCAGGCCGTTGACGCGGTGGGCGTAGACCGTGCCGTTCGAGCCGCCGCCGAAGGTGAGCACGAGCGCGGCCTCGCGGCCCGGCCACTTGCGGGTGTCCTTCGCGATCTGCCGGACGATGTCGCCCTTGCTGTCGCCCGCCACCCGGAACTCCTGGGGGTGGCGGTCCACGGAACGGGGCCCCACGGGGGTGGCCGGGCTGCTCTTCGAAGGGGAGGGCTCGGGGTGGTCCTTGCCCTTCGGGCCCGTCGGGTCAGGGCGGTCGCCCATCGACACCAGCGCGAGCACGAGCAGCAGATCGGCGAAGAGCCACCCCGCGAGCACGACGATCCCGAGCCGCCCGCCGCGCCGCCGCAGTGCCCGGCCTCGGCTCACGCGGCGCCTCCGTCCCTCGGGGCGGGCGGCGGCAGACGCGTCGTGGGCGGGTCGAGCGGCGTATCGAGCGGGGACTCCATCGGCGGGTCCGTCACCGGGTCGACGGGACGGCTCGGCGCGGGGAGGGAACTCCCTTCACCAGGGCGGCCGTTGAAGGGCGTTTCGTACCCGACGCCGTTCCCGTTCCCGTATCCGCTTCCGTACCCGTTCGCCCCGTACGTCATGGCCGATGCAGGCGCAGGCGCAGGCGCAGGCGCAGGCACGGGCGCGGGCGTCAGCGTGGGCAGTGCGCCCGCCAGCGTGTCCATGCGGGCGTCGAGGCGGGCCGCCGCGTCCTGCCAGTGGGCCGCCGCCGCGTCCCAGCGCTCCGTGGCCTCGCGCATGCCGTCCACCGCTTCGCCCGTGCGCCCGGTGCTCGCCACCAGGGCCTGCGAGGCCAGTTCCGTGGCCTTCGCGACCGAATCGGACTTCACGGCGAGTGACTGCTGGGCGGTGACCAGGGCCTTGAGGGAGGCCTCGACGGTGTCGCCCGCCGCCTTGACGCGGTCGGCGATCCCCTGCGCCGCGCGCGCGTTGGTGCGGCCCGCCTTGGCGGTCTCCTCCGCGCCGGTGCGCAGGGTGGTGTCGATGCGGTTCGCCGCGTCGCCCAGTTTCGGCACCTCCGCCATGAGGGACTGCGTCGCCTGCCGGAGGGCGTCGACGGCCTGGCTCACGGACGTCGTGGCGCCGGTGAGCGCCCGGTGGCTCCGCTCCGCCTTCTCCGTCACCAGCTGCATCTTCTCGGCGGCCTTCGTGAGCTGCGCGGTGAACTGCTGCGGGGAGGCGCTGCGGTGTGCGGCGAGCAGCATCTGGGCGCGCGTGAGCACCGACGCGAGCTCGGCCAGGAGGATCTCCTCGTCGGCGTCCTGGGCGTCCTCGTGGCGTTCGGTGCGCACCCGCACGCGCGCGTGCCACACCGAGAGGGCCACGAGCAGGGCGATCAGGAGGACCGCCATCAGGGCCACGTTCTCGAAGCGCCCGAGCGCGCCCAGATGCCCGCCGAAGCCCGACTGCCACAGCTGCAGGAAGGGGCGCACGCTCTCCTCGGGGTCGTCCTCGGCGAGCTCCCCGTAGGCGCGCACGGCCTCGCGCAGGCCGAACCACGTGATCAGGAGCGGTACGAAGACCAGGACTCCGAGGGCTCCCTCCAGGAGGCGGTCGTGCCGCCCCGGTGCCCGGCCGGGGGACGCCCGGACGCTCTCGGGGCGTACGTAGGCCCGCACGAGGTCGATCTCCGCCCACCGGTCGAGCTGGTTCGATGCCGCCAAGTCCTTGTGGAGCACGGTCAGTTCGGCGGACCGGGGCGCGAGCGCGGGCAGGTCCGCGAGTCGCCTCAGCTCCTTGACGATCAAGGCCTTGTCGAGCAGTTGTGCGGGTGTCAAGCGGGTCCCTCCCTGGCTTGCGGGGTGCTTCACGGAGGCGGGTCCAGGGGCCTCTGCCCGAGGACGTCCCCCCTGCCGCGCCGGTTCCTGCCGCCACGGTTCAATCGCCGCAACAGCGCATCCGCGTCGAGGTGTTCAGGGTCCCATGTCAGGCACTTCCCCAGGGCCTCGATCGCCTCATCCCGCTCCCCGCGCCGGTCGAGTTCCACGGCGTGCCGGTAGGTCCGTTCGGCGAGCAGGCCGCGCACGCGCACATTGGTCGGGTCGTGGTTGTACGCGCAGTTGAGCCACTGCTCGGCGGCGGCGAAGTGCTCGGGCGCCATGTCGGCCATCGCCGCCGCGCAGTGCACGTCGATCATCGCGTCAAGGACGTCGGCGCCGGTCGGCCGGGTCGCCGCGTCCTGCCAGGCGATGTGCGCGGCCTGCACGGCGTGGTCGTATCTGCCGAGCGACAACAGGTTCTTGGCGCGGTCGAGCTGGCGCCGCGACGCGAGGTCGAGGACCGGGACGGGGGCGTGGTCGGGCGCCGGGGACGGGATGGCCGCGGGGGCGGGCGGGGTGCGGTCGGGCGCGGGGCGGTGGGACACGGCACGGCCGGGCGGGGGCAGGGGGCGGTCCAGGGCGTCGAGCAGCTCCTGCGCCTCGGCGATGATCTCCCGCAGCAGCGTGGCCGCCTCTCCCGTCCTGCCCTGCCGGAGCAGCAGTCGCGCCCGCATCAGATCGGGTGACCCGCCGCCGTCGGGGGCGAGGCGCGGATCGGATGCGGGGCGCGGATCGGGTACGGGGCCCGCGTCGGGTACGGGGCCCGCGTCGCGGACGTCCCGCGGATCTCCGGCGCCCCCTCCTCGCCGTATGGTGCTTTCGCCTGCGCCGGTTTCCCGTACGCCGCTCTCCGGAGAGCCGTGCATCCGTACGCCGCTCTCCGGAGCACCGTGCACCCGCACGTCACCCTGGCCCCCTACGCCCCTTGCGTCCCCCGGCTCCCCTTCCGCCGCGCCCACCACCAGCGTCGCCGCGAGCGGCGGGGCGTCGGAGAGGGTGTCGTGGGCCGACGCGTCCGGCTCCAACGGGCCCTCCTCCAGGGCGGCGGGGCCGGACGAGGCCGCGCCGCCCGCAAGCCGCACCGCGTGCTTCAGCGCGCCGAGGGCCAGGAGCTCGGGCGGCCCCTGCACGCTCTGCCCGCCGAGCCCGGCCACCCGCGAACGCACCTGCTCCATCAGCGTGTTGCCGCCCACGAGCAGCAGCGTGTCGACGTTCGCCGGCGTCATCCCGGACTGGTCGAGCAGCGCCCGGGCCCGGTCCAGGGTGCGCCCCACGTGGCGCTCCAGATAGATGTCGAGGTCCGGCCGCGCGAACCGTACCCACAGGGCGGGCCCTGCGCCGGGCTCCAGGTCGAGGACCGCCGCCGCGGGGCCGTCCGGCGCGCCGAGCGCCTCCCGCGCCTCCTGCCCCCGCGCGCGGAGGTCCTGCCACACCGCCGCGTCGACCTCGGTGACGGACCCGGCGCCCCGGTGCCTGCGCAGCAGCCGTACCGCCGACGACAGCGTCTCCGCGTCGAACGCGCGCCCCCCCGATGTCGACCCGCCCTCGTAGCCGAGCGAGCGGAAGTGGCCGCGCACACTGCGGATGAGACCGAGCTCGAACCCCTCGTACCCCATGCCGTAGACCAGGCACGTGCCGCTGTCCCCGTCCGTCATGTGGCCGATCACCGCGGCCATGGAATCGCTGACGAGCCGGATGGGTTCGAGGCCCGCCTCGCGCGCCGCGTCCCGCAGCGCCGCCCGCTGCGCCGAGCCGAAGTGCGCGGGCACACTGATCACGGTCTGGGTCACGCGCCCCGGTGCCGCCGCCTCCACGCGCTCGCGCACCGACCGCAGCAGACGTGCCACGATCCGGTCCGCGTCGACCGGCCTCCCGCCGAGGTGGACAGGACGGCCGCTGCCCAGACGGCTCTTGAGACTGGGGAACGTCACCGGCAGCTCGCCCACCTCGGCCGCCTCGCACAGCAGCCACGGCCCGTCGCCCCACTCCGGGGCCAGGCGCCGTCCCGGCCGGCCCGTCGGCGCGTAGAGCGCGCGGATGCCCGTGGCGCCGAAGTCGATGCCGAGGCTGACGGGCGCCGCGCCCGTCGCGGGCCCGGCCGCCGGGCGCGTCCGCGTCATCCGCCCGCCGTCTCGTCGGCGAACCGCAGGATGCCCTCGTAGTCCGGCTTGTCGGGCAGGGTCGGCACGGCCCGTTCGGACTGGGCCACCGCCACCAGGTTGACGAGGTTGCGCGCCTGCTGGGCGGTCTGCACCCGGTTGCCCTGCCGGTGGGCCTGCTTGACGTACTCGACGGCTTCGTTGATCTGCCGGACCGTGTCCGGCGGCGCGCCCTCCGAGGCGAGCTCCGCCTGCCGGAACTGGCTCGCCAGGCCGCACTGCCGGTACATGTCGTCGAGCAGCAGCTCGGTCAGCCGCTTGTACTCGCCGCTGTCGCCCATCGCCGCCGCCCGCTGCGCCTGCTCGATGTCGCGGCGCACCTTCATCGCCTGCACCGGCTCGATGTAGGGCCCGTACCGTTTCAGGAAGTGGTCGGCCTCCCGCTCGGCGAAGCCCAGCTGCTCGCGCAGGACCGCGCTGTCCAGCTCCTCGACGGGCTCGGGCGGCGGGGTGCGCGGCTTCTCCCTGTTGGGCGTGGCCTCCAGCGTCATGTCCGTGCCGCGCACGCTGATCCGCACCGTGATGATGCGGTCCCGCGAGTAGTTGAAGGAGACGTCCACCTGGCGGTTGACCTCGATCTCCTGCGGCAGCTCGAACTCGACCACGCCCTGCTCGTGGTTCTCGCTCGCCACCTTGCTGTCGCCCTCGTAGACCGGCACCCGGATGCGGCGGCTGTCCGTCGCGTGGAAGGTGCGCTGGCGCGGCTCGGAGAGCGGATAGGGCGAACCCGCCTCGATGATCTCCACGAACACGTCGCGCTGGCCGCCCTTGATCGCGGCGATGCCCATCGCCATCGGCGTCGACTCGTACAGGCCCGTGTCGCCCTTGGAGCGCCCGTCGGCCAGGCTGCGGCCGCACGCCGTGCAGAGGTCCGATCCGTAGTCGTTGACCTTGGCGCACTCCGGGTCCGAGCACTCGACGCCGCGCAGCGTCTCGGCGAGCACGCCCGCGCCGAAGGCGACGCACTCCATGGGGTTGATGTTCCGGCGGACCTTGTCCGCGCCGAAGAAGGCCTCGACGGCCTCGTACACCGGCCGCGTGAGGGTGCCGCCGCCCACCAGGAGCACGTCGGAGATGTCGTCCGTGGAGAGTTCGTAGCGGGCCAGGGACTCCTGCACCAGGCTCATGGTCCGGGCCACCAGCGGAGCGATCATCGCCTGGAACTCGCCGCGCGTCAGCTTCATCTCGACATCGAGGACGCCGTTCTCGCTGCGGTACGCGGCCGGGATCACGATGTACGTCTCGGGCAGGTCGTTCAGCTCCCGCTTGGCACGCTCGGCCGCCTTCTTCGCCTGGAACAGGAACGCCTTGTCGCGGGCCGGATCGACGTGGTGCTCCTCGCGCATCCACGTGATGATCCGCTCCACGATCGCCAGGTCGAAGTCGTCGCCGCCCAGCCAGATGTCGCCGGCCGCCCGCAGCACCTGGAACTGGCGCCTGCCCCCCTTGTCCTTGACCGTGTTCAGGATCGAGATGTCGAAGGTGCCGCCGCCCAGGTCGTAGACGAGCACCCGGCTGCGCGCACCGCCCGGCTTGTGCAGGCCGAAGGCGACCGCGGCCGCCGTCGGCTCGTCGACGATCTTCTTCACCACCAGGCCGGCCTTCTCGGCGGCCTCGCGCGTGGCGGCGCGCTGCGCGTCCCTGAAGTAGGCGGGCACGGTGATCACGGCGTGCGTCACGGGCTCGCCGAGGACCCGCGAGGCGTCCCTGACCAGCTTGTCCAGGATCACGCTGGAGATCTCCGCGGGGGTCCGGGCGCGCCCGCCGAGCAGCACGTACGCGCGCGGGTCCTCGTCGGGGCCCGCCACGATGTCGTAGCTCATCCGGTCCCGCGCCGTGACCACCGGCGTATCGGCGAAGTCCCGGCCCATCAGGCGCTTCACGGAGACGATGGTCTCCTTGGGCTGCCTGATCGCCCAGTTCAGCGCGTCCTCGCCGACCAGCGGCTGGTCCTTGCCTTCGCGGTGCACGAGGCCGACGACGGACGGCGTGAGCCGCTCGCCCTTGCTGTTGGTCAGCACCGCGATGTCCGCGCGGTGCGGATCGTGGGCGGCGACCGCGCTGTTGGTGGTGCCCAGGTCGATGCCGATGGCCTTCATTCCCGATCCGTCCCTTGCTCCGTGCCGCCCTCGACGGCGACGACCACCCGGGCGGCGCGCAGCACTTGCCCCCGGTAGCGATATCCGCGCTGCACAATCTCAAGGACCTCGTCGCCGTCCGTTCCGGGCGGCGCGGCCCGCACCTCGGCGATGTGGTGCGTGGCCGGTTCGGCCCGCTCGCCGACGCGCCCGACGCGTTCGAGTCCTTCCTCCGTCAGGTCCCGCTCCAGCTGCCCGGCTATCAGCGCCAGGCTCGCTCGGTACGTCTCCACATCGCTCGCCGCGCCGTCGGCGAGGAGCCGGTCGAAGGAGTCGATGACGTCGGCACAGCGCAGCAACAGCCGTTCGGTGAGCGCCCGGTGGGCGGCGTCGCGGGCGGCCAGCGCGCGGGCGTGCTCGTACCGCTCGTAGGCGAGGCGGGCCGCCGGGTCAGACATCGAACCGGATCAGGTCGTCGAGGAGGCGCGCGAGGGCCTCCTCCGGGAGGGGGTCGCCCGGGGGGACCCGCCCGGTGCCTGCGGCCGCCAGCTCCCGGTCGATGTCCGCGGCGGCCAGGGGGAGTTCGGCCGGCAGATCCACGTCGTACAGGAGCAGGTCGACGAGCAGTCTGCGGCGCACGCCGCGCACCTCGTCCCACGCCTGCTGGGTGGCGGGCGTCATCAGGTGCCTGGCCAGCAGCTCGAAGGAGACGTCCTGCATGTCCCTATGGGTCGTCCAGGGGGTGACACCCGCCGGGGCGAGCACGTCGTAGGGGGACGGTCCGCCCCCGTCCGGGGAAGGGTCCTCGATCACGCGACGCTGCCTCCTTCTTCGTTCCCGAGTACCTGGTGCCGGGTTGCCTGGCTCTGGGCCGCCTCGCTGTGGGCCGCCTTGCTGTGAGCTGCCTGGCTGTGGGGCGCCTGGCTGTGGGCCGCCTGGTCCCCGCGTGGCCCGGCCCCGGGAGCTTCGCGGCTCTCGGGGGCGAGTTCGGCGAGCCAGCGCCGGGCCGCGCCGAGCAGGGCCCGTCTGATCCGGCTGTCGGTGGGCTCCGCGCGGGTGGCGCGGATCAGATGGTGCAGGGCCCACAGGATGTCGCCGCCGAGCAGGGCCCGCTCCGCCCTGCCGGTCAACTCGGCCGCCCAGGAAGGCAGATCGTCGTCGTCGGGCGGGGTCTCCTGGCCGTCGCTGCGGATCAGGTCGCCCATGCCCTCGACGCCGAGGTGCCGGGTGATCAGCTTCTCCATCTCGTCGAGGGCCTCGCCGAGCGTCTCGCGGTAGCGGTGCGTCAGCGCCTGCCCCAGGCCCACGTCGAGGAGGCCGAGTGCCTCGTGGAGCAGTCCCAGGCGCGCGGGCACCTCGTACGTCCGCTCGTCCAGGGTGAAGACCAGGGCGCGCGCGAGATTGTCGCGGGCGTGGCTGGACTCGGGGTTGAGGGCGAGCGCCCGGCGCAGGTCGGCCTCGGCGCCGGGCATGTCGGAGCGCATGCCGTGCTTGGTGCGGGTGTAACCGCGCCACACGCCGCGCATCGACAGCAACGCCGAGAGTTTCGCGTGCAGTTGGCTCAGGAGCTCGCGGTCGAGCGGATACAGCACGCCGATGGCCGACTCGACGAGCGCGACCGCCTCGTCCAGACAGCCGCCGAGCTGGACGCCTTCCTCGTCGGTGAGCGCCTCGACCCGGCCGAGCACGGTACGGACCACGGCCTTCTTGGAGCGGGCCTGCATCCCCGCGTTGCGGGAGACCTTCACCAGCTCGTCCCAGTGCGTCAGCGCCTCGTCGAGCCCGCCGTGGCCGCGCGTGAGGGCGGTCCTGGCGAGCGCGAGGCGGACGTGCACGGCGAGTTCGACGCCGTCCTGGAGGAGGCGCGCGTGGCGGCGCGGGAGGCGGACGTAGGCGGGGTTGCGCGCCAGGAAGTCCTGACAGCGCTCGCACGCCTCGGTGTGTTCCGCCTCCGATGCGGGCCCCGCGCAGTCGTCCGGCAGGGTGATCAGCGTGCGGAAGACCGGCAGCGAGCGCAGCGCGGCCCCGAACTTGCGCACCTCACAGAGCGCGAAGCTCTGCGCCAACTCCGAGAAGGCCCACCGCAGTTCGCGCACCGCGTACTCGCCGGGGTCCTTGCCCTGCTGGGCGGCCGCGTCGAGAGCGGCGACGAGCTCGGCGAGCGGCTCCTGGAGCCCGAGGAGGCGCAGATAGCGCGGCCCGCAGGCCAGCGTGGCACCCGCACCCGGCACGGACGGCAGACCGCCCACATCCCTGAGGACGCGCGCGCCGCCCAGCTCGGACTCCAGCAGGGCCGCCAATGCCTGGTAGGCGGCGGCCTGTTGGGGCCGCTCCTGCTCGGTGTGCCGCTGCTCGTAGGCCGACAGCTGCCCGAAGAGGTGCTGGCTGAGCTCCCAGCGCAGCGACGCCATGTCGTCGTGCGTCAGGTCGCGCCGGTAGGCGGTGGCACGCTCGGCGCGCCAGCCGTCCCAGTACTCGTCGTCGCTGAGCAGCGTCGCCCAGTACGCGAGCGCCGCCTCCCAGGCGTGCACCGCGTGCTCCCACGCCCCGCTCTGCTCCAGCTCCTGCGCCTGCCACAGCCGGGCGGCGGCGAGCCCGTGCACCACGGCCATGTCGCCGGGCGCCTCCTTCAGCCGCCGCTCCCACTCGGCGGCGGCCGCCTCGCGCCCCCGGGCCAGGAGCAGCAGCAGCGGGGCGTCCCGCGGCGAGCGCTCGCACAGGGCGTCCAGGAGGCCGGGCCCCTCGTCCGGCGAGAGCCGGGCGAGGGCGGCGCGCAGAGTGTCGGGGGAGTGCCAGCGGTAGAGCAGCGCGTCGAGCTGGAGACGCCGTCCGGGCAGCCGCAGCCGTTCCAGGGCGACGCGCTCGTGCCACGACATGGTGCCGCGCTCCAGAAGGGTGTACGAGGCGTTCTTCACCACGTCCATGGAGGCGCCGGGGTCGACGCCCGCGTCCCGGAGGGCGAGATAGGGGAACGCCTGGTCCCGTACGGCGAAGGGGTCGGCGACCAGGGGAGCGCCGGTCAGCCCGTCCGCCCAGGGGAGCAGCCCGATGAGCCGCCGGAGCCTGCGGCACCGCACGTCGGCCCGGTCCAGTGCGCCGCCCGCCCTCTCGTACGCGGCGACGGCGGCGCTCCACCACCCGGACGACTCCAGCAACCGCCCCTCGGCGTAGTCCAGATGGGCGTCCGCGTCCCGGTACCCAGGACACTGCCGGAAGGCGTCCGCGGCCCGCTGCCACTCCTGGTGGGCGTCGGCGAGGCGGCCGCGGGCGTAGGCGGCGACGGCGGGCGCGTCGCGGTGCGGCCCCAGGGCGTCGGCCTCGGCGGCCGACGCGGCCCAGTCCGCCTCGGCCTCGGCGGCCCGCACGCGCGCGTACCGCCCCCGCACGGCGGCGTCCGCGCCGCACCCGTCCTCCGACTCCAGCGCCGCGTAGGCCTCGGCGACCCGCTGCCACGCCTCGGCGTCCCCGGCCGCCTCCTCGCCGAGACGCGCCCGCACGTAGCGCTCCCGGACCCCGGCATCGGCCCAGTCGCGGTCCATCTGCCGGTACACGCCCAGCGCTTGCGCCCACCGCCCGGCCAGCTCGTGGGTACGGGCGAGGGCGTATCGGTAGAGGTGGAGGGGTTCGTGGTCGGGGGGTGGGGTGCCGGGCGCGTCCGGGGGTGGGGTGCCGGGTGCCGGTCCGGGCGGGGCGTGGGGCGGCTGCGCGGGCGGTTGCGGGGCGCCGTCGGGGAAGGCGCGCCCATGGATCTCGCAGGCCGCCGCCCAGTCACCGTTCTCCTCCGCCCGACGGCCCTCGGCCTTGCGGCGGAGGGCGGCCACCGCACCCTCGCGGGCCTCGTCCGGTACGCCGGTGAGGAGGCTGAGGACCGCCGCCCAGTCGCCCCGCAGATCGGCGGCCACGCGTGCGCGTGCGTACAGGCGCCGGACGCCCACCTCGCCGTCCGCGTACGTGTCGGGCAGCCGGCCGAACCCGTCGATGACGCCGTTCCACTGCCCGCGCGCGTCGGCGGCCCGCCCGCGCGAGTACAGCACCCGGTCGGGGACGTCGGACAACTCGGACGGCAGCCCCACGAACAACGCGAGCGCCTCGTCCCACAGCTCCCGCGTCTGGCACAGCCGCCCACGCGCGTACGCACAGAGGTCGCGCGCGTCGGCGGGTACGCGGTCCGGGAGGCCGCCCGGCGAACTCGCGGGCCCGGCGGGTCGACGGGTGCCGTTCGGTGTGTCCGCTCCGCCGACGCCCTCGGCCTGCTGCTCGCCCCCGGCCCGGGGGCCGTCCTCCTCGTGGGCCACGGCCGCAGGCCCGGCACCGTCCGGCTCGCCGTCCCCGCTCGCCTCCGCGCACTCCCCGAACGCCTCCGCCGCCGCGCCCCAGTCACTCGCCACCGCCGCCAGCCGGCCCTCCACGTACCGCCGCAGGGCCCGCGCGGCGCGGTATTCGTCGGGAAGCGGGGTCAGATGGGAGAGGGCAGTCGGCCAGCGGCCGGCTTCCATTGCGGTCAGTGCCGCCTCGTACACGCGGCGGCGCAGGTCACCGAGGTGCGGTTCGGTGTCCCAGTCCCGCGCGGCCGCCGCCGACAGGTCCGTCAGCGCCTCCGCGAAGCGGCCCGCGTCCGCCGCGCCACGGCCCCGTACGTACAAAAGGCGCACCGCGCTGTCCAGGAAGCCGTCGGCCGCCGCATACCCCTCCGCCGCCGCGCTCCACAGTCCCGCCATGTCAGCCGCTCGCCCCGCCGAGTAGCCGCTCCAGGGGCGGCAGTCGGGACCCGCCTGCGCGAAGGCGTCGCGCGCCGCGGCCCAGTCCCCTGCCTCCGCGGCCGCCCGGCCCCGCGCGTACGCCGCCCGTGACCCCGCGTCGTCGAGCTCCGCGCACGCGGCGTACGCGGACTCCGCGGCCTGCCAGTCCTCGCTCGTCTCGGCGGTCCGCCCGGCCACGTAGGAGAGCCACGCCGTGGCCGTCCCATGGCCCGGGCGCAGTGCCAGGACGGCGGTGTACGCGTGAGCCGCCGCGTCCCATTCGCCCGCCTGCCGCGCCCGCTCCGCGGCCTCGCAGGTCAGAGCCACATGCAGCTCGTCACGCGCCGCCGCGAGCCGTTCGGTGACGTCCCGCAGCCCGTCGGGCCGGGCCGCGAGGGCCTCTTCGTAGCGGTCGATCGCCGTGGTCCAGTCGGCCGTCGCCTCCGCGGCACGCGCCTGCCCGACGAGCGCGGCGAGCCGCCCCAGCTCGTCCACCTCCGCCTCGAGCGCGCCGGGCACCGCGCCCGCAAGCCGCTCCCGCACCACGGCGAGCTGTGCCTCTGCGCCCACCGCGTCGCGCTCCGCGGCGAGCAGACCGCACAGTTTCTCCAGCTCGGGCCAGGCCTGTTCGAAGGCCGCCTCGGCCCGCATCCGCCGCTGCTCGTCGGCGTAGCTCTGGGTCGGCGCACTGAGGATCCGCTGTACCTGCTCCCAGTGCCCCAGGTCGCGCTGGAAGCGGGCCGCGCCGATCAGCACGGCCGAGCCGACGTGCCCGACGGGGCTGTGGAAGGTCCGCAGCGCGTCCGCGCCTTCACGCAACGGATCCGCCACCGCACCGGCGCCGAAGTCGTCGTCCCGCACCTCGCGCGCCTTGAACAGCCAACCCTGCCGGCACTCCTCGTGCAGGAACAACGCGGGGGTCGCCCACTCCACGGCCGTGTGCTCCGGCTGGTGGTAGATGCGCAGCCGCGCCGCGGCCACGGCCTCGTCGACGGTCTTGTTGGCCGCGATGCCCTTCAGCAGCTCGGGGCCGAACGTGCCCGCCGCCACATCGCTGACCCGCCCCCGCATCGCCACCACGGCGGGCACTCCGCCACCGATCAGGGCCTGCGCGAGCCCGGAGAAGGGCTCATGGTGTGAACTGTCGGCTCCGGAACAGAGGTTGAGCGCTACGAGGCGCAGTCGCCGCGCGTTCAGCAGGGTCGCGCTGAGCAGGTCCGCGGGCACCCGGTCGGTGCCGCCGCTCTCCGTCTCCAGGGCCACCACGCCCTTGCCGAGCTCCTCGTCGTACGCTCCGTGCGCGATCAACAGCACGGCCGTGGGCAGTTCGGGGTGCGCGCCGAGCGCCGCGTCGAGGCTCGCGCGCGTCGTCCGCTCCAACACCGTGAGCTGTACGGCCACTTCGGGAAGCTCCTGGCGGAGCGCGGCCACTTCCTCGGCTGCCCGCAGCGCGGCGAGCCCCCGGGGTGACGCGCAGGCCACCAGGAGGCGGATCACGCTGGGCTCGTCCGCGGGTTCGGGAAGCCGCTGCCCCAAGGGGCCGCCCGGCAGTGAACGGACCAGTGAGTAACCGTGGTTGAGGGCGAGGGTCTGCTGCGGGCTGCCGGGCGGCGCGCACAGCGACTCCAGGGGGAGGTCGCGCAGCTCGGGCGGCAGGTCGAAGCGGATGCGCAGCCCGCGCGACGGACGCATCCGCTGAGCGCGGTCGAAGGCGGATTCGACGCATGCGCCGACGTGGGTGTCGACGCGCATACCGGCGTATGCGCCTGCCTGGGCGCCTACGCGGGCTCCGGCCCCGTCCCCGCCGCACGACGCCTCGGCACCCCCTTCCGCCACCGGCCCCCCATCACCGAAGAGCAGCCGGAACACGCCACGCCCCAGCGCCCGCAACTGGGGCACCGCGTGCTGCTCGCCCATCGGTCCGTGCCCGAGCTCCGCCGTGATGAGCCGGTCCCACTGCTCGCGGAACGCCGCCGGCTCCCCGCCGACCGCGATCACCTCGGCCGCGCACGCCGGGCCGTTGGCGGTCAGCAGATAACGGGTCGCGCCGACGTGGCGGACCCGGATGCGCAGTTCCTCGTA
Organism: Streptomyces sp. NPDC058308; assembly: GCF_042880275.1. NCBI lineage: Bacteria > Bacillati > Actinomycetota > Actinomycetes > Kitasatosporales > Streptomycetaceae > Streptomyces > Streptomyces sp. NPDC058308. The sequence goes on from NZ_JBHVZA010000004.1 coordinate 260,299, forward strand.
GGTGAGCACGGCCGTCACTGCTCGCTCTCGTCGGACTGCCACATCACGTGGTCGAGGTCGGCGACCGCGGCTTCCCGCTGTTCCTCCAGGTCGGGGTCGTCCGGGAAGTGCGCGAGTGCGGCGGTGAGTTGGTCGATCGCCTCGCGCAGGGTCGCCCGCGCGCCCGACAGGCTGCCCGAGCTCCAGCGCGCGGCCGCGAGGCCGCGCAACACGATGCCGAGGCTGACCTGGGTCCGCAGCAGGTGGGGATTGAAGGCGACGGAGCGGCGCAGATCGGCGGCGGGCTGGTCGAGCGGCGTCTCCTTGTCGTTGGCCACGGAGATCCCGCGGTCGGCGAGTACCCGGGCCAACTGCCCTTCGAGACGCCCCCGTTCATTGGCCCCGATCACGGAGCGCGTCGCGTCGAGCGTGGCGACCGCGAGACTCAGCCGCCCCTCGCGGTGCGCCGCACGCGCCGCGCCGAGCGCCATGTCGACGATGGCGGCCTGCGTCTCGCGGTACCGGTCGAGCTCCCTGCTGTGCACCAGCGCGCGGCGCCAGTACGCGCCGGCTGCCCTGTAGTCGGGCCGCACGGCGGTCATTTCGTTGCGCCCCATGCTGAGCCGCGCCTCCAGGGCCAGGCCGCGGGCATCGAGGGCGAGCCTGCGGTGCTTGTCGGGGAGCCCGGCGTAACCGGGGTTCAGCTCGTCGAAGCGCGCGCATCCCGGCTCGCAGACGGCCCCCGTGCCGGGGCCGCCGCGCGCCCGGCAGTCGGAGCAGCGCAGCTCGCTGAGGGCGGCGAGGGCGTCGGCGGCCTTGTCCTGCCCCAACAGGATCTGGGCAAAGCCGAGTTCGGAGAAGGCGTACGTGAGGGAGGGGTACGAGGACGCCGCGTCCTGCACGGCGGCGAAGGCGCCGAACTCCGCGGTCCTGCCGAGCTCGGCGACGCGCAGCGGCCCGCATACCAGCGGGGCCCCGCCGCCCCCGGCGGACGGAAAGCCGCCGACCGCCGCGAGCAGTTTCGCGGCGTCGGCCTCGCGCTGGAGCAGGGGCCCCGGCGCGACGCGCGTCCCGGCGTCGTCGTCGCCGGGCATACGGCGTTCGAGAACCTCGCGCAGTCCGGCGCGCAGGGCGGGTGCGAGGGCCGGCTCCACGGCGACGTCGTACCGCCGGGCGGCGGAGCCGAGCACGCGCCCCCAGAAGCGGGCGTCGTGCAGCAGGGCGGCCCAGGCGGCAACGCATCGCTCCCACCCTGAACCGCGCTGCTCCGCGGGGGAGTTGAGCAGCGCGAGGGCGAGGGTGTGGGTGACCCGGTGATCGGAGGGGTCGTGCCGCACGGCGTCCCCGAGCAACGAAACGGCAACCGCGCGCCGCCCGCTGCGCAGCAGGGCGACGGCGTAGAGGGGGGCGAAGGCCCAGGCTTGCGGGTGGTCTTTCCGGGGGACTTCGACCGGTGGTGCCGTGTTGGCTCCTGGGGAGGGGCGGTCTGCTTTCCGGGTGACTCCGACCGGTGGCGCCGTGCTGGCTCCGGAGGAGGGGACGGCTGCCTTCCGGGTGACTTCGACCGGTGGCGCGTTGTCGGCTCCGGGGGAGGGTCGGGCTGCCCGGGTGGCGTCGTACGGCTGCTGGGGGCCAGGTTGCGGTGCGGTGTAGTTGTCCTGTGCGGGGGCGTCCTCGCGTGTGGCGTCACCGCCGTCCCCGCCTTCGATCCCCTGCCCGCCTTCGACCCCCCGAGCCGCTTCGATCAGCTCCCCTGCCCGCTGCCACCCCTCGGCGGCCCGCTGCCCTGGCTGCCGGTCGTCGGCTGGTTCGGCCGAGGCCGACAGGGCGGAGACGGCCGCTCTGCGGAGCCGTAGCGCCACCTCGCGCGCGGGGCGGCCCGACAGAGCCGCCAGTACCCAGTGAGCCTCGTCGTCCAGCGGGCCGATCAGGGCTGCGGCACGCAAGTCGCTCAGCGCGGCCTCCCGGTCGCCCGCGCGGGCGCGCACGTACGAGCGCTGCACGAGGCTGCGGCTGTGCGGGACGGCGCAGGCGAGGGACGCGCTCAGGTGCTGCTCGGCCGCCGCGAGGTCCCCGCGGTGCGCGGCCGCGCAGCCCAGCCAGTGCAACGGCCCCGACGCGCCGGGGCGCAGGGCGCGCGCCTGCTCGAACTCGGCCACGGCCCCGTCCATCTCCCCACGGGCGAGCCGGACACGCCCCGAGCCGGTCAGCGCCCGCGCACTGACGCGCGCGGCACCTTCCGCCCGCGGACCACCGAGTCCGCCGCTTCCCGCCCTGGCGGCACCTTCAAGAAGGGCGCCCTCCGCAGCGAGGCCCCCTGCGGGGTCACCTCCTGCACCCGGGCCACCGCTTCCCGCCCTGGCGGCGCCTTCCAGGGGGCCGACCTCAGCAGCCAGACGCCCCGTGACGTCACCCCCCACCATCGCCAGCGCAGCGCAAAAGTGCCGCTCCGCCACCGACGCCGCGCCCCGCGCCAACGCCGACTCCCCGTCGGCGCACGCCTGTTCGGCGCGGGCCAGGTCCGTACTCGCGGTCTGCGCAGTCACAGTCAGCCCCCGATCCGCGGCGGCCGGCCCGCCGCGTCCTTGGCCGGCGGGTCAGCCGGCGGCCTCGTCCAGGACGGAACGCCAGCGTCCCCGGGCGCGGTCATAGTGCAGCGGCCCCTTCGTGAACCCGGTCAAGTCCAGCGCGGCGAGCAGCGCGTACGCCTCGGCGGGCAGGTCGGGCTCCAGGACGACGTCGAGCCCGGTGGCCGCGTCCTGCAGCACGATCGGCCGCGCCGCCCGGACGGCGTCGTCCAGGGCGCCAGGGGCGGGGGACGCCGGACGCGCTGTCCGCCGTACGACCCCCTTGAACGTGTCGTACGCGTCCTTGACCGCCTCCGCCCCGAGCCCGCTCAGGAACGCCTGCAGGGGCAGCGACGCGAGGACGATCCACGGGATGTCGGCCGCCCCGCGGTGGTCGACGGTGCGGCGGACCCGGACCGGTGGGGCGCCGAGCCCGTCGAACGCGGCGACCAGCTCCCGGCGCAGGTCGTCGGGGACCTCTCGGTCCAGGAGCAGCTCCGCTCGCAGCGGCGCATCGGTCATGGAGGCGTTTCCTTCCGGGGGCGTGGACGGCAGCCTAGGGGCGTGAGTCGTGCGTACGCGGGGAAACCGGTGATTCCGTGGGGCGGGATCCGGGGCGCGCGTCCGGACCGGTGCCGGGCGGGCCGACCCGGGGCGCCGCTCCTTTCCCCGTGCGCCCCCGCACGCGCCCCGACGCCTCCCCACACGCCTCCGATTCACGCGATGGTGCGAGCATGTGCGCCGCCGAGGATGGCGGTTGACGGTCCCGGGTAGGGCCGGGCACATGACGCAACCGTTCGAACTGCCGCACTTCTACATGCCGTACACCGCGCGCCTCAACCCGCACCTGGACGAGGCGCGGGCGCACTCCACGCGGTGGGCGCGCGACATGGGCATGCTGGAAGGTTCCGGCATCTGGGAGCAGCGCGATCTCGACGCGCACGACTACGGCCTGCTGTGCGCGTACACCCACCCCGACTGCGACGGCCCGGCGCTGTCCCTGATCACCGACTGGTACGTGTGGGTCTTCTTCTTCGACGACCACTTCCTGGACAAGTACAAACGCACCCACGACCGGGCGGCGGGCAAGACGCACCTCGACCGCCTTCCGCTCTTCATGCCGATGGACCTCTCGACCCCCGTGCCCGAGGCGCTGAACCCCGTCGAGGCGGGCCTCGCCGACCTGTGGGCGCGTACGGTGCCCGCGATGTCCGAGGGCTGGCGCCGCCGGTTCGCGGAGTCGACCGAGCATCTGCTCAACGAATCGATGTGGGAGCTGTCCAACATCGACGCGGGACGGATCGCCAACCCCGTCGAGTACATCGAGATGCGGCGCAAGGTGGGCGGCGCCCCCTGGTCGGCGGGCCTCATCGAGTACGCGACCGCCGAAGTGGCCGCGTCCGTCGCCGGTTCCAGGCCGCTGCGCGTCCTCATGGAGTCGTTCGCGGACGGCGTCCACCTGCGCAACGACCTCTTCTCGTACCAGCGCGAGGTCCAGGACGAGGGCGAGCTCAGCAATGGCGTGCTGGTCCTGGAGACGTTCTTCGACTGCACGACCCAGGAGGCCGCCGACACCGTCAACGACATCCTGACGTCACGGCTGCACCAGTTCGAGCACACGGCGGCCACCGAAGTGCCCGCCCTGGCCCTGGAGAAAGGTCTCACCCCGCCGGAGGTCGCGGCGATCGCCGCGTACGCGCGGGGCCTTCAGGACTGGCAGTCGGGCGGCCACGAGTGGCACCTGCGCTCCAGCCGGTACATGAACGAGGGCGCGCTCGACGCCTCGCCGCTCGCCGGGCCCACCGGCCTCGGGACGTCGGGGACCGGCGTGGGGGCCCTGCTGTCGGCGGTCGGGGCGGAGCGGCTGCGGGCCTTCACGCATGTGCCGTTCCAGAAGGTGGGGCCCTCGCGGATCCCCGAGCTCTACATGCCGTTTCCGCTGCGGCTCAATCCTGGCCTGGACGCCGCGCGGCAGCAGCTCACCGGCTGGGCCCACGCCACGGGAATGCTGTCGGAGGGCGTCTGGGACGAGGACAAGCTCGACGCGAACGACCTTCCGCTGTGCTCCGCGGGCCTCGATCCGGACGGTACCCAGGAGGCCCTGGACCTCAGCTCACAGTGGCTGGCCTGGGGCACCTACGGAGACGACTACTACCCCCTGGTCTTCGGCCACCGCCGCGACCTCGCCGCGGCGAGGCTCTGCACGGAGCGCCTCACCGCGTGCATGCCCCTGGGAGGCGAGCCGGTCCAGACGCCCGCGAACGCCATGGAGCGCGGCCTCGTCGACCTCTGGGCGCGCACCACCCGCGACATGACCGACGAGCAGCGGCGGACGTTGCGCCACGCCGTGGTGGTCATGATGGAGAGCTGGGTGTGGGAAGTCTTCAACCAGCTGCACAACCGTGTCCCCGACCCCGTCGACTACCTGGAGATGCGCCGGGCCACCTTCGGCTCCGACCTCACCATGAGCCTGTGCCGGATGGGCCACGGCCCCTCCGTGCCGCCGGAGATCTACCGCAGCGGCCCCGTCCGCTCCCTGGAGAACGCGGCCAGCGACTACGCCATGCTCGTGAACGACATCTTCTCGTACCAGAAGGAGATCGAGTACGAGGGCGAGATCCACAACGGCATCCTGGTGGTGCAGACGTTCTTCGGCTGCGATTATCCGGCCGCCCTGCGTGTCGTCCACGACCTGACGACGCAGCGCATGCGCCAGTTCGAGCACGTCGTCGCGGCCGAATTCCCCGTCCTGTACGAGGACTTCGCCCTGTCGCAGGAGGCGCGCGCGGCGATGGACGGCTATGTGGCCGATCTGCGGAACTGGATGGCGGGCATCGTGCACTGGCACCGTGAATGCCACCGTTACGGCGCCGACGACCTGGCGCGGCGGACCCACGGCTTCGTGCCCGACCTGAGGCCGAGGGTGCCCTCGATCGCCGGTCCGCACTGACCGCGCCCGGCATACCGGCCACTGACCGCGCCCGGCATACCGGAGGGCCTCCTTCGGGTGGTTTCATCCGGAATGCAGGGTTCGCGGAACTTCGCTGGGGCGCCAGGAGTCCTTTGAAGTGAAGGCGGCTTCTGACCGGCCGCGACACGGGGGAAGGACACGGGGGTGTTCGATCATGACCGACATCATTGAGCGCATCGCGGAACAGCTGGTGGACGATGCCGGAGCGGAGGGGGCGGCGGGGAGCCCGCGCTCGGCGGGTGAACTGGCGCCGTTCGTCGCGCCGTTGACCGTCCCGCCGGTGCTCAGGCCCGACTCCGGGGACGTGCGCGAGGAGATGGAGATAGCGCTGCGGCCGACCTGGGTCCGGCTGCACCCGCAACTGCCGCCGACCCTGATGTGGGGGTATGACGGCTCCGTGCCGGGCCCCACCGTCGAGGTGCGGCGCGGGCAGCGGATCCGCATCGCCTGGACCAACCGCATTCCGGAGGGCGAGTTCCCCGTCACGGCCGTCGAGGTCCCGCTCGGCGACCCGCGGACCGACCCGCCGCCCAGCACCCTGCCCGGCCGGGCGGGCGTCGAGCCGGACAAGGACGTGGCGGCGCTCCCCGCCTGGACCGTGACCCATCTGCACGGCGCACAGACGGGCGGCGGCAACGACGGCTGGGCGGACAACGCCGTGGGGTACGGCGACGCCCAGCTCTCCGAGTACCCGAACGACCACCAGGCGGTCCAGTGGTGGTACCACGACCACGCCATGAACATCACCCGGTGGAACGTGATGGCGGGCCTGTACGGCACCTACCTGGTCCGTGACGACGAGGAGGACGCCCTCCAACTTCCCTGCGGGGAAAGGGAGATCCCGCTGCTCCTCGCCGACCGGAACCTCGACACGGACGAGGGCGACGGCCGGCTGAACGGCCGCCTGCTGCACAAGGTCACCGTCATCGACCCGAAGAACCCCGAGACGGGCAAGCCGGTCTCGCTGCCCTTCACGGGCCCGTACACCACGGTCAACGGCCGCATCTGGCCGTACGCCGACGTGGACGCGGCCTGGTACCGCTTCCGCCTGGTCAACGCGTCGAACGCCCGCGTCTACGACCTGGTCCTGGTCGACGGGGACAACAACCCCGTGCGGGGCGTCCTCCACCAGATCGGCAGTGACGGCGGGCTCCTGCCGCGCCCCGTGCCGGTCGACTTCGAAGGGCCGCTGGCGACACTCACCGTCGCGCCGGCCGAGCGCATGGACCTGCTCGTCGACTTCAGGGGGCTGGCCGGTCAGCGCCTTCGCCTGGTCAACAAGGGCCGAGCCCAGGCGCCCGGCGTGCCCGACATCGCGAACGACGTGCGCTATCCGCAGGTCATGGAGTTCCGGGTGGGGGAGTGCGCCGAGCCGGACACCTTCGAACTGCCGGAGGTCCTCTCGGGCTCGTTCCGCCCGATCACGCACGACATCGAGCACGGCCACCGCCTGATCGTGCTGACCCCGCCCGCCACCAAGGGCGGCGGCGGGCACCCGGAGATCTGGGAGATGGCCGAGGTCGAGAAGCCGGGCGACATCCAGGTCCCGACCGAGGGGATCATCCAACTGCGCGGCGAGGACGGCAAGGTGAAGACCTACCGCCGGATCGCCCGCACGTTCAACGACGGCCTCGGCATCACCATCGCCGAGGGCGGCTACGAGCAGTGGAGCTTCCTGAACCTCGCCGTGAATCCGCCGGTGCTGCACCCCATGCACATCCACCTGGCGGACTTCCAGCTGCTCGGCCGGGACACGTATGACGTCTCGGGCTTCGACGTCACCATCGGCGGCACCCGCGCACCGGTCGCCCCCGACCCGCGACGGCCGGTCCCGCTGGCCCCGAACGAGCGCGGCTGGAAGGACGTCTTCCGGGTGCCCGGCGGTCAACTGCTGCGCGTCATGGGCAAGTTCGACGGGGCGTACGGCCGCTTCATGTACCACTGCCACCTCCTGGAGCACGAGGACATGGGCATGATGCGACCCTTCGTCGTGATGCCGAAGGAGGCCCTGAAGTTCGACCACGGCGCGGGGCACGGGGGCCACGGGGGCCACGGGGGCCACGCAGCCTAGGCGGCCGCCCCGGCGTGCCGCACGGCGGCTCGGGCCAGCGCTCGCACCATGGGGTGCGGCTGCGAGCCGTCGCCGGACAGCTCGGGCTGGAAGAGGGAGGCCAGGAAGAAGGGGTGACCGGGGAGCTCGGCCAGCCGGACCTGGCCCGCCTCGTCCGTGCCCGTGAAGCGGAGCCCGTGCGCGCGCAGTGTGTCGAGGTGGGCGCTCGGGCCGTAGGAGCAGTGGTAGCGCTCGACGCTCCGGGTGGCGCCGAGCACCGACTCCGCGAGCGAGCCGGGAGTGATCGTCACCGCGCCCTCGTGGCCGACGAGGGAGCAGGCGAGCGGCGCGATGAGCAGGTCGTCGGCGTCGGGGTCGTTCTCGGCGTGCGCGACGCCGGTCAGGCCGCAGACGTTGCGCGCGTACTCCAGGAGCGTGTGCTGGAAGCCGCCGCAGGTGCCGAGGAAGGGCACGCCGTCCTCGCGAGCCGTGCGGATCGCGGCCAGCGCTCCCGCCTCGCTGCGGTAGGGGCTGCCCGGCAGCACCCACACGGCGTCGAAGCCGCGCACCGCGTCCGGCTCCGCGGCATCCGCGGTGGGGATCCAGTACGCGTCGAGGACGAGGCGGTCCTGCGTGGCGAGGGCTTCGAGGAGAAGAGGGATGCGGGTGTGGGCGACGACGTTCGGTGAACGGTCGCCGATCAACGCGACGCGGGCCGTGGGGGAGTGCTGGACGGCGGGGGAGGTGCGGGCGGCGGGGGAGTTCTGTGCTGGATCGAAGGTCATGCCGTTCATCCTGAGCGCGCCCCTTCGTTCACGTCCAACGATGAATTCTGCACCCGCCATAAGTGATTCTGATGGGCTGGGTGATCCTTGAGGAATGGACCCGCACCTCCTGCGTACGTACGTGACAGTGGCCCGGCTCGCCTCGTTCTCCGAGGCCGCCCGCGAGCTCGGCTACACCCAGTCCGCCGTCTCCCAGCACATCGCCGCCCTGGAACAGGACCTCGGTGCCGCCTTGCTGACCCGCCGCCCCGTGGCCCCCACGCCCGCGGGCGCGCGCCTCCTGGAGCACGCGGGCGCCCTGCTGCTGCGCCTCGACGCGGCCCGTGCCGAGGTCGTCCGCATGGCGGCCGCCCCCGAGCAGGGCCTGACACTCGCGGCCATGCCGACCGCGCTGTCCCGGCGTACGGTCGAGGCGCTGCCTCCCGCGGGCGTCACCCTGTCCGTGCTGCCCCGCGAGGAGATACCCGCGGCCGTCGCGACCGGCGCCGCCGACCTCGGCCTCGTCGACGGGCTCGCCGCCCCGAGCGACCCCCTGCGCCTGCCCGACGTCGCACCGCTGACCGCACGCGGCGTCGCCGAGGAGCCCGTTGCCGTACTGCTCCCCGGGGGGCATCCGCTGGCCCGCCGCGCGGGCCTGCGCCTCGGCGACCTCGTCGACGCCCGCTGGCTGGACGCCCCCGGCGCCGGCCTTCCGCTGGCCCAACTCCGCGCGGCGAACGGCACATCGGGCTTCCGGCCCGCGCTGCGCTACGACGGCACGGATCTGCGCACCCTCGCCGCGCTGGTCGCCGCGGGCCACGGTCTCGCCCTGCTGCCGCGCGCGGTGGCCGACGAGGCGCGGGGGACCGTCGCCGTGCCGCTGACGGCGCCCCGCGTCGCCCACCGCACCGAACTGCTCCACGCGGGCGCCCTGCGCGGGCCCGCGGCGGCACTGGCCGCACAGCTGGATGTCACCCGTTCGTGAGGCGTCGCCGCCGGGTCACTCCGGGTAGAGCTGTGGCCGGAGGCGAGCCATGGATCAGACCACGTTGCGTCCCAAGCCGATGCCGGGCCAGTACCCCGGCCAGAACCCGGGCCCGGCCCCCGGAAAGCACCCCGGAAAGCACCCCGGGAAGGGCCACCGGCCGCATGCCGCCCGGCGCCGAGGCAGGCGCCTTGTGCCCCTGCTCGCCGGGCTGCTGTTCGCGGTGGCCCTGGTGCTCTGCGGCGTCGGGCTCGGCACGGTGAGCGCCACCGTCATCGGCATGAGCAAGCTGGCGGACATGCAGAAGGCGGCGCAGGGACCCAGGGGCGCCCCTGCCGCCGGACCCGGCGCTCCCACCTCCGGACCCGGCGCCCCCGGCGCCCCCGCGCTCGGCCCCGTCCCCCTCCCTGCCCCCACCCCCGCTCCCGCCCTCGCACCGAAACCGGAGGCGCGTCCGCCCGCGGCCCTGCCCGGGACCGCCACCCTCGGCATCGAGGCCGTCGACGCCCCGAGGGGCGCGGGCGCGCTGCTGGTCGGCGTGCACATCCCCGGCCCCGGGTACACCGCCGGACTGGTGCGCGGGGACACCCTGCTCGTGTTCGGCAAGGCGCGCATCGACTCGGCGGCCGAGCTCGCCTCGGTGGTCGGCGCGGCACGCCCCGGCAGACCGGTGACGCTGACGGTGCGTCACGGGCAAGGTGGCCGACAGGTCCTGTCGGTGCGGCCGGGGGTCGTGACATGACGCCGCGTGGATAACGGGCTCGCGGTCGTCCGTGGCGGCGGGCAAGATGCAGGCGTAGCCAACAGGAGGTCTTCATGAGCACAGCGCCCGCACCTTTCACCGCCGACGACTACAAGGCCCGAATGGAGCGCGCCGCGGCCACGGCCGCCGAAGCGGGCCTGGCGGGCGTCCTCGTCGCCCCGGGGCCCGACCTCGTGTGGCTCACCGGCTACCGGCCGACCGCGGTGACCGAGCGCCTGACCGTCCTGGTGCTCGCGGCCGGGCAGGACCCCGTCCTGGTGGTGCCCACCCTGGAGGCGCCGGACGCCGCGCACGCGGCGGGGGCGCCCGCGCTCACCCTGCGGGACTGGACCGACGGCAAGGACCCGTACGCCGTCACCGCCCCGCTCCTCGACGGTTCCGGCCGCTTCGCCGTGAGCGACAACTCCTGGGCGATGCACCTGCTCGGCTTCCAGAAGGCGCTGCCCGGCACGTCGTACGTGTCCCTGACCGAGGGGCTCCCGATGCTCCGCGCGGTCAAGGACGCCGCCGAGCTGGAGCGCCTCGCGGCGGCGGGCGCGGCGGCCGACGCGACGTACGAGGAGATCAAGAAGGTCCCCTTCGCGGGCCGCACGGAGACGGACGTCGCCGCCGATCTCGCGGACCTGCTGCGGCAGTTCGGGCACTCCCAGGTCGACTTCACGGTCGTCGGCTCGGGCCCCAACGGCGCCAACCCGCACCACGAGGCCGGCGACCGCGTCATCGACCACGGCGACATGGTGGTCCTCGACTTCGGCGGCCTGCTGCACGGCTACGGCTCGGACACCTCCCGCACCGTGCATGTCGGCGAGCCGACCGCCGAGGAGCAGCGGGTCCACGACGTGGTGCGCGAGGCGCAGGCGGCGGGCTGCGCGGCGGTGCGCCCCGGCGTCGCCTGCCAGGACGTCGACCGCGCGGCCCGCGACGTGATCACCGAGTTCGGCTACGGCGAGTACTTCATCCATCGCACCGGCCACGGCATCGGCGTCACCACCCACGAACCGCCGTACATGATCGAGGGCGAGGAGCAGCCGCTGGTGCCGGGCATGTGCTTCTCAGTGGAGCCCGGCATCTACCTGCCGGGCCGCTTCGGAGTGCGCATCGAGGACATCGTGACGGTCACCGAGGAGGGCGGCAGGCGGCTGAACGCCACCGCCCGCGAGATGGCGATCGTCGCCTGACCCCGCCCCCACCCGGCCCCTACGCCGTGGCCAGGATCACGCACGACTCCGCGGGCAGGCGCACCACGCCGTCCGGGCCGGGCGCGGCGACCGGCTCCCACGCGGCGAGCACGCGCGCGTGGCGGCCGTCCAGCGGTACGACGACGGGCTCCTCGCCGAGGTTCACCGCGATCCGCAGGTCCCCGCGGCGGAACGCGAACCAGCGGGCCCCTTCGTCGTAGACCACCCGCACCGCGGCCAGATCGGGGTCGGTCAGGTCGCCGCGGGTGCGCCGCAGTTCGATCAGTTCGCGGTACCAGGCGAGGAGCCGCGCGTGGTGTCCGTCGGAGGGTTCGGACCAGTCGAGGCAGGAGCGGTCACGGGTGCCGTGGTCCTGCGGGTCGGGGATGTCCTCCTCGGCCCACCCGTGCGCCGCGAACTCCCGCCGCCTGCCCCGCCGTACGGCCTCCGCGAGCTCGGGGTCGGTGTGGTCCGTGAAGAACTGCCAGGGCGTGGCGGCGCCCCACTCCTCGCCCATGAACAGCATCGGCGTGAAGGGGCTCATGAGGGTGAGCGCGGCCGCGCAGGCGAGCAGGCCGGGGGAGAGGGCGGCCGAGAGGCGGTCCCCCTGCGCTCGGTTGCCGACCTGGTCGTGGGTCTGGCTGTAGCCCAGGAAGCGGTACCCGGGCGTCCGCGCGCGGTCCACCGGGCGGCCGTGGGCGCGCCCGCGAAAGGTCGAGTACGTCCCGTCGTGGAAGAACCCGCGGGTCAGCGTCTTGGCGAGCGCGGCCAGCGGGGCCCGTGCGAAGTCCTCGTAATAGCCCTGGGACTCGCCGGTGAGCGCGGTGTGCAGCGCGTGATGGAAGTCGTCGTTCCACTGCGCGTGCAGGCCGAGTCCGCCGCTCGCGCGCGGGGTGACCGTCCGCGGGTCGCCGAGGTCGGACTCGGCGATCAGGGACAGCGGCCTGCCGAGCTCGTCGGCCAAGGAGTCGACGGATGTGGAGAGTTCCTCCAGGAAGTGCAGCGCGCGCGTGTCCCGCAGCGCGTGCACCGCGTCGAGCCGCAGGCCGTCGATGCGGTAGTCGCGCAGCCAGGCTCGCGCGCTGCCGATCAGGTACGCGCGGACCTCGTCCGAGCCGGGCGCGTCCAGGTTGACCGCCGCGCCCCAGGGCGTCTGGTGCGTCTCGGTGAAGTAGGGGCCGAAGGCGGGCAGGTGGTTGCCCGAGGGGCCGAGGTGGTTGTGGACGACGTCCAGGACGACGCCGAGCCCGTGCGCGTGGGCCGCGTCGACAAATCGCTTCAACGCCTCGGGCCCGCCGTACGGTTCGTGCACCGCCCACAGCGAGACCCCCTCGTACCCCCAGCCGTGCCGGCCGGGGAAGGGGCACAGCGGCATCAGCTCCACATGCGTGACACCGAGCCGGGCGAGGTGCCCGAGCCGGCCCGCCGCCGCGTCAAGGGTGCCCTCGCGCGTGTACGTCCCCACGTGCAGCTCGTACAGGACCGCGTCCCGCACGCCGCGCCCCGCCCAGGGCGTCCGCCACACGTACCGGTCGTGGTCGACGACCGCGCTGAGCCCGTCGGGGCCGTCCGGCTGGCGCCGCGAGCGCGGGTCGGGCAGGACCGGCCCCCCGTCCACCGAGAAGCCGTACCGCGCCCCGTCCTCGGCCGCCGCCTCGCCCGACCACCACCCCGCGCGGTCCGCGTCGCGCTCCAGCGCGCTGGTGCTGCCCGCGCACTCCAGTTCGACCCGCTCGGCCTCCGGCGCCCACACTTCGAACCTCACCGACGGTTCCCCTTCGTCCGCTGTCCGCTGTCCGTCACACCGTGCGTTCATGGTGTGTCCCATGGTGCGTCAGAAACCTCCCGTCCGTGGGGGCAAGCGGCTGATCGGCCGCCTTTCCCGGCGTTCTGGACACCCGGGGCGCGGGTGCCCGACAATTCCCTGGTGACATCGTCTTTCGAGTTCTCCACGTACCCCGCGCGGGTGACGGACGCCGAGCGCGACCGGGCGCTGGACGCACTCAGGGAGGGCGCGGCCGTCGGCAGGCTGTCCCACGACACCTTCCTGCGGCGCATGGAGCTCGTGCTGTCCGCCCGCAGGCCCGACGAACTGGCCGTGCTCACCGCCGATCTGCGGACCGAGGGACGCTGGACGCGCAGGGTGCTCGGCGGCGTCGGCGCGATCTCCGGGTTCACGATGAAGCTGCGCAGGGCCTGGCAGGCGGAGCGGCTGCCGAAGCTGCTGCTGCCCTCGCCCGACAGCCTCCACCCGCTGCGGATAGGCCGCGACCCCGCCAACGGCCTGCGGCTCAGCCACGACACGGTCTCCCGGGTGCACGCCGAACTGCGGCGCCAGGGCGGCATGTGGGTCCTTCGCGACCTCGGCTCCACCAACGGAACCTCCGTCAACGGCCGCAGGGTGACCGGCGCCGCCCTCGTCCAGGACGGCGACCTGGTGAGCTTCGGCAGGATGGCCTTCCGCCTCGCCACGAGCTGACGCACTCGCCACGAGCTGACGCACGCCGCCGCCGACCGGCTCCGGGCCCCTGCCCTCACCCGTGCGTGCGATCCCGGTCGAGCTCCGCGCGCGCGTGCCAGGCGGCCGCCATCGTCGTGCGGGACTGGTGCTCGACCTGGTCCTCCAGCGGCACCCACCGGGCCCTGAACCGTTCGGCGAACGCCTCGCTCCACAGCGTCACGAGCCGCTCCAGGCGCGGCGCCGCCCGGTCGCCCGCCTCGTCGAGCACCCGGAGCAGCATCGCGGCCGCCCGCAGCGGCAGCCGCCTGCCGAAGGCGTCCACGCTCCCGATGTACGCCATGGAGGTGCCCGCGGGCGGCAGCCGCCGCCAGTCGTCGGCGAGCCCGGGCACCAGGGCCAGCGCCCAGCGCGCCGCGCGCAGCATCGGCCCTTCCGCGCCGGGCAGCCGCGGCAGCGCCTCGCCGAGGATCTCCTCGACGAGCCGCGCGTCCCGCCGCAGCCGCCGCGCGAGCGCCCGCATCGCCCGCACCGGTGCCGGATGCGCCGCCGGGTCGCCGACCAGGTCGCTCGCCCACATCGGCACCTCGACGATCGCGGTGCGCCCGCCGTAGTGGTGGGTGCGGTGCCAGGTGGTGAGCCGGGCGTCCTCGGGCAGGCTCGGGTACGCCGCTGTCGCGCCGGGGCCGGGCAGCACGTGGACGCCGGGCCCCGAGACCCACCAGCCCGCGGCGTCCGACGCCCCCATCTCGACCGGAATGTGCAACTCCGCCGCCGACTTGGCGAACGGCTCCGCGAGGCCGGGGATGTCCTTCGTGAGCTGCACCCAACTGCCGCCCAGGTCGGTGCCGTGCAGGGACACCTGCAAGTAGGGGCGCAGTTCGTCGATGACGGCGGTCAGGGCGCGCGTCTCCGGCGGCAGCCGGTCGGGCGGCAGCACGGAGGGCGACCACTCGGGCTGCTCGGGTCCCGCGGGGCGGAAGAAGTTCCGGTGGTAGTCCAGGAGCGAGCGGGGCGCGGGTGTGCGGTGCAGGCTCGCGCCGTCCGGGTCCGCGCAGAGCAGGAAGTGCCAGGACGTGTCGGCGCGCAGGCGGGGGTCGCGCAGGGTCCGCTCGGCGAGGTGCAGGAGCGTCGAACCGCCGGTCGGCTCGTTGGCGTGCGCGCCCGCGACGACGAGGACCGCGCGGGCGGAGCTCCCGACGGAGAGCAGGTGCAGCGGCCGCCCCTCGCGCGAGGTGCCGACCTCGCGCAGAACGCTCAGTTCGGTGCGGTGGGCAGCCAACTGACGTGCGGAAACGACGAGTTCATGAACACTGGGATAGTGGTGCACCGCCAGTCGGCCCCCCGTCCGGCCCCTCACTGAGGCAATCGCAGTACCCCATGCCCCGGAAGGGGTGTCAAGAACGCCCAGGGGGGAGCGGCGCCCCGCGCGATGTCACCCGTACGGTGGTACGGAGCCTGCGCCGCGCGGCGCCCGGTGGTCGTCTTGAACACACCCGCGCGGCCGTTCGCCGCGCCGACGCACAGGTCGGAGCCCTCGGTGCGCTGCCCACCCGTCCCGCCCGACGGCCCGATACCGGCCGCAGGCCCCTCCGCCGCGCCCCGCGAGGAGCGCGCCCCCACACCTCCGCCGGCCCCGGGCGCACCGACCCGCACCACCGGCGGACCCACCGCACCCCCGGCTCCCGGCACACGGCCCGCGCCGCCCGCACGCGCCGCCCCCGCGCGGACACACCCACCGAGCCTCCTCTCGCCCGGTGTCGCGAGGGACCCGTACCCCGTCTTCCGGCTGTTGCGCGAGAGCCACCCCCTGGTGCGCGACGAGCTTCTCGGGGCCTGGCTCGTGAGCCGGTACGGGGACGTGTGGCGGGCCCTCGTGCGGCCGTGGCTCGTCGCTCTGCCGCCGGGGCGGACCCTCGCGCATCTGGAGGGGGCCACGCACCTCGCGCACCGGGCGCTCGTCGAGCCGGGGGTGCGCGGGCGGGCCGGGGCCGCGCTGGCCGGTGGGGTCTCGCGCACCGCGCACGTCCTGGCCCGCCGCATCGCCGCCCGCCGGGAGGCCGACCTCGTCGCCGAGTTCTGCCGGTGGCTGCCGACCGCCGCGGTCGTCAGCGCTCTGGGCCTGCCCTGCGAAGACGCCGCACGCGTCCATGCGTGGTGCCACGGCGGCCTCACCCACCTCGGAGGCCACCATCACGACCTGGACGCCCGGCTGCGCCCCCACCTGGCGCGGCGCCGGGCGCGTCCCGGTGACGACCTGCTCTCCGTGCTGTGCACCGCCGAGGTCGACGGACGGCCGCTGTCCGACGGCACCGTGACCGGGCTCGTCGGCTCGCTGCTCGGCGGCGGGGGCGACGCCACCGCCCGCGCGCTCGGCTCGTTCCTCGCCAACCTCCTGGACCACCCGGACACCCTCGCCTCGGTCCGCGAGCGGCCGGGGCTGATCCCGGCGGCCTGGGCGGAGTCCCTGCGCCGCGACCCGCCCGCGCCCGTCGTGCTGCGCCGCGCGGTCCGCCCCGTCGTCGTGGCGGGCACCGCGCTGCCCGCAGGGGCGGTCGTGGCCTGCCTGGTGGGTGCGGCGGGTCGCGATCCCGCACGGTTCGCCGATCCCGACCGCTACGACATCCTGCGCAGGGACCCGGGCGGCCTCGCGTTCGGCGCGGGGCGCCACTCCTGCCTCGGCGCCGAGCTCGCCGGCCGCGTCGCGGAGTACGGGCTGCTCGCCCTGCTCGACGCCATGCCGGCGATGCGCTGGGCGCCGGGTTTCAGACCGGCTTCCCG
Source organism: Streptomyces sp. NPDC058308 (assembly GCF_042880275.1). Lineage (NCBI taxonomy): Bacteria > Bacillati > Actinomycetota > Actinomycetes > Kitasatosporales > Streptomycetaceae > Streptomyces > Streptomyces sp. NPDC058308. Next base: position 276,795 of record NZ_JBHVZA010000004.1, read on the forward strand.
GGGGCTGCTGACCCGGGGCCCGCGGACGCTGCTCGTGCGTCCCGACTGAGCCGCTCGCCCCCGGGGACCCGTTCCAGGAGCGCCACCGGCGACGTGGCGAAAAGCTCCGCCACGCGCGCGTGCCCCTCGAACTCGCGCCCCGGAGCGAGCAGATCGGACCACCGGCCCACCGGGAGCGCCAGCTCCGTCTCCCGCCAGCCGCCCGCGTCCGCGAGGCGCAAGGAGAGCCGGGTCGCCGCCGCCACCACCTCTCCGGAACGGGCGAACGCCACGCAGTGCGCCGCGCCAGGCCCATCGGCGGCCAGTGGCTCGTACGTCGCCGCGCCCCCGAACAGCTCCGGCCGCCGACGCCGGAGCCGCAGCGCCGTCGCGGTGAGCACCAGCTTCTCCTCCGAGAGGTCCGCGAGGCCCGCGAGGCCGGAGAGGCCCGCGCGCCCGGGTCGGGCGTCGAGCCGTTCAAGGACGTGCGGACGAAAGCGTGCGGGCCGCCGGTTGTCCGGGTCGACCAGGGCGCGGTACTCGCTCTCCGTGCCCTGGTAGACGTCGGGCACGCCGGGCATCGTCAGATGCAGGAGCGCCGCCCCGAGGACGGTGGCCCGCACATGGGTGTCAAGGCCCTGCGCGAAGGAGGCCACCGCGTACAGCGGAGGCCCGCTCGGCCCCGCCTCCACGAACGCCTCCACGGCCTTCTCGTACGCCTCGTCGGGCTCGGTCCAGCTGGTGTGCAGGCCCGCCTCGCGCACGTGCTTCAGGAGGGCGTCCCGCAGCCGCGTGTCGTACGGGAAGCCGAAGCCGACCGAGGTCTGCCAGGCGGCCCAGGCCAGTTGGGCGTCGGGCGCGCAGGTGCCGCCCACGCGCGCGGTCTGCTCGGTCACTTCGGCGAGGAGGTCGGCCCACCGGCCGGGGCACTGCGCCAGGACGGAGATGCCCGCCCGCACGTCGGCACTGCGCTTGGTGTCGTGGGTCGTCAGGACCGTGCCCGAGTACGGCCAGTCGCGCTGCACGCGCGCGCAGTACGCGTGGAACTCCTCGGCCGGCACCGCCGGGCGCTCGGGCGCGCCGCCCACCTCCGCCGCCGAGAGGAGCGGCGCGTGCCGGTAGAACGCGGTGTCCTCCACGGCCTTGGCGCGCAGCGCGGACGACGTCTGGGCGAACCGTGCGCGGAACTCCTCCAGCGCCTCCCTGGCCACCGGGACCCGCGACCGCCCCAGCGCCAGGTCCCGTACGACGTCGACCGCCGCGGCCTCCTCGGGCACGGCGAAGGCGGCCCTGGCCTCCTCGGCGGCGCGCTCGGTGAGCACCGTCTCGGGGGCGTCGCCTCCGCGGACGTAGGGCCGGTAGACGGGAAGTCGTACGAGCAGTTCCCTGAGCGCGGTGCGCAGTGTCCACGGGGCGTAATCGCGCAGGGCGGGGTCGGCCGCGCAGATCGCGGCGGCGACCCGGGTGAGGCGGCCGACCTCGGCGGCCAGTTCGTGCGTGACGACCTTGTACGCGGCGCGGCGCACCGTCGCGTCCCAGTCGCCGCCCCGGTCCGCGGGCGGCGCGGCGAAGCGCCGGTACTGGCCGAGCAGTTCACCGGCGCCCGCCGGGTCGGTGAGGACGCCGTCGATGTGGCGCAGCGCGTCGTAGCCGGTGGTGCCGGCCACCGGCCAGGCGGCGGGCAGGTGTTCGCCGTCGGCGAGGATCTTCTCCACCACGGTCCAGCGTCCGCCGGTCGCCTCGTGCAGCCTCTGGAGGTACGCGCCCGGGTCCGCCAGGCCGTCCGGGTGGTCGATCCGCAGGCCGTCGACGACGCCCTCGCGGAGCAGCGACAGGATCTTCCCGTGGGTCGCCTCGAAGACCTCCGGGTCCTCGACGCGCACTCCGATGAGGTCCGAGATGGTGAAGAAGCGCCGGTAGTTGAGCTCCGTACGGGCGAGCCGCCACCAGGCCGGGCGGTACCACTGGGCGTCCAGGAGTTCCGGAAGCGGCAGCGTGGCGGTGCCCTCCCGGAGAGGGAACGCGTGTTCGTGGTAGCGGAGTGTGTCCCCGTCGACCCGCAGGTGTCCGAGCTCGTCCCCGACGCGGCCCCCGAGGAAGGGCAGCAGGACGCGCCCGCCGCCCGCCTCCCAGTCGATGTCGAACCAGCGCGCGTACGGCGACGCGGGGCCTTCGCGCAGCACCTCCCACAGCGCGTGGTTGTGGCGCGGCACCGCGGCCATGTGGTTCGGCACGATGTCCACGACCAGGCCGAGCCCGGCCGCGCGGGCGGTGCGGGACAGGGCCCGCAGCCCGTCCTCGCCGCCCAGCTCCTCCCGCACGCGCGCGTGGTCCACGACGTCGTAGCCGTGCGTCGACCCGGGGACGGCCTCGAGCACCGGTGACAGGTGCAGATGCGAGACGCCGAGCGAGGCCAGATGGGGGACGGCGGCCTCGGCGGCCGCGAAGGGGAAGTCCGGCTGCAGCTGCAGCCGGTAGGTGGCGGTGGGCGGTGGCGGGACCGCGGGCCCGGGGCGATCCGGCGTCATGCGCGTCATGTGAACGTACGTACCCCTCTCGGCGGCTTTCGTGTCATCGACTCATGCGTGTCCGCCGGACCGCGTCGTTAGCGTCGGACGATGGCTCAGAACACGCGGGACGCGTACCGCACGGTGCTCCGGACGACAGGGGCCCTGCTGCCCGTCCTCTCGTTCTTCGGCAGGCTGCCCGTGGCCATGATCCAGTTCGGCAGTGTGCTGCTTGTGACCGAGACCAGCGGGTCGCTGGCCACCGGCGGGATCGTCGCCTGCGCGCTCGCCCTTGGCCAGGTGGGCCTGGGGCCGTTCGTCGGCCGCCTCGCGGACCGGCGGGGCCAGCGCCCCGTGGTGCTCGCCTTCTCGCTCGCCAACGCCGCGGCGATCACGGCCTACACCCTGGGCGCCGTCGCCGGTCTGCCGACGCCCGTCCTCGTCGCCCTGGGCGTCCTCGCGGGCGCCACGATTCCCGGGATCGGCCCGCTCGCCCGCGCCCGCGTGGTCCCGCTGGTGCGCGCCGCGGGCGGCGACGACCGGCTCGCCGGAACCGTGCTCTCCCTGGAGAGCACGATGGACGAGCTGTCCTTCGTGCTCGGCCCCGCCCTGGTGGGCCTCGCGTCTGTGGCGGGCCGCCCGGCGTACGCCTTCGGGGCGGCGGCGCTCCTGGTCGCCGTCTGCGGCACGGCCTTCGCGCTGCACCCGACAGGCCGTACGCCCAAGGCGGCCGCCGAGGGGCCCACGCGCGCGCGGGGCGGGCGTCCGCGGCTGCCGCGCTCGGTGTACGTGGTGCGCGCCGGGCTGCTCTTCCTCGGGGTGCTGCTGGGCGCCTGCGGGGCGGGGATCACCGCGCTCACCGAGGAGTTGGGGCAGCCGGGGCAGGCCGGGCTCGTGTACGCGGCGATGGGCGTCATGAGCGCCGTGGCCGGGCTCTCCATGGCCGCGGTGCCCGAGCGCTTCGGGCTGCTCGCGCGCTGGCGCGTGGCGACGGCTGCCGCGGCGCTGCTCTCGCTGCCGCTGGTGTGGACCGACAGTCTGGCGGGGCTCTACGTAGTGGTCACTTTCTTCGGCGCGGTCTACGCACCGAACCTCATCACGGGCTTCGCCCTCACCGAGCGGGGTGTGCCGCGGGAGCGGCTCGCCGAGGGCATGACCTTCGCGGCGAGCGCCTTCGTCGGCGGGCAGGCGGTGACGCTCGCGGTGGCCGGGCGGCTCGCGGAGTCCCACGGCGCGGGGGCGGCGTTCGCCCTCGGCAGCGCGGCCGCGGCGGTGGCGTTCGTGATCGCCCTGATCGCCCGCCACGAACCGCCCCGCCCCGAAGCCTCCGCTCAGCCGCCCCGCCCCGAAGCCTCCGCTCAGCCGCCCCGCGCCGTCGTCACGCCGGACGCCGCAGCACCGTGAGACTCCGGTCCGCCAGCGTGAGCCGGTCGCCTGCCTGCACCTTCGGCCCGGCGTCCGGCGGCACCCCGTCGTCGAGCGCCGTGTCGATCACGATCTGCCACTGCCGCCCGTGGTTGACCGGCACCACGAACTCGGTCGGCTCCGGTGCCGCGTTGAACATCAGCAGGAACGAGTCGTCGGAGATCCGCTCGCCCCGCGAATCCGGCTCCGAGATCGCGTTGCCGTTCATGAACACACTCAGCGCCCGCGCGTGCGAGGCGTCCCAGTCGCTCTGCTCCATCTCGTCGCCCTCGGGCGTGAACCAGGCGATGTCGGACAGTTCGTCGCGCGTGCCCTGGACCGGACGGCCGTGGAAGAACCGGCGCCTGCGGAAGACCGGATGGTCGCGCCGGAGCATCGCCATGGTCCGGGTGAAGGCGAGGAGCGAGTTCTCGCCGTCGGGCCAGCGCACCCACGCCAGTTCGTTGTCCTGGCAGTAGGCGTTGTTGTTGCCGCCCTGCGTGCGCGCGAACTCGTCGCCGTGGCTGAGCATCGGCACGCCCTGGGAGAGCATCAGCGTGGCGATGAAGTTCCGCATCTGGCGCGCCCGCAGCGCGAGGACGGCCTCGTCGTCCGTCTCGCCCTCGGCGCCGCAGTTCCAGGAGCGGTTGTGGCTCTCGCCGTCCTGGTTGTTCTCGCCGTTGGCCTCGTTGTGCTTCTCGTTGTACGAGACGAGGTCGTGCAGCGTGAACCCGTCGTGGCAGGTGGTGAAGTTGATCGACGCCAGCGGGCGCCGGCCGTCGTCCTGGTAGAGGTCGGAGGAGCCGGTGAGCCGGGACGCGAACTCCGCGAGGGTGCGCGGTTCACCCCGCCACAGATCGCGCACCGTGTCGCGGTACATGCCGTTCCACTCGGTCCACAGCGGCGGGAAGTTGCCCACCTGATAGCCGCCCTCGCCGACGTCCCAGGGCTCGGCGATCAGCTTCACCTGGCTGACCACCGGGTCCTGCTGCACGAGGTCGAAGAACGACGACAGCCGGTCCACCTCGTGGAACTGCCGCGCGAGCGTCGCCGCGAGATCGAAGCGGAACCCGTCCACGCGCATGTCCGTGACCCAGTGCCGCAGCGAATCCATGATCATCTGCAGCACGTGCGGCGAGCGCATCAGCAGGGAGTTGCCGGTCCCCGTGGTGTCCATGTAGTAGCGGGGATCGTCCATGAGGCGGTAGTACGAGGCGTTGTCGAGGCCCTTGAAGGAGAGTGTCGGGCCCAGGTGGTTGCCCTCGGCCGTGTGGTTGTAGACGACGTCGAGGATCACCTCGATGTCCGCCTCGTGCAGCGCCTTCACGGCCTGCTTGAACTCCAGGACCTGCTCGCCCCGGTCGCCCCAGGAGGCGTACGCGTTGTGCGGGGCGAAGAAGCCGATGGTGTTGTAGCCCCAGTAGTTGTTGAGGCCCATGTCCACGAGCCGGTGGTCGTTCACGAACTGGTGGACCGGCATCAGCTCCAGCGCCGTCACGCCGAGGCCGGTGAGGTGCTCGATGACCGCCGGGTGCCCGAGCGCCGCGTACGAGCCGCGGAGTTCGTCCGGGAGGTCCGGGTGGAGCATGGTCAGGCCCTTCACATGGGCCTCGTAGATCACCGTCTGGTGGTACGGCGTGCGCGGCGGGCGGTCGTCGCCCCAGTCGAAGTATGGATTGACCACCACCGACGTCATCATCTGCGGCGCCGAGTCCAGGTCGTTGCGCGTCCCGGGCTCCTCGAAGTGGTAGCCGTACACCTCCTCCCCCCAGTCGATGCGCCCGCTGACCGCGCGCGCGTACGGATCGAGCAGCAGTTTCGCGGAGTTGCAGCGGTGCCCCTGCTCCGGAGCGTAGGGGCCGTGCGCCCGGAAGCCGTAGCGCTGTCCCGGCATGACGCCGGGCAGATACGCGTGCCGCACAAACGCGTCGGACTCGCGCAGCTCGATGGCTGTCTCCGAGCCGTCGTCGTGCAGCAGACACAGCTCCACGCGCTCTGCGGTCTCGGAGAAGACCGCGAAATTCGTGCCGGCTCCGTCGTACGTGGCACCTAAGGGATACGCCTGCCCAGGCCAGACCTGCATGTATACGACTCTTCCACTAACGCCCCCTCGAGTTGGGGCCACTTTGGCCAGAGTCTGCCCGAAAGTGGGGCAACCACCCCGGAGTTGAAGCCGTCTAACCGTCCGACCACATACTCGGCATGCCCATCAAAGGGGCGCCAGGGGAGTAGGGGGAGTAAGTGCGAGAAACAGTCAGACGCCATCTGGGGAAGGTGGTGGCGGGCGCGGCGGTCTTGGCGGCCGCGACCGCCGTGCTGGTGGGCGTCAATCTGCCCGGCTCGGAGGCAGGCGGCTCGGGGGACCGCCAGGCCAACGCGGCGGCGGCGGAGCAGGACGCCATCGCGAAGGACGGCGTCGTGGAGGCCGCGCCCCAGGAGGGCGAGAAGGGCATAGGCAGCGACCCGCTGACCGATGATGAGATCGAGCGCGCGGAGAAGGCCTCGGTTTCGGGCCAGATGCGCTCCAGCGCCCGGGACGTCGAGGGGGACCGCGGCCCGCAGCTGCTGTCCACCAACCTCAGCGAGCCGGAGCCCAGCGACAGCGGCGCGACCCCGCCGCGGCGGGCCGAAGTCGTCTACTACGACTACAAGAAGGACGCCGTCATCACCAAGACGGTGGATCTGCGGACCGGCACGGTGGCCCACACGACCACCACGCAGAACGTGCAGCCGCCGCCCAGCCAGGAGGAGCTCGCCGAGGGCGCCAGGCTGCTGATCGCCGACCCGCTCGGCAAGGGCCTGAAGAAGGACTTCCAGCACGCCACGGGCAAGGCGCTGGCCGGCCCGGGACAGCTGCAGCTGAGCGGCATGGTCTTCCGCAAGGAGACCGTGAAGCGTGTGCCGTCCGACCTCACCGAGTGCGGCAAGCACCGGTGTCTGCAGGTCGTCACCAAGGTCAAGAACGGTCCGTGGATCGACACCCGGGCCCTCGTGGTCGACCTGAGCACCCGCACCGTGGGCCGCCTCGGCTGATCCGGCCGCCCACGACGACATCACACGCCCGCTTCTCCTCGTACGAGGGAGTTCACTCCGCAATGCACGTCAACAGAGTTCCGCGCGCCCGCAAACGGGTCACCATGGCCCTCGCGGTCTCCGCGCTCCTCGGCGGCGCCATATCCGTCGCCGCACCCGCCTCCGCCGCTCCTCAGGCGCCGCCCGCCGCGCCCGCCGCGGCGGCCGACTGCAGTGACGCCTACAAGATCGAGCAGACCGTCGACGGCGGCACGACCTGGCGCATGTGCTGGCACTACAACACGCTCTCCGGCCTGATCCTCGACAAGATCAGCTACCAGCCGAAGGGCGAGCCGAAGCCGATCCCCGTCATGACCAGCGCGCGCCTCGCCCAGGTGCACGTGCCCTACGACGACGGCAAGGCCGAGTACGACGACGTCACCGGCACCGACTTCGGCCAGGCCCTGCAGAACCTCAACCCCGGCGAGTGTCCCGGCGGCACCATCAAGACCGTCAAGGTCCCGCACCGGGGCGACGTGAAGGGCCTGTGCGCCACCACGCGCGCGCGTGGGCACGCGTACCGCCTGAACGACGACCAGAGCACCGGCGGCAACGGAAAGCTCTACACGGGCCAGGGCAAGGACCTGCTCGTCTACACCGTGAACAAGGCCTCCTGGTACGAGTACATCACCGAGTGGCGGTTCTCCTCGGACGGCACCATCACGTCCAACGTCGGCGCGACCGGCAGCCTCTCGCCGTACGACTACGACGGCGGCGACGACCGCGGCTGGCCCATCGGCAAGGGCGACCAGGCCAAGGCCGAGAGCCACGCGCACAACGTCTTCTGGCGGCTCAACTTCGGTCTTGACGGCTCCCCGAAGGCCAAGGTCGAGCAGTACGACTCCAAGGTCACCCCGCCCACCGGCGACGGCAGCCCCACCACGAAGACCACCCGCACCAAGGTCACCAAGGAGCTCACGGGCGACCACAAGGACATGCGCTGGTGGCGTGTGGTCAGCAACACCGGCAAGAACAAGGACGGCCACCCGCGGTCGTACGAGATCGTGCCGGGGCCCAGCAACAAGCACGCGGGCCGGGAATTCACCAAGCACGACGTGTACTTCACCCAGTACAAGGCGTGCGAGCAGTACGCGAGCAACAACCCGAGCTGCCCCAACGGAACGCCGACCAGCGTCGACAAGTGGGTGAACGGCCAGGCCATGGACCACCCCGTCACGTGGGTGCACATCGGCTTCCACCACATCGCGCGTGACGAGGACCAGCAGCCGATGCCGGTCCACTGGCAGGGCTTCTCGCTGGCCGCGCGCGACGTCACGGCTATGAGCCCGCTCACTCCGCAGGACCTGGCGAACCAGAACGGCCAGCCGCCGCTGGGTGGTTGAGAATCCACCCTGCCCATCGGGCTGCACCGCCGACCGCTCCCGGAGTACCCTTCCTTGATCTTTGACCGGGGGAGTGTTCGGGGGCGGAAGGCGGTGCGCGGGTGAGCTCGGGTGGTCGGGAGCTGCCCCCTGGTGACGAGGGTCACGAGGGGAGCTCCGCGGACGTACCCCCCGGAGCGGTGTCTCTGGCGCGGCCGATGGAGATGGGATCTCAGATCGGACCCGAACTGGACTGGGACGCCGACGCCTGGCGCGAGGTCCGTACGCGCGCACAGCGTGCCGGGCGGGCCTACGTCTGGCTGAACCTGGTGGAGCAGCGGCTGCGCGCGGTCGTGGCCGCTGTTCTGCGTCCCGTCTACGAACCGGTCCACGCCGACGACTGGGTGGTCGCCGCGGCGGGTCCCGCCGGGCAGGAGTGGGTCCAGCGGGCCGTCGCCGTACGCGAGGTGAGCCGCCGCAAGGGCTATCTGCTCGACCCGGCCGACGACAACGTCCTCAGCTTCCTCACGCTGCCGCAGCTGCGCGAGCTGATGGTGCAGCACTGGCCGTGCTTCGAGCCGTACCTGGACGACCGGCGCGACGTCGAGCTGGCCCTGGACGAGCTGGAGGTCACCCGGAACGTCGTCTCCCGCAACCGCGCCCTTTCGGAGGCGGTCCTCGCCCAGGCCGAGCGGGCCTCGGCCAGGCTCCTTGACATGCTCGGCGCGGGCACCGACACGCCCTCCGCGCGGCGCCTGCCCGTCGACACCGTCGAGGACCTGGTCGGTGACCGGTACGCGGACGTCGTCGGCGTCCACCCGGACCGGGTCCGGCTCCTGCGGCAGTTCCCCGCCGAGGACATCTTCGGCGGTGCCCGCCGCCTCGACGCCATCGGCATAGGCCTCAACCTCCTCGTGCAGAACTTCTCCGGGCGCCGTCTCGTCCGGCTCGCGGAGTCCGGCTGCCGGGTGCGGCTGCTCTTCATCAACCCGGCGAGCAGTGCGGTCAAGCGGCGGGAGCGTGAACTGGGCCTGAAGAAGGGCGAGTTGAGCCGTTCCGTCGAGATGAACATCTTGCACATGCGCCGGGTCAGGGCGCGCCTTCGCGACCCGGGCGCCTTCGAGATCCAGGTCTTCGACGAGACCCCGCGCTTCACCGCGTACCTGGTCGACGGGGACGGCGCGGACGGCATCGCCATCGTCCAGTCGTATCTGCGCAGGACCCGCGGGATGGAGGCGCCGGTCCTCGTGCTGCGCGGCGGCGGCCGGGTAGTGAAGTCGGGCGATCCGGGCGAGGGCGGGCTTTTCGTGACATATCGCGAGGAGTTCGAGGTGGCGTGGGCCGACTCGCGGCCGGTCTCGTGAACGGCCGGGCGGGTGGGACGGCCTCGTCGGCGGGTGAAGCGGAATGCGATCCTCGGATTGTCAGTGGCGCATGCGATCGTGGTGGTCACTGGGGGAAAGCACCACGAAGAAGGGGGCGGCCATGGGCTGGCACCGGGAGCTGCTGATCGGTTTCGACCTGGAGACCACGGGGACGGACCCGAGCGAGGCACGCATCGTCACCGGCGCGGTGATCGAGGTCAAGGCCGGCGAGACGCTGGGCCACCGCACCTGGCTGGCGGACCCGGGCGTCCCGATCCCGGCCGAGGCGGTCGCCGTGCACGGCGTCACGAACGAACGGGCGGCGGCCGAGGGCAGGCCCGCCGCCGAGGTGGCCGATGCCCTCGCGGACGTCCTCACCTCGTACTGGCAGGCGGGCGTCCCGGTCGTCGCGTACAACGCGGTCTTCGACCTCAGCCTGCTCGCCGCGGAGCTCCGCAGGCACGGCCTGCCGTCCCTGCGGAGCCGGCTCGGCGGCAGCGAGCCGGGCCCGGTGATCGACCCGTACACGATCGACCGCTCCGTGGACCGCTACCGCAGGGGCAAGCGGAACCTGGAGGCGGTCTGCACGGAGTACGGCGTGGTCCTGGAGTCCGCCCACGACGCCGCGGCCGACGCCCAGGCGGCGGCCCGCCTCGCCGGCGCGATAGCCGACCGCCACCCGAAGGTCGCCTCCCTCGGCCCGGCGGAACTGCACCGCCGCCAGATCGAGTGGTACGCGGCCTGGGCGGCGGACTTCCAGAATTTCCTGCGGAAGAAGGGGAACGCGGAGGCCGTGGTGGACGGGGTCTGGCCGCTGCGGGGGTAGTGCCACGGCGTCAGGACCGACCGCGCGTCAGGACCGACCGCGCGTCAGGCGCTCAGAAGGGGTACCAGCGGACGGCCGCGTCGCCGTCCCGCAAGGACGACACCCGGCGCCGGAACTCGGCCAGCGCCTTCGGGTTGGCGGGCGCGTGCTGCGCGACCCACGCACAGCTGGCGGTCTCACGGGCGCCCCGCAGCACCGAGCACCCCTCCCATTCCCGCACGTCCCACCCGTAGACAGACACGAACCCGTCGTACGCCTCCGGGGCGAGCCCGTACCGGTCGCGGGAGAGCGCCATCACGACCAGATCGTGCTCGCGCAGGTCGGCGGAGAACGTCTCCAGGTCCACAAGGACCGGTCCTTCGGGACCGACCAGGACGTTGCGGGGCAGCGCGTCGCCGTGCACGGGGCCCGGCGCGAGGTGCGGGGTCAGCACGGCCGAGGCCGCCGCGAAACCGTCCCTGCGCGTCCGCAGATAATCCGCGTCGGCCGGATCGATCGCATCCCCCGCGAGCCGGAGCCACCGCTCCACGCCGCCGAGCAGTTCGCGACGCGGGAGCGCGAAGGAGGGGGAGTCCAGGGCGTGCACGCGCCGCAGGAGTGCGGCGAGGTCGCGCGGCTCGGTCGGCCGGACGGCCTCGGGGAGCCGGTGCCAGAGCGTCACCGGATGCCCGTCCACCAGACGCGCCTCGGCTTCGGCAGGCCGCACGGCGGGCACGCCCACCTTCTCCAGCCACCCGGCGACCGCCAGCTCCCGCCGCGCCCGGGCCAGGAGTTCGGGCGCGGCACGGCCGACCTTGACGACCAGCTCGCCGACGGCGAACACCGCGTTCTCGCCGAGGGCGAGCAGCCGGGCCCCACCCACCGGAACCGGCAGCTCCGCCGCGTCCAGTACGGCCCGCGCCCGTGCCTCGTCCATCCCGTGCCTCCCCTGCGTCGTGCCCTGTTCGCCGGACAGTCTCGCATCGACCACCCGGCGGTTGACGGATGCGGGTCGCGTCAGCACGATGACGCCAGGCCGCGCGGGCGGCCGAACACCGGCCGAGCCGCCCGAAGGAGCCCATTCCGTGACAGTGGCGACCGCGACGAAGCGGTCAGCGAGAGGCACGCAGGGACGCGGGGCCGCCGACCACGGCGCGTGGTTCCTCGTGCTGCCCGCGCTGATCCCGATCCTCGTCCTCAGCGTCGGCCCGCTCCTCTACGGCATCGCGCTGGCCTTCACCGACTCCCAGTCGGGCCGTACCCGGGCCACGCAGTGGATCGGCACCCTCAACTTCCAGGACCTGTGGCACGACACGCTCTTCTGGGACTCCTTCCGGATCGGCCTGCTCTGGGCGTTCGGCGTCACCGTGCCGCAGTTCCTGCTCGCGCTCGGCCTCGCGCTGCTCCTCAACCAGGACCTGCGCCTGCGCTGGCTGGCACGGGCGCTGGCGATCATCCCGTGGGCGATGCCCGAGGTGGTCGTCGGCATCATGTGGCGGCTCGTCTACCACCCGGACGCGGGCGTCCTCAACGAGACGCTCTCCGACCTCGGCCTCGGGGACGGCAAGGACTGGCTGACCGGCACCGGCACCGCCCTCTTCGCCGTGATCGTCGTCGGGGTCTGGGCCGGCATGCCGCAGACCACCGTCGCGCTCCTCGCCGGGCTGCAGAACACCCCGCGCGAACTGCACGAGGCCGCCGCGATGGACGGCGCCGGTGCCTGGCGCCGCTTTCGCACCGTCACCTGGCCCGCGATCAGACCGGTCGCCCTGGCCGTCACGGCGCTCAACTTCATCTGGAACTTCAACTCGTTCGCCCTGGTCTATGTCCTCACCCAGGGCGGCCCCGGCGGCCGCACCCGGCTGCCCATGCTCTTCGCCTACGAAGAGGCCTTCCGCTACGGCCAGTTCGGATACGCGGCGGCCATGGGCTGCATCATGGTCGCGGTGATCTCGGTGATCCTCGCCGTCTACCTCGTGGGCCGCCTGAAGGGAGACGACGAGACATGACGCGTACGAAGAAGTCGACGCGCGCCGCGCAGTACGCCGCGCTCGCCGCCTATCTCGTCTTCCTCGCCTTCCCGTTCCTCTGGCTGATCTCCACGGCATTCAAGCCCACCCGCGAACTGGGCAGCCTGCACCCCACGTGGATCCCCAAGGACCCGACGCTGGAGAACTTCCGGCAGGCCTTCGACGAACAGCCGCTCCTGCGGGCCGCGGGCAACTCCCTGATCGCGGCGCTGAGCGCGGCCCTGATCGCGGTCGTCATCGCGACCCCCATGGCGTACGTCATGGCCAGGCACCGCAACCGCCTTGCGAAGGCGGCGACGGGCTGGGTGGTGATCAGTCAGGCGTTCCCGTTCGTGCTCATCATCATTCCGCTGTTCCTGATCCTGAAGAACCTGCACCTGATCAACTCCCTGCCCGGCCTGATCCTGGTGTACGTGGTGTGGTCCCTGCCGTTCGCGCTGTGGATGCTCGTCGGGTACGTCCGCGCGGTCCCCGCCGAGCTGGAGGAGGCCGCGGCGGTGGATGGCGCGAGCCGGGTGCGCACGTTCGTCTCGGTCGTCGCCCCGCTGCTGGCGCCCGGCATCGTCGCCACGGCGATGTTCGCCTTCATCACCGCGTGGAACGAGTTCTTCTTCGCCCTCGTCCTGCTCAAGACCCCGGAGAAGCAGACCTTGCCGGTCATCCTGAACCGCTTCATCGGCACGGAGGGCGTCGCCGACCTCGGGCCGCTCGCCGCGGCCGCGTTCCTCGCCACCATCCCCTCGCTGGTCATCTTCGCGATCATCCAGAAGCGGATCGCCGGCGGCATGCTGGCCGGGGCGGTGAAGGCCTGATGCGGACCGCCCCACGACTCCTGACCGCGGCGGCCGCGACCCTCGCACTGCTGCTCACCGGCTGCGGCGGCGACTCCGGCGACGACGACGGGAAGATCACCCTCCAGTTCCAGTCACTCGCCTGGCAGAAGGAGTCCGTCGACGCCAACAAGGCGCTCGTCGCACAGTGGAACGCCACCCACCCCGACGTCAAGGTCGAGCTCGTCCAGGGCAGTTGGGACAGCGTCCACGACCAGCTGCTCACCTCCTTCGAGGGCGGCGAGGCGCCGGACATCATCCACGACGCGTCGGACGACCTCGCCGACTTCGCGTACGGCGGGTATCTCGCGGATCTGCGCGAGCTGCTCCCCGAGCGGCTGAGGTCCGACATCCCGCGGCGGAGCTGGCAGACGACGACGTTCGACGACGGGATCTACGGAGTGCCGTTCCTGCAGGAGCCGCGCGTCCTGATCGCCAACTCCCGGTGGCTGAAGGAGTCGGGCGTCCGCGTCCCGACCCCCCGGAAGCCGTGGAGCTGGCCGGAGTTCCGGAAGATCACCAAGGAGCTCGGCGACGGCAGCGACGGCAAGTACGGCGTCGCCTGGCCGCTCAAGGAGCCGGTCTCCGCGACGCTCAACCTGTCGCTGTCGACCGGGGGCCGGATGTTCCACCGCGGGGCCGACGGCAGGGTCGACGTCCGCTTCGACGCGGCCGACGAGATCATGCCGCGTACGGTCCACGACCAGGTCAACACCGACAAGAGCGCCTCGGACACCACGCTCGGCATGGGCGGATCCGACACGCTGCCCGGCTTCTTCGGCGGCAAGTACGCGATGGTCCCGCTCGGCTTCTCCTACCGTCAGCAGATCGTCCAGCAGGCCCCCGAAGGCTTCGACTGGCAGGTGCTGCCCGCGCCGGCGGGGAAGGAGGGCAGCGCGCAGGGCGTCAGCCCGCAGACGCTCTCCGTCGCCGAGGACAGCCCGCACAAGAAGGAGGCCGTCGCGTTCATCGACTTCTTCCTGCGGCCGCCGAACATGGTGAAGCTGGCGCGCGGCGACTGGATGCTGCCGACCGGCAAGGAGGCGCTCAAGGACCCCGCCCTGCACACGAAGAAGGACGACTGGGCCACGGGCACCGCCCTCGCCGAGGGCCTGCGCCCGGCGCCCGCCCAGTCGGTGCGGGGCTATCCGGAGTGGAAGGACAAGGTCGCGACGCCCGCGCTCCAGGAGTACTACAGCGGGGCGATCGGACTCGACGAGCTGCGGAAACGGCTGGTGAAGGACGGCAATCTGGTCCTGGCGCGCTACCAGCGGTAGCAGGCGCCAGGCTGAGAACCTGTCCCGGCTGAGGACCTGTCCCTCAACCTACTCCGCCGCTCCGCGCTCGCGCGCCGCCCGGACCGCCAGCACGTTGTCGACCAGCCGCACGGCCTCGGTCGCCGGGTCCATCGGCAGGGTGAGCAGCGCACGCACATAGGCCGGTGCCAGCACCAGTTCGAAGATGTCCACCCAGGTCAGCACGGTGGCACCGGCAGCGTCCAGGGTGGCCTGGATCTGCTGGATACGAGGCTCGGCGAAGCTCCGCGTGTCCTGCCCCTCGCCGCCGGCCCGGAGCAGGGCCCGGAAGAAGGCCAGATGGCCCGGCCTGGTCAGGTCGCTGAGCAGGTTGGTGATCCAGGCGTGCAGATCGGCCCGCAGGTCGCCGGTGGCGGGCAGCGGCGAACGACTGCCGAGCTCGTCCACCACCGCGTCGATGATCAGGCCGTCGGCGCTGCGCCAGCGGCGGTAGACGGTGGCGAGGTGGACGCCCGAGCGGGCCGACACCTCCGTGATGTCGACGGTGCCGTCGGCCGATTCGGCAAGGAGTTCACGGGTGGCCGCGCGCACGGCCTCGCGGGTCCGGGCGGTACGGCCGCCGGGGCGGGCTGTCCCTGATGCTTGCGTCACCGCTTCACTCTATCGCGAAACTCTTGCATTAGGGCGACCGGTGTGGCTACTCTAAATGCGAAAGATTCGCATGAGGGGTCGGAATCGGAGGATGCCGTGGCTCACGTACTCGTCGTCGGCGCTGGAATCGCGGGGGACACACTCGCGCTGCTCATGGAGAGGGACGGCTGGACGGTCACCGTCGCGGAGATCGCGCCGGCCCTGCGCACCGGCGGCCAGACCGTCGACCTGCGCGGCGACAGCCGGGAGGTCCTTGAGCGCGCCGGACTGCTCAAGGAGGCGCTGGACTGCCTGGTGCCGCAGCGGGGCGCGGCCTGGGTCGACGCGCGGGAGCGGCGTCTCGCCGAGATGCCGGTGGAGGCGTTCGACGGGCGCGGTTACGTGTCCCGTGAGGAGTTGCTGCGCACGGACCTCGCCCGGATCATTCACGAGGCGACCGGGCCGGGCGTGACGCACCGGTTCGGTGAGACCGTGGAGGCGCTGGAGGACACCGGGGCAGGAGTGCTCGCCCGCTTCCGCAGCGGCGCGGAGGAGACGTTCGACCTGGTGGTCGGCGCCGACGGCGCGCACTCACGGGTCCGCGCGCTGCGGTTCGGACCGGAGGAGAACTATCGCAAGCCCCTCGGCCTGGCCCACGCCTGGTTCACCCTCACCGAGCGGCCCGGGACGCCGTCCGTCGACGGCTGGTTCCTGACCCACAACGCACCTGGCCGCCGCGCCGTCGAGGCCCGCCCCGGCCACCCCGGGCAGCAGGAGGTGGGCCTGACCTTCGCCGCCGACACGCTGCCCCCGCGGCACGCCCGCGAGGCCCAGCTCGCTCTGCTTGAGCGGACGTTCGCCGGTGTCGGCTGGCGCACCGCCGAATTCCTGGCCGCGGCCCGGCAGGCCGACGACTTCGCTCTGGACACCTTCGACCAGGTGCACGTGCCGTGTTGGAGCGTCGGCCGGATCGTCCTGCTCGGCGACAGCGCCTGGTGCGCGAGCCCGCTCAGCGGCCTCGGCACCGCCCTCGCCCTGCGCGGCGCCGCCGAGTTGGCGGCCGCGCTGCGCGCCGCGGGCGCGCCCGGCGACACCTCGCGGACGCCCGCCGCGCTGACCGCCTTCGAGCGGGCCATGCGGCCCAGGGCCGCATCGGCGCAGCAACTCCTGCCCGGCCGGGTCGCCTCCATGGCCCCCAAGTCCGCGCTGGGAATCCGGGTCAACGCGCTGGCGATGCGCGCACTCCAGTCGAAGGCCGCGCGTCCGCTCGTCCGCAAGGCCTTCGCCGACTCCGAACACGGCCGCACCAGCGCCCCCATGGGAGAGCCCCGGACGAGCCCGGCCGTCTGACCGGCGACGCGGCTCACCGCACGCGGTCCAGCGGGTCCTGCGCCCCGAGGGCCGGACCGGCTCTCAGCTCCTGGCGCCGTTGCCCCGGCCCGCCCGCACAAGGCCCGACTCGTACGCGACGATCACCGCCTGCGCGCGGTCGCGCACACCGAGCTTGGCGAAGATGCCGGTGGCGTGGTTCTTCACGGTCTGGACGCCGATCCGCATCCTCTGCGCGATCTCGGTGTTGTCGAGCCCGGCGGCGATCAGCCGCAGGACCTCGACCTCGCGCGGGGTGAGGCCGGAAAGGTCCTCGCCCGGCGGGTGCGCGGCGGGGGCCGGTGTCACGAACGTGGCGAGCAGGCGGGTGAGGAGGCGCGGGGCCACGACGGCCTCGCCGCGGTGCACGGTGCGCAGCGCCGCCACCAGCTCCTCCGGGGAGACGTCCTTGGGCAGGAAACCGGCCGCGCCCGCCCGCAGCGCGCCGACCACGTGCTCGTCCATGTCGAAGGTGCTCAGCGCGAGGACCCGGCACCCGGGCAGCTCGGCCGTCAGACGCCCGGTGGCCCCGACGCCGTCGAGCACCGGCATGCGGATGTCCATCAGGACCACGTCGGGGCGAAGTTCGCGGGCGGCCGCGACGGCCTGCTCGCCGTCGCCCACCTCGCCGACGACCTCGATGGCGGGGTCCGAGAGCAGGATCAGGGACAGCCCCCGGCGCACCAGCGGCTGGTCGTCGGCGATGAGCACGGTGATCCGGCCGGACCCGGCGCCGGGTCCGGGCTCGCTCCCGTCCCCGGACGCGTTCTCGGCCCCGGGATCGGTCCCGGGCTCGGCCCCGGGATCGGGTTCGGTGGGTGAGGTCATCGTGCGGTGCCTTCCTTCTCGTACGCGTCGTCGGGCAGCGGCACACTCGCGGCCACCTCGAACCCGCCTTCCGTACGGCTGCCGACGCGCAGCGAACCGTCGTGCAGCGCGATCCGTTCCCGCATGCCCAGCAGACCGTATCCGCCGCCCCGGACGGCCCCGCCGTGAGCCCTGCCGTCACCGGCCCCGTCGTCGGCCACCGTGACGGTGACCCGGTCCGGGAGGTAGCCGAGCCGCACCGTGGCGCGGGCCGGACCCGCGTGCTTGCGGGCGTTGGTCAACGCCTCCTGGACGATGCGGTAGAGGGTGAGGCCGACCGACTCCGGCAGCGGGCGGGGCCGGCCGGTGACGTGCAGTTCGGCCGGCAGACCCGCGGCGGTCGTCTCGGCGACGAGCCGCTCGATGCCGTCCACGCCGGGCTGCGGCTCCGACGGCGTCTCCTCGGGGGAGTCGGTGCTGCGCAGCACCCCGAGGAGCTGCCGCATCTCGCGCAGCGCCGTACGGCCGGACTCCTCCAGGGTCACCAGCGCCTCGCGGGCGGTCTCGGGGTCGCGCTCCAGCGTCGATCTGGCCCCGCCGGACATCAGGTACATGGTGGTGATGTGGTGGGCCACGATGTCGTGGAGCTCGCGCGCGATGCGGCGCCGCTCCTCGCCCACCGCACGGTCGGCGAGGAGCCTGCGGTTGATGTCGAGCTGCCGTTTCCACTGCCGCACCCCGAGCCCCGCGCCGACGACGAGGGCCGGGGTGACCAGTACGTCGATGGCGATGTTCGCCACCGGCAGGTCGCCCAGCACGCCCCGTACGAGCTGGACGGGCAGGGCGGCCAGGACGGCGAGCGCCACGGTGCGCGGCCCGCTGTACCTGGCCACGGTGTAGAGCGCCACGGTGACGGCGCCGCCGTAGCTGTTCGACATGGGGGTGCCCGGGTCGACGGCGAGCCCGGTGTTGACGGCCGTCTGCACGGCAAGGACCGCGAAGAGCACCGGCAG
This sequence comes from Streptomyces sp. NPDC058308, assembly GCF_042880275.1. NCBI lineage: Bacteria > Bacillati > Actinomycetota > Actinomycetes > Kitasatosporales > Streptomycetaceae > Streptomyces > Streptomyces sp. NPDC058308. The sequence goes on from NZ_JBHVZA010000004.1 coordinate 295,182, forward strand.
GGGGCGGTGGCGCCGGAAGAGCAACGGGGGCGCGGCGGCGACGACGAGCAGCACACCGAGCACAGTGAAGCGCGTTCCTGGCATGCCCTCCTCGCCGGGGGCGAGGTAGGCGAGGATGTCGAGCCCCGTCACGACGACGGCGAGCAGTGCGTCGCCCCACGTCGGCCGCGGCCCGCCGGTGGGCGGCGCGGGCGGGAAGAAGTCGCGGCGCATCCGCGCGCCTCCAAGTCGAGCCGGTCGGCCGGGCCCTGGCGTCCCGATCTCTGAGCACCATTAGATCCCGGCCGCCGGGCGCCCGGATCGGCGCGGGGGCGGTTGTCGCACCCAGTACCGGAGTACTGGCCGGGGCGCCGTACCGGACCCGGGTCCCGGCCGCGTCCCCTTCCGGCGGCCGACGTCCGCAAGGGGCCCGGCGTGATGGCCTGTTGGGAGCCCCGGGAACCCCTCGCGGGCCGTGCCACCGCCCGGGAAACGCAGGGAAAAGACATCATGATCCGCAAGCTGACCTCGTTCTCCACCCGACATCGATGGCTGACGGTCCTCGTCTGGACCGTCCTCGGGGCGGCGCTGTCCTTCGTGGGGCAGGCGATGATGTTCGACGTCACCGACTCCCAGGCCGGGGACTTCCTGCCCAAGAAGTACGACTCCGCGGTGGCGCTGCGCACGGCGGAGGAGAAGTTCGGCACCAAGCCCGACCCCAACGCCCTGACCGTGCTCGTCGCCAGGGACGACGGCGGCAAACTCACCGCGGGCGACCAGCGGCGGATCACCGGCACCGCGGCCGGTCTCGGCCGGGACCGGATCGTCGCGCCGAAGCCCGAGCCGCTGCGGAAGGACCACTCCCAGACCCCGCGGGTGTCGCCCGGGGCGGTGGCCCCGGACAGGAGCTTCCGGCTCCTGACGGTGTCGCTCACCGGAAATCCCCAGGACACCGGTCTCCAGGACGTCTACAAGAAGTTCCGCCACTCCGCGCAGGAGAAGTTCGCGGACGACGGGCTGCGCGTCGGGTTCACCGGCGGCATCGCCTCCACCGTGGACGACACGGACGCCGAGGCGAGCACGGGGAAGGTCGTCTCCAGCCTGACGATGGGCCTCATCGTCCTCCTGAACGTGCTGGTGTTCCGCAGCCTGGCGGCCGCTCTCGTACCGCTGATCGCGGTGGCGCTGATCGGCGGTGTCGCCTCGGGAGCCGTGGTCGGCGCGGCGAAGCTCTCCGGCGTCGACCTCGACCCGTCCACTCCCTCACTGATCGGCGTCGTACTCCTCGGCATAGGCATCGACTACTTCCTCTTCCTGATGTTCCGGTTCCGCGAGCAGCTGCGGAACCACCCCGGGCAGGACGCGAGGACGGCGGCGGCCGAGACGACCGGGCGGGTGGGCGGCGCGATCACGTCCGCCGCGCTGACGATCGTCGCCGCCTTCGCGACCCTGGGCCTCGCGAGCTTCGGGCAGTTCCGGGTGCTCGGACCCGCCATCGCGGTCTCGGTGCTCGTGATGCTCCTGGCCAGCCTCACGCTGATGCCCGCCCTCCTCGCCGTGCTCGGCCGCGGCATGTTCTGGCCGGCCCGCGCGTGGAAGAAGGAGCGCACCGGCGGGCTCGCCGCGCGCCTGGGCCACGCGGTGAGCAGCAGGCCGCTGCGGTACGCGCTCGGCAGTCTGGTGCTGCTCGGTGCGCTGGGCGCGGGGGCGCTCGGCCTGAAGATGAGCTACGACCAGCAGGGCCTGCACGAGACCGCGGCGGTCAGGACGGCCGAGCAGATCTCCCGCAGCCTGCCGGCGGGCGTCTCCGACCCGCACACCGTGTACGTACGCAGCACCGACGGCGGTGAGATCAGGGCGAGTTCGCTCACCGGGATGACCCGGTCCCTCGGCAGGACGGAAGGGGTCGGAGAGGTGGGCAGGCCGGTGCTCAGCAAGGACCGCACCGCCGCGCGGGTCGATCTGTTCCTGAGCGTCGAGTCCGCCTCGCAGAAGGCGCGCGACCTGGTCTCGGGACCCGTCAGGGAGACGGCGGCGCGGACCGCCCCGCGGGGTACCGAGGCCCATGTCACGGGAACGGCGGCGGTCTTCGCCGACATCTCGACGGCCGTGGAGAAGGATCTGCGCCTGGTCTTCCCGGTCGCGGCGCTGCTGATCGCGGTGATCCTCTTCCTGCTGCTGCGCTCCCTGCTCGCACCGGTCGTCCTGATGATCGCCGTGGGGCTCGGATTCCTCGGCACCCTCGGCGCGAGCACCCTGGTCTTCCAGCACGGCCTCGACCGCCCCGGCGTCTCCTTCACGCTGCCCCTGGTGCTCTTCCTCTTCGTCGTCGCCCTCGGTACCGACTACAACATCCTGATCACCGACCGGATCAGGGAGGAGATGGCGAAGCCGGTGACGGCCCGGCGCGCGGTGGCCGAGGCGGTGCGGCACACCGCGCCCGCCATCGCCACGGCCGGCATCGTGCTCGCCGGTTCCTTCGCCAGTCTGGCCGCGAGCCCCGCCACCCAGGAGATCGGCTTCGCCACCGGCCTGGGCATCCTGCTGTCCTCGCTGGTGCTCTCCCTCGTCCTTGTGCCCGCGCTGGCCGCGATCCTCGGCCGCGGGCTGTGGTGGCCGCGCAGGCCCGAGCGGCGGACACCGGACCGAGGCCACGAGCCGCGGGAGCCGTTCCGGGCCCCGGCCTCAGGTCCCGAAACGGCCCAGTGGGACCGTCACTGGGACACGGACACCGTCCTGCTCAGGTCGGATCAGCGGGGTCATGGGTGATCAGGTCTCCCGGCTGGCACCGCAGGACGTCGCAGATCCTCGAAAGGGTCGAGAAGCGGATGGCTTTGGCCCGCCCGTTCTTGAGCACGGAGAGGTTGACGACGGTGATGCCCACCTGCGCGGAGAGTTCGGTCAGGGTCATGCCGCGTTCGGCGAGCACCCGGTCCAGGTGGATCCGGATCGAGTGGGCTTCCTCTTCGGGCATCAGATGGTCCCTTCGAGGTCCTCTCGCATACGAACACCCTCGCGCATGACCTTACCCATGATCACCGCGGCGAGGCCGGCGAATACGAGCTCCAGCGACCCGGAGACCGTAGGCCCGGCACCCACGATCGGCGCCATGCTGCTGACGAGCCAGGAGTGGGACCAGCCGACGACGAGACCGGCCAGCGGCGCCCCGAGCGTGACGAACCAGCCGAGCCCGGTGAGCCGTTGAGCCACGGCGTCCGTGAAGGGCCCCTGCTCAAGGACCGCCTTGAGCAGCCGGGAGAAGAGCAGCAGCGCGAGGGCGCCGAACAGCATCCAGGGCAGCGGGCCCCCCCAGGGGTGGGGCGGCGGCCCCCGGGCGGGGGGGTGGAAGGAGAGGAGCTCGGGGCGACCCCTGACGCCGAGCCCCACCCCGCGCTCGCGCG
>NZ_JBHVZA010000004.1:298571-398470 GCF_042880275.1 Streptomyces sp. NPDC058308
CCTCGGCGCGGGGGTCAAATCTCGCTGGGGGGGGGCCCCGATCCACCCAGCCGGGTCCCCCCCCGCGGGGGGGGGGGCCCGGCCTGCCCCGCGGAGGGGTGGTCCTGGCAGAGGCGCTCGGCACTGCCGGAGGCCTGCACGCCCTCGGCGATCGGCAGGTCGTCCCGCAGTGCGGCGTTCTGCCAGAAGCTCGTCTCCACGCAGACCGCCCCGTCGTCGAGCATGTGCGTGACTGCCGTGCCGGCGAAGACGAGCCCGGCGAGCACCGCCAGTGCAAAGGTCACCGAGGCCAGGCCCCTCGTGAGCCGTGTGTTCATCGCGTCCCTCCCTATCGAATATCGATACGCCCAAGGTAAGGGAGCATATCGATATTCGACAAGTCCGTGACGCCTGCGTCCGTGGCCGGGACGTCACACCGCGACCGACTCCTCCATCTCCTCCTCCTGGGCCACCCGCTCCTCGACGGCCGCGCGCGGGGCGTCGGCGGGGGCCGTCGCCGTCCGCTGCCGACGCTCCCACAGGGCCGCGACGGCGACGATCAGCAGACCGGCGACGAGCCAGCCGGCCAGCGTCCAGACGTGCCCGCCCAGGCCGTGGCCGCCGAAGTAGAGGTGGCTGCGGATGCCCTCGACGAAGCCCGCGCCGTTCCAGAACGCGTGCAGGGAACCGAAGAAGCCGTTCTGCAGCTCGGGCCGGAAGAGCCCGCCGGACGTCGTGAAGTTGAGCATCACGAAGAGCACCATCATCGCCAGCGTCGTCCAGCGCTTGAGGAACGTGTGCAGGCCGATGCCGATGAAGAGGATCCCGGCCGCGTACAGCCAGGCCATGGCCCACACGCCCCACAGCCCCTGGTGCACCAGATGGAAGATCGGTCCTGCGAGCGCCGCGCCGATCAGGCTGACGGCGAAGGAGACACCCACGACGAGCCCCGCCCGGGCCCGCATCCGCAGCCCCGCGCCCGCCGCGCCGAGCACCGCCACCGAGGCGTACGAGCCGATGCTCACGGCGACGAGCAGGAAGAAGAGGCCCTGACCTGTCGGGTCGTCGTCGACCGGCGGGGCCACGTCGGTGACCTTCAGCGGCGCGCCCTGTCCGGCGGCGACGGGCGTGAAGATCTTCTGCGCGGCCGTCGCGCTCATGTCGGACCCCGCGGTGGCCACGATCAGCTCGGGCGACTTCGCGTCCGGTACGTAGGCGCCCGCTATGTCCTGGGACTTGAGCGCGTCGACCGCCTGCTCGCGGGAGGTGAGGGTGCGCACGTCCAGGGCGTCGCCCGCCTTGTCCTTGATGTTCTGCGCGAGGAGCTGGGTCTGCGGCCCCTGTCCGACGACGGCGATCGGCATGTCGTTCGGCTCGGGCGTGACGAACGCGCCCATGTAGGCGAGGCCCATGCCGAGGCACATGAGCAGGGGTGTGACGAGGTGGAGCAGGACGTGGCGCAGCGCGTCACGCAGTCGGGTGGCGGGTTCCGCGGTGGCGGACATGGGGCTTCTCCGGTTGGTCGGCGGGTGTTCGGCGGCCCGGTGCGGGTGAGGAAGCAGCGGCCGGGGCAGATGGTTGGCATATACAACTCTTCTTGTGTTGTACTCTACAACCATTCGTGGAGAGGGAGAAATCGTGACCGATCGAGACGGGGTCCGGCCCGGCGTGCGGGACGAGTCCATCGAGGTCATCCAGCGGGAGATGACCGCGTTCGCCCGGCGGGCGCGCGCCACCGCCGCGCGGATGCACCCCGAGCTTTCGCTCGTCTCCTTCACGCTGCTCAGTCATCTGGAGGACCAGGGCGGCTGCCGGGCCACCGATCTTGCGGCGCATTACACCCTCGACAAGTCGACGATCAGCAGGCAGGTGGGGGCGCTGGAGAAGGCCGGGCTCGTCGAACGGCGCCTCGACCCCACCGACCACCGGGTGCACGTACTGCACCTCACCGACCGGGGCAACGAGGTCCTCGTGCAGGTGGGGGATGCGCGCCGGGTCGCGTTCCAGGAGCGGCTCGGGGGGTGGAGCGAGGCGGATCTGACGCGGTTCGCGGAGTATCTGCTGCGCTACAACGAGACGGCGGCCAGTGACGGAGGCGTCGAGTGAGGGGAGGCGCAGGAACCGGCGAAGACGCGGGCCGACCGGGCCCGGCGTAACGCTCCGTGACGTGTTTCGGTAACAGCCCGGTCATTCGGTAACGCTCAGGTAACGCGGCACCGCCCTGGAAGGGCCATTGACTCGTCCTGAAAGGTTGACCGTTACCCCCGGCCAAAGGTTGCACGGGTGAGATCTTGTTCCTTGGGTGAATCTGTTCCTAGCGTGGGGTGAACTTTCGCCGAACGCCAGGAAGTTGACCCCCATGCGTCGAGACATACCGCCCCTCGCCGAGGTGCGCCGCATCACCCAGAAGAAGCGTGACGCGTGGTGGACCGTGTTGCTTGTCGACCCGGTCGCCACGCCGCTCGTGCGGTTCACCGCGATGCGGACGCGGCTCACGCCGAACCAGATCACCTGGGGGGCGTTCCTTCTCGGCCTGGGCTCGGCGGCGTGTTTCGCGTTCGGCGACTGGAAGTGGCTCGCCCTCGGCGCGGTCATTTACCACATCAGCTTCATCTTCGACTGCATGGACGGCAAGCTCGCCCGGCTCACCGGCCAGGGCTCCGTCTTCGGCGCCTGGCTCGACTTCGTCTTCGACCGGATCCGCGTCATGGTGTGCGGTGTCGCGCTGATGTGGGGTCAGTACGACCGCACCGGCGACACGTTCTACATCTGGCTCGCGCTCGCCGTCGTGGCGCTCGACACCCTGCGGTACATCAACTCGCTGGAGATCTTCAAGATCCGCCACTCCATGCGCAAGCAGATCAAGGCGCGCGTGCGGGCCGCGCGCCGTGCGCAGAACGAGGCGGAGCTCGCCTTCATGGAGGACCTGCTGCGGGACAACCCGTCGGCGGACATCGAGCAGGACCTGCAGCGTGCCGCCGGTGAGGCCCCCTACGCGCAGCCGTCCGCGGAGACCGACGCCGACGCCGACGGCGAGTCGGCTCCGGCGCCGAAGCCCCAGGTGATCGACCTGCACCAGGAGTTTCGCCGGAAGTTCCCCGCCTACCTGCGAGCCCGCTCCTTCCTGCTGCGCCACCGCATCCGCGCGCACCTGGTGAGCGGCATCGAATTCCAGATGGGCGTTTTCATGATCGGCCCGCTCTTCGACGTGGTGATGCCCGCGACCATCGTCTCCGGGGCGCTCCTTCTGGTCTTCGAACTCGCCATCATCTACAAACTGCTTCTTTCCACTCGGGATTTCACCCGGACCATCGACTCCTTCGAGGCGGAGAGGGTCCTCACGACGGTCTGAACCGCGTTTCTCGGCACCGGGCGGGCTGGAAATCTCCAGCCCGCCCGGTGGTGCGTGTGGGGTGTAAGGGGCTTGCTGTTACCGGGAGTTGGGGCGTTGGTCGCCCGGGATGTCCGTTCCAGTGCGACAGATCCGGTTTGTTATTACAGAACCTTGTTGAACAAGTCACAGCTGCATGAAGGTATTGATCTGCGCGCGTCAATCAGACAGGGTTTCGTCCCAACACCCGGAGATCTTCCGGTCCTCAAGGGGGCGTCGCGTCGAACTTGTTGCCGCGGCAAACCCTTGGCACAACAGCTGAATACCCCCCACATCCCCCCACATTCACCACGAGGAGACCCCTCTTCATGGCAACTCACAAGCGTGCCCGCACGATGAAGCTCACCGCGGCGATAGCCACCGCCGCCACCGCGGTCGGCGTCACCGTCTTCGCCACCTCCTTCGCCGGCGCGGCCACCCCCGCCGAGGGCAAGGTCTACGGCCTCGACGCCAAGGGCGCCGTCGCCGGCAGCTACATCGTGATGCTCGACGAGAAGGCCGACAAGGGCGCCAAGTCCGACCTGGCCGAGGAGTACGGCGGTTCGCTCAAGCGCAACTACTCCTCCGCCATCAACGGCTTCTCCGCCAAGGGCCTGAGCGAGACCGAGGCCAAGCGCCTGGCCGCCGACCCGGCCGTCGGCAAGGTCGTCCAGTCGAAGAAGTTCTCCATCGACGCCACGCAGGACAACCCGCCGTCGTGGGGCCTGGACCGCATCGACCAGGCGGACACCGCGGGCGACAAGAAGTACACGTACCCCGACGCCGCCGGTGAGGGCGCCACCGCGTACGTCATCGACACCGGTGTCCGCGTCAGCCACAAGGACTTCGGCGGCCGCGCCACCTCCGGCTTCGACGCCATCGACAACGACGACAACGCCGACGACGGCAACGGCCACGGCACGCACGTCGCCGGCACCATCGCCGGTGACGCGCACGGCGTCGCCAAGAAGGCGAAGATCGTCGCCGTCCGCGTCCTGGACGACCAGGGCTCCGGCACGACCGAGCAGGTCGTCGCGGGCATCGACTGGGTCACCAAGAACCACAAGGGCCCCTCCGTCGCCAACATGAGCCTCGGCGGCGGCGCGGACGAAGCGCTCGACGCGGCCGTCCAGAAGGCGATCGACGCGGGCGTCACCTTCGCGGTGGCCGCGGGCAACGAGTCGGCCGATGCCTCCCAGGGCTCCCCGGCCCGCGTGAAGGACGCGATCACGGTCGCCTCCTCCACCAAGGACGACGAGCAGTCCGACTTCTCCAACTTCGGCTCCGTCGTGGACATCTACGCCCCGGGCTCGGACATCACGTCCGACTGGAACACCGGTGACGACGCCACCAACACCATCTCCGGTACGTCGATGGCGACCCCGCACGTGGTGGGCGCCGCCGCCGTCTACGTCGCGGGCCACCCGGACGCCAAGCCCGCGGACGTCGCCAAGGCGCTGACCGACGGCGCGACCGCGGACAAGATCTCCAACCCGAGCGAGGGCACGCCCAACAAGCTCCTGAAGGTCGTCGAGTAATCCTCGCCGCCCACCGAGCCGCGGTCGTCGTGCCCACCCCCACGGGGCACGGCGGCCGCTCTATCGTGTCCGCATGACGACCAGGACATACGCGGCGCTGCTGCGCGGCATCAACGTGGGCGGCCACAAAAAGGTGCCCATGGCCCAACTGCGCACCCTTTTGGAGGGGCTCGGCCACGGCGGGGTACAGACGTATCTGCAGAGCGGCAACGCGGTCTTCACCGCCGACCACGGCGACGAGGAGTCACTGGCCGCCGAGGTGCGGGCGGCCATCGAGGAGCACTTCGGCTTCGCCGTCGACGTCCTGGTGCGCGACGGCGCGTATCTGCGGGCGGTGGTGGATGCCTGCCCCTTCCCCGCGGCCGACCTGGCGGCGAAGCAGCTCCACGTCACCTACTTCTCCGCGCCCGTCGACCCCGGCCGCTTCGCGTCCATCGACCAAGAGGCGTTCCTCCCCGAGGAGTTCAGGCTCGGCGACCGGGTTTTCTACCTGTACGCGCCCGACGGCCTGGGACGCTCCAAGCTCGCCGAGCAACTGTCCAGGCCCGCCCTGAACAAGGGCCTCGTCGCCACCAGCCGCAACTGGAACACCGTCACCCGACTCGCGGAGATGACCCGTGACTGACCGCGCCCCGGCTGCCCCCACCCCCGCCGTCGAAGCCGCCGTCGAGGGCGAACTGCGCCTCCTGGACCCCGAGGTGCGCGCCTCGCCCGAGCTGTTCGGGGCGCTGCTGCACCCGGAGTTCACCGAGATCGGGGCCTCCGGCACCCGGTGGGACCGCGCGTCGATCGTCGAGGTCCTCACGGCGCACCCGGCGCCCGGCAGCCGCCCCACCACGACCTCCGGCATGCGCGGCGTCCAGCTCGCCGACGACCTGGTGCATCTGACCTTCGACACCGACAACAACGGCCGCCGGGCGCACCGCAGTTCCCTGTGGCGGCGTACGGAGGACGGCTGGCTGCTCTGGTTCCACCAGGGCACACTCTTCGACGGGGACTGAACTGCCTGGTCAGCCTCTGTCGCGGTCGAGAAGTGGCCCATAGGAACGGGGCGCCAATGGCCCATGAGCGGGTGCCATTTGATGGATAGGGTCGGAGCATGACGAAGACGGCCGCAGCATCCGACACCTCCGCACCGACCCGCGTCGACTTCTACTTCGACCCGGCCTGCCCGTTCGCCTGGATCACCTCGCGCTGGATCCTGGAGGTCGAGCTCCACCGCGAGCTCGACGTCCGGTTCCACGTGATGAGCCTCTACTTCCACAACGAGGGCAACGAACTCCCCGACTGGTACCGGGATCTGGTGGACCGCTCGCTCACCCTGACCCGGGTCGCCGCGGCCGCCGCCGACCGGCACGGCGAGGAGATACTCCGCGACCTCTACACCGCCTTCGGCACCCGGGTCCACCAGGAGAAGAACGAGGACTTCGAGGAGGTCGCCGCAGAGGCCCTGGCCGAGCTCGGACTCCCGGGCGACCTCGCGGCGGCGGCGCACGACGCCTCGTACGACGCGGCGCTGCGCCGCAGTCACGACGCGGGCAAGGACCCGGAGGCCGACGGGTACGTGGGCACGCCGACGATCCACGTCGACGGCACCGTCTGGTTCGGGCCCGTCCTGCGCGCGATCCCGCGCGGCGAGGAGGCCGCCCGCCTCTTCGACAGCTTCCGCGTCCTCGCGGGCCACCCGGACTTCTTCGAGCTGAAGCGCACCCGCACCGGCGGCCTCGACTTCTCCTGAAGTCAGAGCCTGTCTTAGAACCCCCGCCTGCGCCCCGACGCCCGGCACGCACGCTCGGCGCACGGAACCCCAGGACAGGTGGCTCCGCCACATGACCTGGGCCTCCGCACACCGATCGCACGCACCGAACGCCGCTGCGCCCGCGCTTCGCGCGGACGACGGGGGTTCAAAGACAGGCTCTCAGACCGGGCGGATCCGCGAGGTGAGCTGGAGGGTGACGGCGCCGCTCTCCTCGGTGACCTCGCGGGTCTGCGTGAAGCCGAGGCGCTTGAGCACGGAGAGGGAGGGGGCGTTCTCCGAGTCGACGGTCGCGTGCACCTCGGCGAGCCCCAAGGTCTCGTGGGCGTACGAGGTGAGCAGCCGCGCCAGCTCCGTGCCGAGCCCGAGGCCCCAGCTCGCCCGGTTCAGGCCGTAGACGATCTCGTGACCGTCGAGCCATTTCTCCGGGGAGGGCTTCACCTCGGCGTGGCCGACATAGCGCCCCTCGTGCCGGACCGCCCAGACGGGAAAGCGCTTCTCCGCGTAGACGATGCTGAATATCCGGCCGAACAGCGCGTGGTCCGCTGCCGCGCTCTGCATGCCGTCCCCGAACCAGCGGCCGACGGCCTCGTCCTGGAAGAGCGCGACGAAGTCGGCCTCGTCGGCGGCGACGTAGGGCGAGAGGCGGAGCCGGTCGGACCGCAGTTCGGGAGTCATCGCGTGACGGTAAGGCGGCGGACCCGCGTACGGCAAGCGGTTTCACCACCGGTGTCAGGGGCCCCGCTCACCCCACCGCGCGCGGCAGCCCGATCGGGTTCGGGAACGGCAGGACGTCCGAGTCCAGGATGCGCCGGGCCGCCGGCTCCAGTGCGGCGAGGAGGTCGTCCACCTCGCCCTTGGTCAGCGGGTGCAGCAGCCGTGCCGAGAGCCGGTCCGTGTCATCCTCTATCAACTCCCGCTCCGTGACACCGCTTTCCGTGACCCGGCCCGCCGCGTCGAGCAGCCCCCGGCCGCGCAGCCGGTCCACGGACCGCGCCCACTCCTCCTCGCTCCAGCCCCGGTCCTGCCGGATGCCGGCCGGGTCCACCCGGTCGGTCGCGGCCGCCAGGACGAGGCTCTCGCAGGCATCCAGACCGTGATCGGCGAGGACGGCCACATGCGCGTCGCCCCGGAACTCCCGCACACAGGTGGCGAGTTGCCACAACCGCTCCACCGGGTCGGTGCGCTGCGTCAGATCGCGGTTGGCGGCGAACAGCGGGCGGGCGAGCGGCGGGGCGTCCTCCACCATCGCCGTCAGGGGGCCGTTGACCACCGCGGCCAACGCGTCGACGGACGGCACCAGATGGCGCAGAGCGGCGGCCGTCAGCCGGGCGCGTTCCTCCACGACCCGGTCCGGCGACGTGTACTCCCAGGCCGACGGCAGCGAGCGGGCCACCATGCCCGGCGCGAAGACACCGAGTGCCGCGGCAGCCACCCCCGGGCCGACCCGGCCCATCGGCGCGGTGCGGGCGGCGAAGTACCCCATCCAGAAGCCCTTGAGGCCCACGGCCCTGCCGAGACCTCTGCAGCGTTCCTCGAAGTAGACCACCGCGTGCAGGGGTTCGGTCCGCAGCCACAGGGTGCGCGCTCGGCTCGGGGTCATGAACCCACAAACTAGGCCAGTGCGGGAATCCGCGCCAGGGGAGCAACCGGGCAGTTGCCGGGCGCATAGGCCTCTTCGTAGCGCCGTACGAGCAGTTGAGCCACCTCGGGGGCCGGGCCGAGAACGCCGGCCAGTACGTCGGCGTCGGCCGCGCCCCGCGCGATGCGGTCCGGCAGGAAGCCGGGGGCCAGGACGTACGGGGCGACGGCCACCCGCCGCACCCCGGCCACGGCCCGCAGTGCCCGTACGGCGTCCTGCGTGCGGGGCAGAGGTGCGGAGGCGAACGCAGGCCGCACGGCGCACCAACCGGTGTGCCGCCACTCCCGCGCGATGTCAGCGATCACTGCGATCGCCTCCGGATCGGAGGACCCCGCCGAGGCCAGCACGACCCCGGTCGAGGACTTGTCGGCGGGGTCGAGCCCCGCCTCGTACAGCCGCTGTTCCAGGGCGGTCAGGAGCAGCGGGGACGGGCCGAGGACCGCGGCCTGCCGGATGCGCAGGCCGGGCGGCGCGTCCCGCAGCACCGCCGGGATGTCCGACTTCGCGTGGAACGCGCGGGTCAGCAGGAGCGGCAGGGCCACCACATCGCGCACGCCCTCGGCCGCGAGCCGCTCAAGGACCCCCGAGACGGTCGGGGAGTTGAAGTCCAAGAAGCCCGTCTCGACCCGCACTCCGGGGCGCAGCGCGCGCACCCGGCGCACCAGCGCGTGCACGGTCTCGGCGTGCCGCGGGTCACGGCTGCCGTGGGCGATGACGAGAAGGACGGGACGGTGCACGGCGGTTCAGCTCCTCACCAGAAGGCCGCGGCTGCGCAGGACGCGCCGCTCCAGCGGGCTGAAGATGAGCAGGTCGATGGCGATGCCGACGATCAGGATGAGGAAGATCGCGAGGAAGACCATCGACATGGAGCTGGCGTTGCGGCCGTTCTCCAGAAGCTGGCCGAGGCCCACGCCGAGGTCGGGCGAGGACGCGATGATCTCGGCGGCCATCAGCGAGCGCCAGGAGAACGCCCAGCCCTGCTTGAGGCCCGCGAGATAGCCGGGCAGCGCCGCCGGGAGCACGATGTGCCAGGTGTGGCGCATGCCCGTCGCACCGAGCGTGCGGCCCGCGCGCAGGAACAGCGGCGGCACCTGGTCGACACCTGACACCAGGCCGTTGGCGATGGAGGGCACGGCGCCGAGCAGGATCACCGCGTACATCATCTGGTTGTTGAGGCCCAGCCAGATCACGGCCGGCGGCACCCAGGCCACCGAAGGCAGCGACTGGAGGCCGGAGAGAATCGGGCCGATCGCGGCCCGGACGAACCGCACCCGCGCCACGATCAGGCCGAGCGGCGTGCCGATCACCAGGGCGAGCAGGAAGCCGAGCAGGCCCCGTGAGACGGAGGTCCAGATGTAGTCGAGGAGGATGCCCTGCAGCCAGGCCTCGCGCACCTCGTCCCAGACCGCGGACGGCGAGGGCAGTTTGCTCGGGTCGTCGACGACCTTGAAGGAGACCAGCGCCTGCCAGACCACCAGGACCAGCAGGACCGCGGTGACCGGCGGCAGCACCTTCTGGACCAGGACCTCGCGCACGGGCGGCCTGGTGGGGCCCGCGTGCGTCTCCAGCGCGTCCAGGCCGGCCTCCAGACCGGCGAGGTCCTGGCCGCCCCCGGACGTCTTGACCGGGCCGGTCGTCTCAGTGCTGGCCATGGCGGCGGATCTCCCCACGCAGTTGTTCGGTGATCTCGACGGACAGTTCCGCCACGGCGGTGTCCTCGATGCGGCGCGGGTGCTCGATGTCGACCCGCCACTCGTGCGCCACCCGGCCGGGACGCGAGGAGAGGAGCACGACGCGCTGCGCCAGGCGCACGGCCTCGCGGACGTTGTGTGTGACGAAGAGGACGGAGACGTCCGTCTCGCGCCAGATGCGGGTCAGCTCGTCGTGCAGCACGTCGCGGGTGATCGCGTCGAGCGCCGCGAACGGCTCGTCCATCAGGAGCAGCCTGCTGTCCTGGGCGAGCGCGCGGGCCAGCGCGACCCGCTGGCGCATGCCGCCGGACAGCTCGTGCACCCGCTTGCCGTACGCGCCCTGCAGCCGGACGAGTTCGAGCAGTTCCTCGGCCTTCGGACGGCGCTCGGGCTTCGGCACGCCGCGCAGCTTCAGGGCGAGTTCGATGTTCTTGCCCGCGGTCAGCCAGGGGAAGAGGGCGTGCTCCTGGAACATCAGGGCCGGGCGGCCGTCCGTCGTGATGGTGCCCGCGGACGGCTTGTCGAGCCCGGCGACCAGATTGAGCAGCGTCGACTTTCCGCAGCCCGAGGCTCCCAGGAGGGTGACGAACTCGCCCGGCGCGACATCGAGCGTGATGTCGTCCAGGACCAGCTGGGGTCCGGCGGGTCCGCCGAAGGACTTCGAGACGTGCTCGATCCGGGCGGCGTGCGCGGCCGTGGTGCGGGTGTCCTCCGCGGCCTTGGCGAGGGTGGTTGCCATGGTCGTCACCTCCTGGGGTCTGGTCGGCTTCCGGGCTTAACTGACGCCGAGGCCGGCGTCGTCGACCGGGGACTCGCCCGCGGCCTTGAGGACCTTGTTCAGCGGGCCGAGATCGTAGATGCCCTTGAGGTCGGGCTTCTCCAGGAGGCCGGCCTTGACCGCGTGGTCCGCCTCCGCGTCGAGCGTCGCGGCCAGCGGGTCGTCGGTCGTCCTGATGGACTTCCAGGCCGGGTCGAGCACCTCGGCGGGCAGCGGCTTGCCGACGTCGGCCTTCAGCCGGGCGTTGGCGGCGGCCTTCGCCTTCTGCGGGTTCTTCGCGATCCACGCGTTGGTCTTCACGGAGCCGCGCAGCACGGCCTCCACGACCTTGGGGTGCTCTTCCAGGAACTTCTGGCGCACGATGATGTTCGTGATGACGAACTTCTTGTCCGGCCACAGGTCGGCCTCGTCGAGCAGCACCTTGCCGCCCTCGGCGACCAGCTTGGACGCGGTCGGCTCCGGCACCCAGGCGCCGTCGACGGAGCCGGACTTGTAGGCGTCCGGGGTGATCTTGTTGTCGGTGCGGACCACCGACACGTCGCCCTTGCCGCTCTGCGCGTCGACGTCCCAGCCCTGTTCGGCGATCCAGTTGAGGAAGGCCACGTCCTGGGTGTTGCCGAGCTGCGGCGTCGCGATCTTCTTGCCCTTGACGTCCTTCAGCGACTTGATCTTCTCGGGGTTGACCACGAGCTTCACGCCGCCGGACGCCGAACCGCCGATGATCCGCAGGTTCTTGCCCTGCGACTTGGTGTAGCCGTTGATGGCGGGCGACGGGCCGATCCAGCCGATGTCGATCGCGCCTGCGTTGAGCGCCTCGATCTCCGAGGGGCCCGCGTTGAACTGGGAGTACTTCGCCTCCGTGCCGCCGAGTTCCTTCTGGAGGAGGCCCTCCTGGTTGCCGACCAGGGCGGTGGCGTGGGTGAGGTTCGGGAAGTACCCGAGCTTCACGCTGTCCAGGCCGTCGATCTTCTCGGCCCCGGCGGCGACCTTGGACTTGCCGTCGTCGGCCGGGTCCGCCTGGGAGCCGTAACCGCAGGCGCCGAGCGCCAGGGCCAGCAGGGGGAGCGCCGTCAGGGCGGCGATTCGGGTACGTGGGGCAGGCACGGGAGGGGGTCCTCTCGTTGGCCCGGAGCTCACGCCGTCAGGGCGTGGCCGGGAGGTCGGCAGGTCTTCGTCGTCGTGGACGCCGTCGTACGGGGCGTGCGTGGGCGCGCGTGCGGTGCGCGTACGTCAGCGCGCACATCGGGCCACCCCGCCCTGTCCGCTGCCGAGGGCGCCGCTGCCGATGCGGCCGCCCTCCTTCGCGAACGTCGCGAACACGTCGGTGTACCTCATGTCAGAAGTCCCAGCCCTCGTCGTCCGCGGGGGAGTCGGCCTCCGCCACGGCCTCGGCGGCCTCGGCGAACGCGTCGCCCGCCATGCCCGCCGCGAGCGTCGTGCCGTCCGCCGGGTCGATCAGCAGGAAGGAGCCGGTGCGGCGCGAGTCGGCGTACGCGTCGAGCGCGAGGGGCTCGGCGGTGCGGACCTTCACGCGGCCGATGTCGTTGGCGACGAGCTGCCCGGGCTCGGGGTGCTGGGAGAGGTCGTCGAGGGTGAGCCGCGAGGGGATCTCCTTGACGATCGCCTTGACCGTACGGGTGGTGTGCTTGAGCAGCACCCGCTGGCCGACGGTGAGGGCGGTGTCCGCGACGTGGCAGACCGTCGCCTGGATGTCCTGGGTGGCGGGCGGGATGTCACTGCTCGGCACGATCAGGTCGCCGCGCGCGATGTCGATGTCGTCCTCGAGGAGCAGGGTGACGGACTGCGGCGTCCAGGCCACGTCCACCGCCGTGCCCAGGAGGTCGATGCCGGTGATCTTCGAGCTGCGGCCGGAGGGCAGGACCGTCACGGACTCGCCGACGCGGAAGGCACCGGCCGCGATCTGGCCCGCGTAGCCGCGGTAGTCGGGGTGTTCGGCGGTCTGCGGGCGGATGACGTACTGCACGGGGAGCCGGGCGTGGCAGGTGGCGAGGTCGTGGCTGACCGGGACCGTCTCCAGGTGTTCCAGGACGGTCGGGCCGCCGTACCAGTCCATGTTCGAGGACGGCTCGACGACATTGTCACCGGCCAGCGCGGAGATCGGGATCGCGGTGATCTCGGGGACACCCAGCTCGCTCGCGTACGCGGTGAACTCCTCGGCGATCTTCGCGAAGACGGGCTCGGCGTAGTCGACCAGGTCCATCTTGTTCACGGCGAGGACGACGTGCGGGACGCGCAGCAGGGCGGCGACGGCGGCGTGCCGGCGGGTCTGCTCGATCACGCCGTTGCGGGCGTCGACCAGGACCACGGCGAGGTCGGCGGTGGAGGCGCCGGTGACCATGTTGCGCGTGTACTGCACGTGCCCGGGGGTGTCGGCGAGGATGAACCGGCGCCGGGCGGTGGCGAAGTAGCGGTAGGCCACGTCGATGGTGATGCCCTGTTCCCGCTCGGCGCGCAGGCCGTCGGTGAGCAGGGCGAGGTCAGGGGCCTCCTGGCCGCGGTCCTGCGAGACCCGCTCCACGGCCTCCAGCTGGTCGGTGAGGACCGACTTGGAGTCGTGAAGCAGGCGGCCCACCAGCGTGGACTTTCCGTCGTCGACGGAGCCCGCGGTGGCGAACCGCAGCAGGGTGGTGGCCGACAACTGCTCGGTGGAGAGCGGCTGTACCGGCTCGGTGGTGCTGTTGCTCATGGTTAGAAGTACCCCTCGCGCTTGCGGTCTTCCATCGCGGCCTCGGACATCTTGTCGTCGGCGCGGGTCGCGCCCCGCTCGGTGAGCCGGGAGGCGGCGATCTCGGCGATCACGGCGTCCAGCGTGGTCGCGTCGGAGTCGACGGCGCCGGTGCAGGACATGTCACCGACGGTCCGGTAGCGCACCTGACGCCTCTCGACCGTCTCACCGTCCTTCGGGCCGCCCCACTCGCCGGCGGTCAGCCACATCCCGGAGCGCTTGAAGACGTCCCGCTCGTGCGCGAAGTAGATGCCGGGCAGCTCGATGTCCTCGCGGGCGATGTACTGCCAGACGTCCAGCTCGGTCCAGTTGGAGAGCGGGAAGACGCGCACGTGCTCGCCGGGGGCGTGGCGGCCGTTGTAGAGCTGCCACAGCTCGGGGCGCTGGCGGCGCGGGTCCCACTGCGAGAACTCGTCGCGCAGCGAGAACACCCGCTCCTTGGCGCGCGCCTTCTCCTCGTCCCGGCGCCCGCCGCCGAAGACCGCGTCGAACCGCTCGCTCTGGATCTTCTCCGTGAGCGGCACGGTCTGCAGCGGATTACGGGTCCCGTCGGGCCGCTCGCGCAGCGTGCCCGCGTCGATGTACTCCTGCACCGAGGCCACATGCAGCCGCAGCCCGTGCTCGGCGACCACGCGGTCGCGGTACTCCAGGACCTCGGGGAAGTTGTGCCCGGTGTCCACGTGCAGCAGCGAGAAGGGGATCGCCGCGGGGGCGAACGCCTTCAGCGCCAGGTGCAGCATGACGATCGAGTCCTTGCCGCCGGAGAAGAGGATCACCGGCCGCTCGAACTCTCCCGCCACCTCACGGAAGATGTGCACCGCCTCGGACTCCAGGGCGTCCAGGTGGCTGAGTGCGTACGGGCTGTCCGTCTCCTCGGAGACGCCGGCGACGGTCGTCATGCGAGACCCCTCTCGGTGAGCAGCGCGTGCACGGCCGCCGCTGACTCCTGCACGGTCTGGTCCTGCGACTCGATGCGCAGATCGGGGGAGTCGGGCTCCTCGTACGGGTCGTCGACACCGGTGAGGCCGGATATCTCGCCCGCCGCCTGCTTGGCGTACAGGCCCTTCACATCCCGTACGGAGCACACCTCGACCGGCGTCGCGACGTGCACCTCGACATACGCGGTGCCCGTCTTCTGGTGGCGCTCCCGCACCGCGTCACGGCTGTCCGCGAACGGCGCGATCACCGGCACCAGCGCCAGCACGCCGTTGCGGGCCAGGAGTTCGGCGACGAACCCGATCCGCTGCACGTTGGTGTGCCGGTCCTCGCGGCTGAAGCCGAGGCCCGCCGAGAGGAACTCGCGGATCTCGTCGCCGTCGAGCACCTCCACGCGGCGGCCCTCGGCGCGCAGCCGGCCGGCCAGTTCGTACGCGATGGTGGTCTTGCCGGCGCTGGGCAGGCCGGTGAGCCAGACGGTGGCTCCGGTCGTCACGTGGTTCTCCCGGGTCGGTTGCTGCTGAGTCTGGGGCTGCTGCTGAGTCGGGGGCGCGGTCATCCGTGGATCCCGCACTCGGTCTTGGTGTTCCCGGCCCAGCGGCCGGCCCGCACGTCCTCGCCCGCCAGGAGGCGACGCGTGCAAGGAGCGCAGCCTACCGAGCCGTAACCGTCCATCAGGAGCGGGTTGGTGAGGATGCCGTGCTCGGCGACGTACGCGTCGACGTCGTCCTGGCTCCAGCGGGCGATCGGCGAGATCTTGACCTTGCCGCGCTTCTCGTCCCAGCCGACGACCGGGGTGTTCGCGCGGGTCGGCGACTCGTCGCGGCGCAGCCCGGTGGCCCACGCCTCGTACCCTTCGAGGCCGGCCTCCAGGGGCCGCACCTTGCGCAGCGCGCAGCACAGGTCGGGGTTGCGGTCGTGCAGCTTCGGCCCGTACTCGGCGTCCTGTTCGGCCACGGTCTGCCGCGGGGTCAGGGTGATGACGTTGACGTCCATCACGGCCTCGACGGCGTCGCGGGTGCCGATGGTCTCCGGGAAGTGGTAGCCGGTGTCCAGGAACACGACGTCGACGCCGGGCATGGCCCGCGAGGCGAGGTGGGCGACGACCGCGTCCTCCATCGAGGAGGTCACGCAGAACCGTGTCCCGAAGGTGTCGGCGGCCCACTGGAGGACCTCCAGGGCGGACGCGTCCTCCAGGTCGCGCCCGGCCTGCTCGGCGAGCGCCTTCAACTCCTCGTCCGCAGGCCGCAGTCGGCCCCGAGCGGTCGTCATATCTGCTCCCCTCCACCGCTGGTGTGCTGAACGCCCCGGGCGAGGAGCCCGAGGAACTTCAGCTGAAAGGCCCGGTTGCATGCCGCGCATTCCCAGGCGCCGTGACCGGTCTCGTTCGGACGCAGGTCCTCGTCGCCGCAGTAGGGGCAGTGGAAGGGGGCGGCGCGCTCGCTCACTTGAGGGCCTCCTCGGAGGCGCGGGCGGTCCAGGTGGCGAAGCGCTCGCCGTCCTCGCGCTCCGCCTGGAAGCGCCCAAGGACCCGCTCCACGTAGTCGGGCAGCTCGGTGGCGGTGACCTTCAGGCCGCGGACCTTGCGGCCGAAGCCGGCGTCCAGGCCGAGGGCGCCGCCCAGGTGTACCTGGTAGCCCTCGACCTGGTTGCCCTCGTCGTCCAGGACCAGCTGGCCCTTGAGTCCGATGTCGGCGACCTGGATGCGGGCGCAGGCGTTGGGGCAGCCGTTGATGTTGATGGTGATCGGCTGGTCGAACTCCGGGATGCGGCGCTCGAGTTCGTCGATGAGCGAGGCGCCGCGCTCCTTGGTCTCGACGATGGCGAGCTTGCAGAACTCGATGCCGGTGCAGGCCATGGTGCCGCGCCGGAAGGGCGAGGCGTTGACCCGCAGGTCGAGCGCCTCCAGGGCGCTGACGAGCGAGTCGACCTGCTCCTGGTCCACGTCGAGCACGATCATCTTCTGCTCGGCGGTGGTGCGCAGGCGGCCCGAGCCGTGTGCCTCGGCCACCTCGGCGATCTTCGTCAGGGTGGCGCCGTCCACCCGGCCGACGCGGGGTGCGAACCCGACGTAGAAGCGGCCGTCCTTCTGCCGGTGGACGCCGAGGTGGTCGCGCCAGGTGCCCGGGGGCTGCTCGGGGGCGGGCCCGTCGACCAGTTTGCGGTGCAGGTACTCGTCCTCAAGGATCTGGCGGAACTTCTCCGGCCCCCAGTCGGCGACGAGGAACTTCAGGCGGGCGCGGTTGCGCAGGCGCCGGTAGCCGTAGTCGCGGAAGATGCCGATGACGCCGCCGAACACGTCCGGCACCTCGTCGAGCGGCACCCAGGCGCCCAGGCGCACGCCGAGCTTGGGGTTGGTGGACAGGCCGCCGCCCACCCACAGGTCGAAGCCGGGGCCGTGCTCGGGGTGGTGGACGCCGACGAAGGCGACGTCGTTGATCTCGTGCGCGACGTCGAGCTGCGGGGAGCCGGAGATCGCGGTCTTGAACTTGCGCGGCAGGTTCGAGAAGTCGGGGTTGCCGATGAAGCGGCGCTGTATCTCGTCGATGGCGGGGGAGCCGTCGATGATCTCGTTCTCGGCGACGCCGGCGACGGGCGAACCGAGGATCACGCGGGGCGTGTCACCGCAGGCCTCGGTCGTCGAGAGGCCCACGGCCTCAAGGCGGCGCCAGATCTCGGGGACGTCCTCGATGCGGATCCAGTGGTACTGGATGTTCTGGCGGTCGGTGAGGTCGGCGGTGCCGCGCGCGAACTCCTGGGAGACCTCGCCGATGACGCGCAGCTGCTCGGTGGTGAGCCGTCCGCCGTCGACGCGCACCCGGAGCATGAAGTACTCGTCGTCCAGCTCCTCAGGCTCCAGGATCGCGGTCTTGCCGCCGTCGATCCCGGGCTTGCGCTGGGTGTAGAGGCCCCACCAGCGCATGCGTCCGCGCAGGTCGTTCGGGTCGATGGAGTCGAATCCACGCTTCGAATAGACCGTCTCAATACGTGTCCGCACATTGAGACCGTCGTCGTCCTTCTTGAACTGCTCGTTGCCGTTGAGCGGCGTGAAGTGACCAACGGCCCACTGGCCCTCGCCGCGGTGACGGCTCGCCTTGCGGCGGGGCGTGGCGGGGGCAGGCTTCTCTGGCGTGGCGGCCATGGTGGTACGTCCTTCGGGGCAGCGAGAAAGCGGCTCTGACCTGCGGATGTGGCACATGACCGCGAGTGCTGGGCTCATGCGGACATGCGCACGCGGCGCTGCGCAGGGAGGGGAATCAGGGAGAGGGGAGCGGCGGTGCTGAGTCGATCAGCGAGCCGGACACATGGCGCTGGACATGCGGCCGAGGTCGACGTGACGTCGACTCACCAAGGCAATTCCAGTGCGATCCATGCGGGAAGCGTGTCATGGGACTTTCGGCCCAGTCCAGCATTATCCAAAATGTGGACACCCTTGTCCCGCATCGTGGACAAGGGTGTCGCTGGTCACAATGGCGCGCGTGCGCCGGAAAGGGGGTCAGTCGCGCTCCGCCCCCGGCCACGGCCCCGGCGAGGCCACGTCGGGCTCCTGCTCCACCTTCGTGTCGAAGAGCCGGAAGCCGCGCCGCTGATAGTTGGCCATGGCGTGCTCGCCGTCCTTGGAGCAGGTGTGCAGCCAGACCCGCTCGGTCGGCGCGAGCCCCGGCCACCGCTCGGCCAGGTCCCAGGCGCGCGCGGTGGCGTACGACAGGAGGTGGCCGCCGATGCGGCGCCCCCGGAAGGCGGGAAGCAGGCCGAAGTAGACGATCTCGACGACGCCCTCCGCCGCGTCCCCCCGCTCGCCCCGCGCCGCCAGCTCGACGTACCCCGCGGGCGTCCCGTGGTCGTACGCGACCCAGGTCTCCACGCCCGGCCGGTCGAGCAGTTTCTGCCACTCGGCGTACGTGAGGGAGAGGCGGTCGGTCCAGCGGATGTCCCCGCCGACGGACGTGTACAGGAACCGGCTGAATTCGGGCGAGGGCGCTGCGGCGCGCACGATCCGTACGTCGCCGTCGGGCGCGGCGGCCGGGACCAGGTCGGCGGGCGACGTCTGCTCCAGGGACCACGTGGTGACAGTGAGGCTCATGCGGGTCAGAGAATCACGGGCCGGGGCGGGCCATGAGCCCGGGGCCCGCGGCTCAGGCGGGGGTTCAAAGACAGGCTCTCAGGATTCCGCCACCCGCCGCGCCGCCCGGACCGCCGGCGCCGTCGAGTGGGGCAGCAGGTCCACCGGCCGCTCCGGCATGACCACGTCGACGTCGACGTCCTCGTGGAAGCGGTAGGGGCGGTGGGCGAGCAGGCCGCCCAGGTACCGCCGCACCCGGGAGAGCTCGGCGCGGACCGTCACCGTGCGTGCCGGGTCGCCGAACATGTCCTCGGCAAGACCCGAAGCGGTGCGCCCCGTGCGGTACGTACAGAGCAGGAAGAGCAGTTCGGCGTGGCGCGGACTCAGGTCGTGGGTCCAGTCGCGGGCGCCGCCGAGCACCGAGAGCGTCCACCGGCGCGGGCTGCTCACATCCAGGACGAGCCGGGTCGCGGCGACCGGCTGCGGGGCGTCGCCGGGGCTGTCCACGCGCAGCAGCCAGCCGCCGGGCAACGGCTCCACCAGGCAGGAACCCAGCGAGGGGAGCCAGGTGCGGCCCGCCCCGAAGGCCTTGGGGAGGGCGAGGCGGTCCGCCGGGGCCATGCCCGTCACCGCGGCGGTCCAGCCGTGCGCGTCCACCGCGAGCGCCCGCCCGTCGAGGCGCGCGAGGAGCGGGGCCGCCACCGCGCGCAGCCGGCCGAGCGCCGTCACGTGCCGGTCCCGTAGCCGGGCCTCGGCGAGCTTGGCCACCGAGTCGACCAGGGCGAGCGTGGCGGGATGGATGGTCCGCAGCGGGCCGCTGACGTCGATCACGCCGAGCAGCCTGCCGTCGCGCGGATCGGTCACCGGGGCGCCCGTGCACGTCCACGCATGGTGGGTCCGCACGAAGTGCTCGGCGGAGAAGACCTGCACGGGACGGCGCACCACTAGAGGAGTGCCTATGCCGTTCGTGCCGACGACGCTCTCCGCCCAGTCCGCCCCGAGTCCGAAGCCGAACGAGTCCGCCTTGCGCAGCACCGACGCGCTGCCCTCGCGCCACAGCACGCGCCCGTCCGCGTCGCTGACGACCATGATGTGCTGCGCGGCGTCCGCCACGGAGACCAGGGCGTCGCGCAGGACGGGCAGGACCTCGGCGAGCGGCGAGGCGCGGCGGCGCTCCGCCAGCTCCTCCTCGTCCAGCGGCGGGGACCGGAAGTCGTGGTCCGGGTCGACCCCGACGAGCATCATCCGCCCCCACGAGTCGCCGATCACCGGCCGCGGCAGGAGCTGCGGCCGCCGCCCGGAGAGCGTGGCGTCGCGCACCCCCTCCAGGAGCCGCGCGGCGTGCGGGAGGTCCATGGCGGATATCCGCGTGAGGTCTACGGTCGAGGGGGCGTTCATGACCACTGGATCCTTTCCGGCCAGACCAGTGTGTGGGGGGCAGGATTTCATCGTGCCCCCTGCGCACGCCCCCGGGTGACGCATCGGCGATGAATCGGGCGGGCCGCCACCGCCCGTTGCAACCTCCTGCAACTCTGGCCAACGCATGAGGGGTGCCCGAGGGTGGACACCACACCGCCCGTGCGGTGTTTCACGCTCCTCAAGGGGCCTGAGAGACGGGGGTGGTGCCGTGTCGGCGCAGCACCACCCCCGTGCCGGCCGCCCTCCGGGCGAACGACGCGAGTTTGACGACAGGGCCTAGAGCTCCGGCGTGGCGCGTGCCACCACCGAGGTCAGATCCAGACTGTGCGGCAGCGTGCCGAAGGCCGCGCCCCAGTCCCCGCCGAGCCGCGAGGCGCAGAACGCGTCGGCGACCTCCGCGGGCGCGTACCGCACGAGCAGCGACCCCTGGAGCACCAGCGCCATCCGCTCCACCAGGCGCCGGGCCCGCGCCTCGATGCCGTCCAGGTCGGCCAGTTCGGTCAGCAGGCCCTTGATCGCGCCGTCCAGGCGGTGGTCGGCGCCGCGCGCCGCGCCGACCTCCTGCAAGAACGCGTTCAGGGCCAGCGGCTCACGCTGCAGCGCCCGCAGCACGTCCAGCGCCTGGACGTTCCCCGAGCCCTCCCAGATGGAGTTGAGCGGCGCCTCGCGCAGCAGCCGCGGCATGCCCGACTCCTCCACGTAGCCGTTGCCGCCCAGACACTCCAGCGCCTCGCCCACCAGCGGCGTGCACCGCTTGGTCACCCAGTACTTCGCGGCCGGGACCGCGAGCCGCAGGAACGCAAGCTCCTGCTCGCTCCCGTCGTCGTACGCCGCGGCGAGCCGCAGCGCGAGCGTCGTGGCCGCCTCGGACTCCAGGGCCAGATCGGCCAGTACGTTGCGCATCAGTGGCTTGTCGACCAGCTTGCCGCCGAACGCCTCCCGGTACGTGGCGTGATGCACCGCCTGCACCACGGCCTGCCGCATCAGCGCCGCCGAGCCGATCACGCAGTCAAGGCGGGTCGCCGCCACCATCCCGATGATGGTGCGCACCCCGCGCCCCTCGTCCCCGACCCGGCGCGCCCACGTCCCGTCGAACTCCACCTCGCTCGACGCGTTGGACTTGTTGCCCAGCTTGTCCTTGAGGCGCTGGATGGCGAAGACGTTGCGCGAACCGTCCTCAAGGACGCGCGGCACCAGGAAGCAGGTCAGCCCCTGCCCGGCCTGCGCGAGCACCAGGAACCCGTCCGACATCGGCGCGGAGCAGAACCACTTGTGGCCGGTCAGCGCGTACGTCCCGTCCTCCGCGAGCGCCTGCGCGCGCGTCGTGTTGGCCCGTACGTCGCTGCCGCCCTGCTTCTCCGTCATGCCCATCCCGAAGAGGACACCGGCCTTCTGCGAGGCCGGGCGCAGCCCTTCGTCGTACACGGTCGAGGTGAGCCGCGGCTCCCACTCGGCGGCGAGCGCGGGATCGGTGCGCAGCGCGGGCACCGCCGCGTGCGTCATCGAGACCGGGCAGCCGTGCCCCCCTTCGGCCTGCGTCCACACCAGGAAACCGGCGGCCCGCCGCACATGCCCGCCGGGCCGCGACCAGGCCGTCGTCAGCCCCGCGGAGACGGCCTTGCCGAGCAGCCGGTGCCACGCCGGGTGGAAGTCGACCTCGTCGATCCGGTTCCCGTAGCGGTCATGTGTGTGCAGAACGGGAGGATTCTCATTGGCCTGATCTCCCCACCGCTGTGCCTGGGCGGAGCCCGCGGAGCGGCCGAGCAGGGCGAGTTCGTCGCGGGCGGAATCCAGGAGCGCCGGGTCCAGATGCCGCTCGACGCCCTCCACGAGGGCCCGGTCGGACGTGAATACGTCATATCCCACCAGGGGCGGAGCCTGGTTGGTCACTGTGTGGGTGCTGGCTGCCATGCCGCTACGGTAAGGAGGTGCACCAGGCAAAAGAAACACCCGGGCGGCCGTCGGGCCGTTGGAATCGGGCCCGCGCTCTCTACCGGAACGTCTCGAAGCGCAGGACCGCCTGGCTGCTGCTCAAGGACACCGTCAACTCGTGCGTCGAGTACCGCATCCTGGGGCTCGCGGCCGAGGCGGCGTTCTTCACGCTGCTCTCCGTGCCGCCGCTGCTCCTGAGCCTGATCGGACTGCTCGCCTACGTCGACCGGTGGACCGGCGCGGACACCATCACCAGCGTCCAGAACAACATCCTGGAGGCGTCCCGCACGGTCCTGTCCGACCGGGGCGTCAGCCAGATCGCGGAGCCGATACTGGCGGACGTGATGCGGGTCAGCCGGCCCGACGTCATCTCCATCGGCTTCCTCTTCGCCCTGTGGTCCGGCTCGCGCGCCGTGAACGTCTTCATCGACACCATCACGGTGATGTACGGCCTCGACGGCGTGCGCGGCATCGTCAAGACCCGGATCCTCGCCTTCGGCCTGTTCATCGTGGCGCTGCTCATCGGCTCGGTCGCACTGCCGCTGATGGTGGCGGGGCCGGACGCGGTGGTGAACCTGCTGCCAGGATCCACGACGGTGGTCCAGATCCTCTACTGGCCGGTCGTCGTCATCCTCTCCGTGGTCTTCCTGACCACGCTGTACCACGTGTCCGTGCCGGTGCGCTCGCCGTGGGTGGAGGACATGCCGGGCGCCCTGATCGCGCTCGCCATGTGGGTGCTCGGCAGCTTCCTGCTCCGCATCTACCTCACCAGCACGGTGGAGGGCCCCACCATCTACGGCTCGCTCGCCGCCCCGGTCGCGGTGCTGCTGTGGATCGGTGTCTCGGCATTCGCGGTCCTGGTCGGCGCCGCCGTCAACGCGGCCATCGACCGGGTCTGGCCGTCCGTCGCGACGGCCGCGGCGCGCGCCGCCAACGACCGCATAAGGGAGGCCCAGGCCGCGGAGGTGGTGGCCCGCGCGGCCGCCGCACGCGAGGCGATGGCGGACCTCGACGACCCGGACGACCCCGTGATGCCGTCCGAGTTCCCCGAACGCTGGTCGCGCTTCCTGCCGCCGGACGACGTGTCGTCGAGGCTGCGCACGCCCGCGAAGCCCACGAAGCAGGCGAAACACGCGAAACGGAGCGGGGGCGGGGGAAACAGCCCCTCCGGCGATTGAGGAGCGGGGCCCCGAGACCTCGCGGGCGGCGTGAGGGCGGCCCGGCGTAGCCTTTTCCCATGGCTGAAGCGACCGGCGCGGACGGCGGATACCGGGAGCGGCCGTCCCGGCTGACCGGCGCGGTCGTGTGGACCCGCACGCTCGCGGACAGCCCCGGCGGCAGCCGTCCGGTGCTGCCCGACGGCTGCATGGACCTGCTGTGGACCGAGGGCCGGCTGTTCGTCGCGGGCCCGGACACGCGCGCCCACGTCCCGGACACCGCCGACGCCGGCGGCCGCTGGGTGGGCATCCGCTTCTACCCCGGCACCGCGCCCGCCTTCCTCGGCGTGCCCGCCCATGAACTGCGGGACCGGCGGGTGGAGCTGGCCGACCTGTGGAGCGCGTCCCTGGTGCGCCGCCTCCTCGCGCGGGTGGACGGCGCGGACGACCCGGTGGCCGCCCTCGAAGCGGTCGCGCTGGACCGGGCCGCCGACGCCGAGCCGCCCGATCCGCTGCTCGTCCAGGTCGTCGGGGACCTGAGCGCGGGCCGCACCGTCGCGCGGACCGCTGCCGCAGCCGGGGTCAACGCCCGCCTGCTGCACCGCCGTTCCCTGCACGCGTTCGGCTACGGCCCCAAGACGCTGGCCCGGGTGCTGCGCCTGCAGCGCGCCCTCGCCCTCGCCCGCGAAGGCCTGCCGTACGCGGACACGGCGGCCGTCGCGGGCTTCGCCGACCAGGCCCACCTCGCCCGCGACGTCAAGGAATTCACCGGGATGCCGCTGGGCGAGCTGCTGGGCGAGTGCGCTTAGCTCGACTCCAGCGGCGCGAAGAGGTCGACGCCGTTGCCGTCCGGGTCGAGCACGACGGCGTACCGCTGGCCCCAGACCGCGTCGAACGGCTTGAGCTCGCTCGCGTACCCGGCGCCCGTCATGTCCGCGTACGCCGCGTCGACCCCGGCGGCGGTGCCGCAGTGGAAGGCGAGCCCGATCCGGCCCGCGTCGGCGGGGGCCCGCCAGTCGGGGGAGAAGGACCGGATGGTCTCCTCCGTGTCGAAGGCGATGCGCAGGCCGCCGGGGAGCGTGGCCTCGGCGTGCGGCGCGCTCTCGGACCCGTCGGGGAACTCCAGGCCGAGCCTGCGGTAGAAGGCGAGTGAGGCGCTCATGTCCGAGACGACCAGACCGATGAGGTCGAAGCGGGGAACGGGTGAAGTCGGTGTGCTGTCCATGCCCGCAGCGTAGGCAGCGGCCCTGCGCCCGGTCTTGAAGGAAACGGACACCCGTGCGGCCACGGGCCGCGCCGACACGTGTGGGTGATGGCCTACGGCACTCTGTTGACGGACGTCTACGTTCCGCTCGGGCTCGACCAGGGAGAACGCGAAACGGTGGCCGATGCCCGCCGCCCCGGGTGTCCCGACCCCCCGATCCCCGCTACGTTGGAAGGCATGGACTATCCCGGTGACAACCGGCTCGCGGCGGCCGTCGTGGCGTTCCGCGGCCGCGTGCTGCTCGTGCGACGCAGCGAGACCGAGCGGTTCCTGCCCGGCGTGTGGGGCGTGCCGTGCGGGAAGCTGGAGCCGGACGAGAGCCCCCGTGACGGCGTCCTCAGAGAGCTCAAGGAAGAGACCGGACTGCTCGGGCACGTGCTCCGCAAGGTCGGCGAGTCCTCCTTCGTCAGTACCTACCGCGGGCACGAGGTGAAGAACTGGCAGGACAACTTCCTGGTCCGCCCCCTCACCTTCGACGTGACGCTGCCCGTGCCCGACCAGCAGCACCGCTGGCTCGCCCCCGCCGAGCTCGGCAAGGTCGAGATCGACGACTACAACCGCGAGATCGTCCGCCAGGCCTTCGGCTGAGTCAGCCGAGCAGCTCGGCAAGGGCCGAGAGCTCCGCCAGGTAGTCCCGCACCTCAAGACGCTTCTTCGCCACCGCGCGCCCGGACAGGTCCGCGTCGGCCGTGCCCGTGTTGCCCGTGCCCGCGCCGGGTCCTGCGAACACGTCCGTGTAGCGCCGCCGCCCCGACCCCGTCTCCAGGAACAGCGTGACCGTCGTCCCGGACGAGGCGCACCACGCGCGGTGCAGGACGTGCGGCGGCAGTGCGTAGCCGCTCCCGGCCGCGTACCGCGCGCTCTGCGTCAGGCGCAGCCGCGCCCCGCCCGCGGGCTCCAGGAGCCAGTCCCCGTCCCCGCCCGCGAGGGACTCCCGGTACCAGGACGTGTCGAGGCCCTCGTCCGAGGCGGCGGTGGTGGCGGTGTCGGTGTGCACGGGCTCGTACAGCTCCATGCCGAGTGCGCCCCGCACCACGCAGGAGGCCAGCGGGGAACGGTGGTTGTGGATGTCCTCCTGCGTGCCCCGGCCGGGGTGCCACACGTGGGCGCGCAGCATGTGCCGCGGACCGCCGTCGATCAGCAGCAGCTTGTCGAAGCCGAGGACGTGGCGGTACGAGAGGAGCGCGCACCCCGACGGGTCGCCCACCCCCGCCGCCAGCTCCCGGACCAGCGGCAACAGGACGCCCGGGGAGCCCAGTTCGGCCACGGCCGCGCGGGCGGCCTCCACGAGTTCGTCCCCGGTGGGCCCGTCGAGGCCCTCCCGCAGGAACCGCCTGGCGTCGTGGACGTGCCGACCACCCACCGCACCCTCCCCCTCATCCGCGCGTACGCGCCGCGCCGGGGGCTCAGACCTCCGGCTGATACATCCATACGGCATGTGCCCGCAGTGCGGAAAGGCCTTGGTAGGTCATCCACAGCGGGTGGGCGAGATCGGCCCCGTCCCACGTCCAGATCCCGTTGTCCTGCTGGCGCCACACGGACGCGGCGGCGCCCGACAGCATCTCCTGCCACACGGCTTCCCGGCCCTCGTCGGCGGCGACCGCCGGGGCGTCCGGGGTGAGCAGCGCCCGTACCACCCAGGCCGCCGCGAAGTGCCGCACGGCGAGCACCTCGGAGCGCGACGCGTCGACGGGGTGCGGCCTGCGCACCGTCTCGTGGCCGCTCTCCAGGTCGTCGCAGCCGTCGTGTGCGGGCCCGGGGCAGGAGAGCAGCCAGCGGATGCCCTCCTCGCGCGTGGCACGGGCGTTCGCGTCCTCGCCGAGCACCCGGGCCGCCCGGTCGAGGGCGACGACGGCCTGCGCCGTGTGCACGGCCGAGGGCGCCACCGTCCGGCCGTGCGGCGGTGTGAGACGCGAGCCCCAGCAGCGCCGGTGGCCGCGCGCCGGGTCGGTGACGGCGCCGTCGACGAGCGCGTCCCGCAGGACCGGCAGGGCCGGCGAGTCGGGCGCGGCGCGCAGCAGCCCGCGCAGCACCGTCGTGACGACGTGGGTCAACTCCGCGCCCGCGGGCTCCAGTTCGCGGGTGAAGCGCTCCGTGCACCGTGCCGCCTCCGGGGCGAGGAGCCGGGCGTCGGCGCCCGCCCGTGCGAGCGCGCCGAGCACAAGGGCGGTCACCTCGGGCCGCCCCACCGCGCCCTGCGAACGGGCCGACCAGCCACCCTCGGGCAGCCGCAGCCGCCACAGCGTCTCCACGAGCTCGGGCGCCCGCAACCGCCCGTCGGGCATGCCGAGTTCGAGGGCGATGTGCAGCCCGTAAGCGGTGCCGGTCGGGGTCGGCCGGTCCGGCTCCGGCTGCTCGTCGAGGGCGTGCGCCCAGCCGGTGAGGCGGCCGCGCGGATCGTCGAACACGGTCAGGCGCTCGACGAGGGCGGCGTACGTGGCGGTGGAGAGCCCCGGCAGCGGACCTGGCACCGAGGCCCCCGCACCCGGTGCCACGGCGCCCGCGGAGCCGCGCCGGGGCGAGGGCGCCCCGCCCGGGCCGCTGCCCCTGCCGTCGTCCGCCGCGGCCGCCCTGGCCCGCAGCAGCGCGCCGGCCAGCCAGGCGGAGATCCCCGTCCCGAGACCGCTGACGACGGCGAGCGAGTAGCGGGCCGGGTCCGGGAAGAGCCCGCCGGGCAGCAGCCCCACCAGAGCCTGGAACACGCCGTACCCCACGGCGACGGGGGTGAGTCTGCCCAGCCACGCCACGAGCCGCCCCGGCCGGGGTTCGGGCGGGGGCCCGGGCGGCACGGGGTGCCCGGCGGGGTCTGTGCTTCCGCGCATGGGTGCTGTAGGCATGAACTCCACTTACCCATAAGACACTTGTGACGAAAGGGAGTGAGCACCGTGCCCGGTTCGGAACCGACAGCGGACCTCACCGGCTGGACCAAGTCCCCGTTCACCGGGGCGAGTATCACGCATGATGTCTATGAGAAGGGGACAGGTCCCGGCGTCGTCCTGGTTCCCGAAATGCCCGGAGTGCATCCGGGAGTCCTCGGGCTCGGTGAGTACCTGGTGAAACAGGGCTTCACCGTGGCGATCCCCTCCCCCTTCGGCGAACCCGGCCGGCCGGTCTCGACGCCGTACATGCTCGGCGTCTTCCCCCGGCTCTGCGTCTCCGCCGAGTTCCGCGCCTTCGCCACCGACGCCCGGCGCCCCTTCGCGGACTACCTGCGCGCCCTCGCCCGCGACCTGGCGGCCCGCACACCGGCCCCGGGCGTCGGCGTCATCGGCATGTGCTTCACGGGCGGCTTCGCGCTGGCCGCCGCCACGGAGGACGCCGTCCTCGCGCCCGTGGTTAGCCAGCCCTCGGTGCCGCTGCCCGTGAGCCGTGGCCGCCGGGTCGACGCGGGCATGTCCCGCGCCGAGTTCGACACGGTCGTGGCCCGCACCAAGAACGAGGGCCTGTGCGCGCTCGGGCTGCGCTTCAGCGAGGACAAGCTGGCCCCGGGCGACCGCTTCACCACGCTGCGCCGCCACCTCGGCGACGCGTTCGAGGTCATCGAGCTGGACTCGTCGCCCGGCAACGAGGCGGGCTTCGCCAAGTCGGCGCACTCCGTCCTCACGGAGGAGGTACGCGAGGTGCCGGGGCACCCCGCGTACGCCGCGCGCGAGCGGGTCGTCGCGTTCCTGCGGGAGCGCCTGGCCCCCGTCGCCTGAAACGGCGGATCACTCGTCCGTACGCGAGAAGACGCAGCTGAACGACGTCGGTCCCGGCGTGGCCCGCAGTTCGTACCGCGGCAGCACGCCGGGACCGCACGACTGGGTGCCGATGCCGTGCCGGGCGCTGTCGAGGTTGACCCAGACGGTGTCGCCGGGCGTGAGGTCGGTGCGGTGCCGGGCCGCGTCGAGCTGCCGCGTCGTCCAGCGGCGCGCGGTGAAGGCCGGTGCGCTGTCGCTCTCGACGCGCAGCCCGCCGACCTCCACCCAGCGGACGCCGGCGCGGGCGCCGTTCTCCTGCGGGCGTACGTAGGGGGTCTGCAGCGCGTCGACGTCCGACTCCCAGAGGCCGGTCATCGAGGCGGCGGCCGTGTCGGGGTAGGCCTCGCCGGGCCCGCCGCCGAACCACCGCACGCGGTCCGCGGCGCCCGGCAGCCCGAAGCGGATGCCGATGCGGGGCAGCGGCACCGGCCAGTCGCCCTGCGGGGTCACGGTCATCCGCAGGTGCAGCCTGCTGCCGTCCGACACCCAGTGGTACTCCGTGCGCAGCGCCAGGTCGCTCGCCGCCGCGGCCACCCGGGTGCGTACGGTCAGGCCGTCGGCGCCCGGCTCGACGGCGTCGACGCGGTGCCGCATCCGGTCCAGGCCCAGGGCGCGCCAGCGGGCGGCCACGGAGGGTTCGGGGCGCCAGGGCATGCCGTTGTCGTTGTCGGTGGGGGCCCGCCACACGTCCAGGCCCAGCTCCCTGATCTCACGGTCCCGGAAGGAGAGGAGCGTGCCGCTGCGGGCGTCGAACGTCGCGGCGCCGAGCGTGATGCGCCGCCCCGCCGCGTCCCGCACCGGTGCCGCGCCGCCGGGCACCGGCAGCATCACGCGCTGTTCGACGGGCAGTTGGGCCCATGCCACCAGATGTCCCGCGGGCGCCCACGCCGTGTCCTCGGCGAGCGTCGCCCGCACCGTCCACTGGGTCTCGGCGTCCGGGTCGCGGCGCGGCGGGGGCGGCAGCTTCACCTCGGCGCGCCCGCCGGGCCCGACCGGCGGCACCGCGAGGACGCCGTCCGCGACCGTCCTGCCGTCCTTCTCGAACGACCAGGTGAAGGCGAGGTGGGAGAGGTCGGCGAAGTCGTGCAGGTTGGTGATGCCGACCGTGCCGTCCGGTCCGTGGCCCTCGATCCTGACCGGCTCGATCACCTTCTTGTACTCGACGAGGCCGGGGGACGGCGTCCGGTCGGGGAAGACGAGGCCGTCGCAGACGAAGTTGCCGTCGTGCAGCTCCTCGCCGAAGTCGCCGCCGTACGCGAAGCCGTGCTCGGGGTGCGCGATGCCGTGGTCGATCCACTCCCAGACGAAGCCGCCCTGGAGTCGCCGGTACGTCTCGAAGAGCCGCTGGTACTCGCCGAGTCCGCCCGGCCCGTTGCCCATGGCGTGCGCGTACTCGCAGAGGATGAAGGGGAGCCCGCCGCGCTCCCGCGGCCCCTCGTCCTCGCCCCGGCCGATGCGCTCGACCTCGGCGTGGTCGGCGTACATCCGCGAGTACACGTCCGTGTCCGCACAGGAGCGGTCGCCCTCGTAGTGGAGCAGGCGGCTGCCGTCCCGGGCCCGGACCCACTCCGCCATGGCGCGCAGGCCGCGTCCGGTCCCGCACTCGTTGCCGAGCGACCAGACGACCACCGACGGATGGTTCTTGTCGCGCTCGACCATGCGGGCCGCGCGGTCCAGGAGAGCGGGCGTCCAGCGGTCGTCGTCGACCGGGTTGCCGCGCCAGCCCACCGCCTGGAAGCCGTGCGTCTCCAGATCGCACTCGTCGATCACCCACAGGCCGAACTCGTCGCAGAGGTCGAGGAAGGCGGGGTGGGGCGGGTAGTGGCTGGTGCGGACGGCGTTGATGTTGTGACGCTTCATCAGCAGGACGTCCGCGCGCATGGTGTCCAGACCGAGGGTGCGGCCCGTCTCCGGGTGGAACTCGTGGCGGTTCACGCCCCGGAAGAGGACCGGGCGGCCGTTGACGGTGATGAGGCCGTCCTCGACGGCGACCGTGCGGAAGCCGATGCGCAGCGGGATCCGCTCGCCGGGCGTGGCCAGGGTCGCGTCGTACCGGCGGGGCGTCTCGGCGGTCCACGGCTCGACGGGTACGACGACCTGCTCGCCGGTCGGTACGTCGATGCCCAACTCGGGTACGGTGACGCGCCCTTGGACCTCGGAGTCGACCCGCAGCGTGCCCGTTCCCGCGCGGTGGTCGTAGGCGGCGTGCACGAAGAAGTCGCGGGCGCAG
This sequence comes from Streptomyces sp. NPDC058308, assembly GCF_042880275.1. Taxonomy (NCBI): domain Bacteria; kingdom Bacillati; phylum Actinomycetota; class Actinomycetes; order Kitasatosporales; family Streptomycetaceae; genus Streptomyces; species Streptomyces sp. NPDC058308. The sequence goes on from NZ_JBHVZA010000004.1 coordinate 328,813, forward strand.
CCCTCGGGGCGGTGCAGCAGCGTCACGCCGCGGAAGATGCCCGGCAGCCACCACTGGTCCTGGTCCTCCAGGTACGACCCGGCGGACCACTGGTGGACCCGTACGGCGAGGACGTTGCCCTCGGGGCGCAGCAGCTCGCCGACGGCGAACTCGTGGGTGAGCCGGGAGCCCTTGAAGTCGCCGAGCGCCGTGCCGTTGAGCCAGACGCGGGCGCAGGACTCGACGCCGTCGAAGCGCAGGAGGGCTTCGCCGTCGCGCGGCCAGTCGGCGGGCAGGTCGAAGGTGTGCAGATGGTCGCCGGTCGGGTTCTCGGTGGGGACGCGCGGCGGGTCCACCGGGAAGGGATAGAGCTGGTTGGTGTACTGGGGCGCGCCGTGGCCCTGCAGCACCCAGTGGCCGGGAACGGCGATCTCGTCCCAGGCGCCGCAGTCGTACCCTTCGGCGGCGAAGGTCTCGTCCTCGGCGTCCGCGGTGGGGGAGAGGCGGAAGCGCCAGCGGCCGTCGAGGGAGAGGGTGGCGGCGTCGGACGCCGCGTACCAGGTGCGGGGCGCCAGGGTGCCGCTGGCGGGGGACACGTCCTCGTGGTGGGGAAGCTCCATGGGTTCCATCAGACCGTGCGGGGGCGGGGGCCCGCCATCGTCGCGGGGCGGAAGTCGTTGGATTCTTCGGCGACGGCTTGGACGCGCTGTCCGGGTTCTGCGGATACCGTTCCGGAAGTTCCGCGAGGCGACGGATTTCGTCGAACCATGGCTTCCTGTACGCGATATCGGTAACTTGTCGCGATGTGAATGATCCATATGAGCAGCCGATGCCCCCGGTGCCCCCGGTCGCGCAGGGCCACCGCGGCGGTGCCGCGCTCCCCGGGACCCTGCCCGTCACCGACCGCACCCGCCACCGCCGCCTGCGCGAGCAGGGCAGGCTGGCCCGCGCCGACCTCGAAGCGGTCCTCGACGCGGGCTTCGTCTGCCACCTCGGTGTCGTCGTCGACGGCCATCCGATGGTCGTGCCCACCGTCTACGGCCGCGACGACACCCAGCTCTTCCTGCACGGCTCCGTCGCCAGCCGCAGTCTGGCCGCCGACCCCGAGGCGGCCGTCTGCGTCACCGTCACCCACATCGACGGCCTGATCCTCGCCCGCTCGGTGTTCGAGCACGGCGTCAGCTACCGCAGCGCGATGATCCACGGCGTCCCGCGCCGGGTGACCGACCCCGACGAGAAGCTGCGCGGCCTTCGCCTGCTCACCGAGCACGCCACGCCCGGCCAGTGGGACTACGCCCGCCGCCCCAGCCGCAAGGAGCTCGCCGCGACCACCCTGCTCTCCCTCTCCCTTGCGGAGGCCTCGGTCAAGGTCGCGCAGGGCCCGCCGGAGGACGGCGAGGGCCCCGACGCGGAGCTCGGCGTCTGGGCCGGAAACCTCCCGCTGACCGCCACCTGGGGTGCGCCGGTCCCCGACCCCCTGCTGCCCGCCGGGATCGCCCCGCCCCCGCACATCGCGGGCCGCGGCGGCACCCGGCAGGGCTGAGGGCCTGTCTTTGAACCTCCGGCGTCCGCGCCAGGCGTCGGGGCGCAGGCGGGGGTTCAAAGACAGGCTCGGCGCGGGCCCCGCCGCGCGGAGCCTCGGGGCGGCGTCGTGCCGGGCCTCAGGGCAGTTTCGGCGCCCCGCACCCGTGGGCCCGCGCCGAGCGCTCCGCGAACTCCCTCAGCGCGGCCCGCTCGTACGCCAGGTCGCTCGCGGACGGCTTCGTCGCGTGGCGCCTGCCCCGGGCGTCGTACTCACTCCGGTCGGCCACGTCGTCCCGCACGGTGAACAGCGCGGGTCCGCCCCCGCCCCGGCACGTCGCACTCGCCCAGTGACCGCCGCCCGCGAGCCGGCCCGCGGCGGCCTCGCCCGGGCCGGGCTTCTCGGCGTACCGGCCCTGGTGTTCCCGGTAATCGAGGCGCTGGGTCTCCGCGTACGGGCCGTAGTACGCGACGAGGTGATAGCGGTCGGCCTCGTCCAGCGGGGTGAGGAGCGGCACGCCGGTCCTGCCGCCCGCCACGACGCAGACCTCGACCGGCCCGCCGGAGCTCGCGCTCTCCCACGCCCGGGAGATCCGCCCGCCGCGGCCGGGCACCCCCCGGCAGGTCCCGGAGGCGTCGGCCAGCGGAACGTCCTCATCGCGGTTCACCGGGAGCGCCACCGTGCGCGGCGCCTCGCCCAGGTCGGCGTCGCAGCCCCACTTCCCGGCCGCCTTCGCGGCCGTCGCGGTGGCGATCCGCGCGTACGCCGTGCGCCTGCGCGGGTCGTCGAGGGTGACGTCCTCCTCCTGCACGCCCACCGTGACGAGCAGGCCGCCGCCGTCGCGGGCGCACTCCAGGAGCACCGCGACGGTCGCCGATCCGTCGCCGGACGAGGACCCGTTGGACTCCTCGGTGCTGAAGAGGCCGTGCCAGCCGTGACCGAGGGCGGCGGGCGGCAGGTCGGTGGAGACCGTGGGGTACAACGGGCCGAAGCCGCGCGGCAGATCGGCGGGCCGGTCGGCGGAGGTCCCGTCCGTCGCGTGTTCCGGCACCTGCTGCACGTCGACGTCGACCGAGGCGTCGCGCGTCGGGTGCCCCGCGTGGTGCTCGGTGTCGCGGCTGACGCTGCACGACTCCTGCCGGATCTCGCCCCGGTCGTGCTCCTCGGGACGGCCCGCGTCGCGGAGCCCGGACCTGCCGGGTCCGCTCCGGTACGGCCCGTCGCCGAGCACGGCCCGCAGCTCCTGCGCGGGCAGCACGCCCCGGCACGCCTCGTCGAGGACCTGCCGCGCCACGCTGCGCTCGTGCGGGCCGCCCCACCAGTAGTAGCCGCCCGCGATCAGGGCCAGGGCGACGAGCGCCCCGCAGGACGACAGGACCACGCGCCCCGCCCTGGTCCCCCACGTCAGCCGTGCCACCGCGCCACCTCTCCCATGACCTTCGTGTCCCGGCAGTGCGCGCGCCGCGGCCAGCCGTCGGGCGCCTTCAGATAGCGGTCGAGCACGGCACGCGCCCGCTGCGAGATCCGCCGCTGGTCCGCCCGTTCCAGCACGAGCGTGTCGTCCTCCAGCGTGGAGTCGGCGTCGAACTCGGGCATCACCGTGACGCGGTGGTAGGTCGGCCCCGCCACGCACTCGGACCGCGCCCACAGGGCGAGTTCGGGGCCGTCGCCGGACCGTTCGACCGTCACCGGTCGGCCGACGGTGGACGGCGCCTTCGGGTCGGGCACCTGTGCGCCGTCCTGGTAGCGGTCGTACGCGCCGGCCGCGAGGACACCCGACCAGCTCTGCGCGCCCGCGGCCTTGATCGTGAGGTCGCCGGGGGAGCCCAGGGTGTCGTCCCACCGGCCGGCGCACTCGCCCGCGCGGCGGCTGTACGCCGTGTCGCTCCCGGCGAACGACCACTTCCCGGGGGTGAGCCGCAGCTCCTCGGGGGAGAGCCAGGCACAGAGCTTCGGGGCCTTCGCGGAGGCGGGCGCGCCACCGGTGCCCAGAGGCTCGCCGCCGCAGCCCTGCTTCCCTGTGACCCAGTCGGCGACCCGCATCGCCGTGCGGGCGGCGAGCCGTTTGTCGGCCTTCGGTACGTGGTACTCCTCGGCCTCCGACGGCAGTTCCACGGAGACGAGCAGGTCCCGTGCCGACCGGACCCGGCCGGAGAGCCCGTTCGGGCAGTCGACGAGCAGCGAGGCCGTCACCGCGCTGCCGTGCAGCCGGTCGTCGGAGCCCACGGCGCCCATCGCGCTCTCCGGCAGGGACAGCCCGAAGTCGCCGGTGACCTCGTCCGGCGGGGTGCGGGTCAGGACGGCCTCGGCCCGTACCCGGGCGCGGGCGTCCGGCTCCCAGGCGTCACCGCCGCCGCCCCAGGACAGCGAACAGTCCAGGAGCGCGCGGCTCGGCTGCCGGGGCCGCAGCATCGTCCCGAACTCGTCGAGGACGCCCCGCTCGTCGTCCGGCACGAAGGAGCGCAACGCGTCGGGGAGCAGGCCGGCGCAGGCCCGCGTCAACTGCTCCTGGTTGGCGGCGAACCGGTCCTCGCGGTCCGCGGCCCGCGACACCGCGATCCAGGTCACCGACGACGCGACGAGCAGCACCCCCACCAGCGAGGCCGTCAGCCAGGTGCGCCGCCGCGCCGCACGCGACGCGCCCTCCTTGGGCATGGTGCTCCCCTTCCCCCGTGAACGGCACCATGATCGGAGCCATGACCGGAGTGGACGCTATCAATCCGCCGTGGCGCGACGGCGGGCCGGGACCCTTGCCGCCGGTGGGGACCTCTGCTTGACTCCGCTCGCCGAACGCCCCCGGAACGCCGTGCACGTCACCGTTGGAGGCCGCCATGGAGATCACCCGCAGACACCTGCTGTCCGCCCTGTCGGCCACCGGTCTCCTGGCGGTGGTCCCGGTGGTCCCGGTGGTCCCGGTGGTCCCGGTGGGCCGGGTGAGCGCGGCCACCGCCGCGGCGGACCGCGCCCGGCTGCTCGCCAACACCGTGGCCGTCTTCGCCGGGACCGCCGCGTCCAACGCCCGCCCCGAGACGGCCGCGAAGCTCGCCGCCGTCGAGAAGACGGCGCGGGCGGGCCTCAAGGCGATGGACGACGCGGGCGCGGGTGAGCTCTTCGCGGGCCTGGTCCTCGGCACCGACGAGGCCAACCTGAACACCGCCTACCGCAGGCTCTACGAGATCGCCCTCGCGACCCGCGCGCCGGGCATGGCCCCTGACCTGTACGGCAGCACGGCCGTGCAGCGCCGGGTGATCGACGGGCTCGCCTGGCTCCACGAGCACTACTACGGGGACCAGTCCAAGGGGTACTACGGCAACTGGTTCCACTGGGAGATCGGGATCTCCCAGCACATCAGCAAGACCCTGGTCCTGCTCGCCGACGCGGTGGCCGCCCACCGCCCCGAGCTGGTGGCCACCTACGTCGCAGCCATGGACGCCTACCTCCGCAACGGCACCGGCGGCGACGTCGACCTCGACTCGCGCTTCCACACCGGCGCCAACCTCGCCGACATCACCACCAACCGGATACTGCAGGGCGCTCTCCTGGGCGAGCCCGGCGATTCCCGGATCCGCAAGGCCCTCACCGACCAGCTGACGGTCTTCGCCACGATCGACCCGTACGACCTCAGACACGGGGTGGCGGACGGCCATTACGCGGACGGCTCCTTCATCCAGCACGCCTCCGTCGCGTACACCGGTTCGTACGGCAAGGGGCTGCTCACCCGCGTCGTACAGACCCTCAAGATCCTGGACGGCACGGGCTTCGCCCACGGCGAGGAGCTCGTGCCGACGGTGTCCGGCTGGGTGCGGAACGGCTTCGCCCCGCTGATGTTCGAGGGCTGGATGATGGAGATCGTCAAGGGCCGCGCGGTGGCGCGCACGGACTCCGGGTACACCGACGCGGCGGTGGTCGTGGAGGCCGTCGTCGACCTCTCCTCGCTCGCCGCGGGCGCCGAGGCCACCGCCCTGAAGAGCTACGTCAAGCACCTCAGGGCCACCTCGCGGGCCGCCATCGACCCGGCCCGTTTCGTCTCCCCGGTCAGCATCGTGCGCTACGCCGACATCCTCGGCGACGCCGCCGTCCCGGCCGCGGACCTCAACGCCCCGGCGCGCAGCGTCGCGTTCAACGCCATGGACAAGACCGTGCACCGCAGGCCGGGCTACGCCTTCGCCCTCGCGCGGAGCTCGGACCGGATCAGCAAGTACGAGTACATGAACGGCGAGAACCTCATGCCGTGGTTCCAGGGCGACGGGGCGTACTACCTCTACCTCGCCGGGCAGGACCAGACGCAGGCGTACGGCGTCGACTACTACACCACGGTCTCGCCCTACGGCCTCGCGGGCGTCACCGCGCCCGTCCAACAGCGGCACACCGTACCGGAGTTGTACGGCAAGCCGTACTACGACAACCCCGGCCACCCGCTCCACTTCACGTCGTCCTCCGAGTCGCAGAACGCGTACGTCTACTTCCCGCGCGGCACCAACCGGTACTCGGGCGGCGCCGTCCTCGGGGCCTACGGCGCGGCCGGAATGGTGCAGTCCAACGACGTGGCCCACCGCGACCGGCACCTGCTGCCCGACGACTTCGTGGTCTACCGGGGCGCGACGGCGACGAAGTCGTGGTTCCTGCTCGACGACGAGATCGTGGTGCTCGCCGCCGACGTCGGCGACGCCGCGGGCCGCGCCGTCACCACCACCGTCGACGCCCGCACCGCCGCCGTGACCGACCGCACCTCGCTCACCGGCATGCTGCGCGACGGCCGCCCCTGGACCGGCCCCGGCACCGCCGGCCTGCGCTGGCTGCGGCACGCCAACGCCACCCAGGGGACCGCCGTCGGCTATCTGTTCCTCGACACCCCGCCGGTACGGGTGACGCTGGCCGAGGTCACCCGCAGCCGCCGGGCCGTGCGCACCGCCAACCCCGATACGGAGGTGACCCGTTCGGTCCTCGGCATCACGATCGACGGACCTGCGGGCTCCGAACCCGCCCGTCTCGCCTACGCGTTGGTGCCGAACGCCGACGAGGACCAGCTGCGCGCCCACCGCCATGGGCCGCTGCGGGTCCTCGCCAACTCCGCGCGCCTACAGGCCCTCGCCCACTCCGGCCTCGGCCTGACGGCCGCGAACTCCTTCACCCCCGGCCGGCACCGGACCGCGGGCCTGCACGTGCACGGACCCGCCTCGGTCATCCTGCGCCGGGAGCGCCGCGCCGCGACCGTCTCCCTCGCGGTGTCCGACCCGACGATGGACCGGGACGCCGTGCCGTTGCTGCTCCCCGGCCGTCCCCTGCGAAAGGTCATCGGGGATCCGGAGGTCCGGGTGCGCCGGGTGCCGGGCGGCACCCGCGTCGAGGTCGACACCCATCACGCCTACGGCAGAAGCTTCACGGCTACGCTGTCGGGCTGAAGCCCCCGCCGTACGCCGCCTGCTGTCGGGCCATCAACTCTCATCAACACTGATGGCCTGCACCGGGCAGGCCCGCGCCGCCTCCCGTACCAAGGGGTCGCCGCCGCCGTCCTGGCGGCCGGGCAGGACCTCGCTGAGGCCGTCGTCGTCCTGGGTGAAGACACGCGGCGCGGTGAGCGCGCACATGCCCGCGCCCACGCACCGGTCCTTCGCCACGTGAATCGCCGTGCTCGCCATGGCCGACTCCTACCAGGTGACGGGGAGTTCGAGCATCCCCTGGAGCGTGTCGCCCGGCTTGAAGGGGATGTCCTGCGCGGGCGCCGCGAGCCGCAGCCCCGGCAGCCGTTCGAAGAGGGTGCCAAGGGCGATCTCCATCTCGGCGCGTGCGAGGTTCTGGCCCAGGCACTGGTGGATGCCGAAGCCGAAGGCGACGTGATGACGGTCCGGGCGGTGCCAGTCCAGCTCCTCGGGGGCCTCATAGGCCATGTCGTCCCGGTTGATGAGGGACGTGGCGAAGACGACGCCGTCGTCGGCGCGGATGGTGCTGCCCGCGTACTCGATGTCCTCCGTGGCCACCCGCAGCAGCCCCTCCGCGATGGACAGGAAGCGCAGCAGCTCCTCGACGGCGGCGGGCATCAGCGGCGGCTCGGCCCGCAGCCCCGCGCGCAGTTCCGCCAGCCGGTCGGGGTGCTGGAGCAGGGTGAACGTGCCCAGCGAGATCATGTTGGCCGTGGTCTCGTGCCCGGCGATCAGCAGGATCGTGGCCAGCCTGACCAGTTCCTCCCGGTCGAGCGCGCCCGAGGCGAGCTGCTGCTGGATCAGCTCGTCGAGGAGCCCGTCGCCCGGTGCGGCGCGCTTGCTGTCGATCAACGCGTAGAAGTACGCGTCCAGTTCGTCCCGCGCCCGCTGGGTGTCATCGGCGGTGGGCCCGCGCAGCAGCCGTCGCGACTGCTCCTCGAAGAACTCGTGGTCGGCGTAGGGCACCCCGAGCATGGCGCAGATGACCATGGAAGGGACGGGCAGCGCGAAGGCGCTCACCAGTTCGGCGGGCGGGCCCTGCTCGATCATGGCGTCCAGAAGCCCGTCGACCGTCTCCTGGATCCGCGGCCGCATGGCCGCGATGCGCTTGACGGAGAAGCTCGGGATCAGCATCCGGCGCTGGGTGTTGTGCTCCGGGTCGTCGACGCCGAGGAGGGCGATGCGACGGTCGTCGAGCCGGGCGAAGCGCTCGGTCGGCGAGGGGAACGCCGCGTGCTGGCGGTCCGCGGACAGACGCGGGTCGACGAGCAGCTCACGCGCCGCCTTCCGCCCGGTGACCACCCATACGGAGCGGCCGTCGAAGAGATTGACGCGGGAGAGCGGGCGGGTCTCGCGCAGCGGCGCGTACGCGGTCGGCGGGTGGTAGGGACACGAGCGGTTCTGGGGGAAGGAGACGGTTTCCATCGCCTTCGTTGACTCCGTCATGGGTGTACCTCGCAAGCGCAGTTCTTCCCTCTGTCCGTGCCATTGGATGCCTAGGGCATCTATTTCGTCCACGACAAGACCGGCCAGATCGCCGCGCCGCGACATCTGTCCGGAACCACCCCCTCCGCGCAACCTGCCTGCGTCTGGGCAGGTTCGGGTGCGCGGTGGCAGCGCCACGAGCGCGAACGGCCTGCTCGCCCGGGTGCCGTTCCGCCATCGCCGCCGATGAGCAGGCGCTGTCGGCGGCCGTCACGGAGCGGATTCCGGCCGACTACGAAGCGTGGCGACTCGCGGGACCGTCTCCCGGGGCGGCCCGGTTCTGCTCACGCCTGCCTCACGTTCCGGCTCGCGTACCCGCCGTGCGAAGATCCGGGCGACCGGTGCGGCGCTGTGGAGGACGGGAATGTTCGCGATATCGCTGGGGGACGGGGCGGACCTGCGTCCGCTGGAGCCGTGGCAGGCCGAGGAGTTCCTCGCGCACATGGACCGCGGCCGCGACTACATAGGCCGCTACGTCGGACTCCCCGACATCACGGCCGACCTGGACTCCGCCCGCGCCTGGCTCCAGGTGTACGCCGACAAGGCCGCGGCCGACACCGGCCGCCTGTACGGCATCCGACTCGACGGCCGACTCGTCGGCGGCGTCCTCCTGCGCGCCTTCGACACGGCGACGGGCACCTGCGAGGCGGGCTGCTGGCTGGAACCGGCCGCTGCCGGACGCGGCCTGGTCACCCGCGCGGTGCGCGTCGTCATCGACTGGGCGATCGAGGCACGCGGCATGCACCGGGTGGAGTGGCTGGTCTCCCCGGAGAACACACCGAGCATCAACGTGGCCGCCCGCCTGGGCATGACCCGCGAGGGCCACTTCCGCGAGGACGATCCGTACCGGGGCGTACGGCAGGACACCGAGGTGTGGTCGGTGCTCGCACCCGAGTGGCGCGCGGCTCGCGGTCAGCTTCGGCCGAGGTCGGCGTAGAGGGCTATCTGAACGCCGAGAGCCACCAGAGCCACGCTCTCGACCAGGGAGACCGTCAACAGCGGCCACGTGAGATGCCCGTTGACCCAGAAGACGGTCAGCGCGGCCCCCGGGCTGACGCAGAAGGCGAGCAGGTCCACGGCGAGCTGGAGTCTTTTGCGGGTCCCTCGGCGCCGGTCCTGCCGATGAGCCGTCTCCCAGCCGAACACGTCGTCGCTCTGGTCCGCCACGCCCTTCAGCCGCGGGCTCAAAGTGCTCCGGATGTACTGCCCGATCGCCGAGATCTTCTCGTCGTTCACCAGGTAGGTCCAGCCGAGCAGCACGGCCAGGGGCGGGAGAAGCAGCAGCAGAGCCGTCCGGCTGGTGGACGGGATGGTGGCGGCGATCACCGCGGCCGTCGCGGCCAGCATGGCGTAGATGAGGTTGTCCCGTAGGGCGATGCGGCTCTTCTGCTCCGCCTTCAGCTGCTCGTACTCCACGAGAAGCACGCGTCCCAGCGTCACTTCCTCCGGCTCCGCCATCCCGTTCCCTTCCGCTCGGTGCCGGCTGCGTGGGCCGGTCTGGGGATCACGTGAGGTGGGGCAGCAGCGAAGCGAAGACGAACGCGGCGTTCCGGCTGGCGATCTGGTGGTGGCTGTCGTTCTTGTCCGGGCTCGCCGCGTCGGAGATCCCGCGGACCACGAGCCAGGCCTCGGCGGCTCCGGTCTCGCCGATGGACGAATGGACGGCCGTCGCGAGGCCGGCGCCCTCCGTCTCCACAGCGAGGATCTTCTCGTTGTACTCGCGCAGGTAGCGGCGTTCATCGGCACTCACGTCCGCGAGCACGGCCTCACCCGAGCCGATCAGGCCGCGCAGCGCTCGGTGGCCGGAGGAGCCGGGCAGCGGCCAGGGTTCTCCGTGCGACGTGAAGAAGCTGTTGACGGCGTGCTGGACGCCGGCCGTGACGGTGTGGCTGCGGCCCCGGCGGAGTACACCCTGTGGCGTTACTTTGCGCGGCTCGTAATGGACGACTTCCTGCGCGATGACGACATCACCCAGGTGCACGTCCGGATGGATGGAGCCGGCGATCCCCACCAGCGCGACCAGCCGCGGAGCGCACTCCCTTCGCAACTGCTCGACCGCGCTGCCCGCGAAGTGCTGTCCCGGCAGGAGCGACTGGGTCAGGGACAGCCGGATGGTCCGGGCGCCGGCCTCGCGGACGAACTCATGGAAGACAGTGCCCTGCAAAGTGCGCCGTTCGGTGTGCGCACCCCACTGCGCGAGCTCGTCGATCGCGGCGCGGGTCTCCACGGGGAGCACCGTGACCACACCCACGTGCCACACCTGCTCCTTCGGCTTCCGCTCCTCGGCCCGGGCCGGCGCAGTCCCGGCTTCCTCCGCGGCGGCCGGCGGCTGGACGGCGTGCTGCGTCACGGTCGTGCCCTTGCCCATGGCGAGGGGGCCGTTGACGCTGACGTTCCCGGAGCCGGTGTTGCTGATCCCGTAGTTGCTCATCCGGAATCTCCCCTCGTATCACTTGGAGACGCTGGTCTCCTGCCCCATCGCCGCATCCGTGACGTCGACGTTCCCGGAACCCGTGTTGATGATCCCGTTGTTCAGGATGGCGGTGGCCCGCTGCAGGAATTCTGTGGTGTCGACACCGTGCTCCTTGAGGAATTCCCCGACGGTGGCCAGCAGGCGTCGTTCGATGACCTTCGAGTGTTTGGCGACATCGAAGGTCTGGAAGTAGCTCTCGTCCGCCTCGATGGAGGCGATTTCCCGTGCGCTGAGCGAGGCACCGATGTCGAAACCGCGCTTGAGGCTTGCCGCGGTGGAGTCGGCTCCCGCACGTGCGGACCCGAACAGCAGGGTGGCGGCGGCCGGCAGGCGGAGGGGAGCCATGGCGACCGCCGGGAGGCGTCGCACACTCGCGAAGGCGGCCCGGAACGCCGCCATGCGTCCCGTCCCGCCCACGAGATCAACCACGTGATACTCCAGCCTGGTCGGCGCGAGGCCGCACGTGGTGAACTCGATGTAGAGGGTGCGCCCTTGAAGAGATACGTGAACGAAGATGGTCGTCACCAGGTCGCCGCCCCACGACTCCACCCGGCAGGTCAGGTGGTGACGGGCGGTCTCCGTGGGGCTGTCCAGCATGCGCCGCACCAGGTCGGCACCCGGCGCCGTGGTCAGCTCACCCGCGTAGCTCTGCGCGTATCGGCCCTCCACGAAAAGGGAATCGTCCACGATGAGGCCGGGCAGCCGGGTCTCGGGATCCTCTTCTGTGCCCAACGCGGTGATGGCCTGCCGGAGTTCTTCGACAAGATCCCAGGTAGGGAAGGGCTTCTTCGCGAACTCCACATCCTTCTCGCCGCCGATCCCCTTTGTTTCCACCAGGCGTTGGGCGAAGGACCATGTCCTCAGGCGCCGGCCACTGCCGATGAACGGCTCGTTCCCCGAGTACACCACCATGGGGTGCCGCTGCTGGCCGTCGATGACGGAGAGCCGCCGGCTGGTCCGCGAGGGCCGGTTCATCTCCAGGTGCCGGCGCAGCCGGTTCAGCGCGAGCTGGCGCAGGACGTCCGTTGCCGCGAGGACCACGCAGGGCGCCACCGCGACGAGGGCGGCCGTTCGGAACCCCCGCATCCCGTCGTCCGCCAGCAGTACGGCAAGGGCAAGCACGGTGGCCAGTGCCGCCACGTACATGCCGTTCTCCAGGGACTTGGGCGGCGGTTCACGAGAACTTTCGTCGTCCGCCGTGCCGGTGCGCAGACCGGACCAGCGACTGGAGAGGCGCGCGGCCAACGTGCCCAGGAGCGCGAGGTCGACGAGGACGGCCGTGGCGAAGAACGCGGCGGCGGGCTGGGTGATGAGGGCCGCGCAGAAGACCGCGAGGAGCACGGCGTCCTCGACCGTGGACAGCCACCAGGCCCGCCAGGCATGGGCCAGTACGGGGATCAGGTCGTATCCGTAGGAGGGTGCGACGCGGCGCCGGCGCGCGTTGTAGACCTCATGGATGACCGCGGTGCGGAACCGGGCGTCCACGTACACGCCTGCGCACAAGCGGCGGGTCGCGGCTCGGTCCTGCACCCCCAGTGCCCCCACCGGTGTCTCGGGTATCGCCATCTGTCCCCCCGTTCCGCCCCCCCGGGCACGAATGTGGCAGGCAGCGTAGCCACCGCCGCGCTGAGGGAACAGCTCAATGCCGGACGTCCTGCGGCCCGTTCGGAGGCCGTCGGCCCGGGGAGGGCAGGCGCACCTCCGGGCCGCCGGGGTGGTGTCACAGAACTCGTGCGTGGGGGGCGCGGGGACCGGCCGGGGAGGCCGTCGAAAAAGCGGTGGCGTCGGGTTCGGGGCGGTGGCTAGGCTCCGGGATGTTCCCGGGAGGCCGCATGGCCGTCCGGACCGACCGCGCTGGGACTGGAGGTGTTGACCGATGGCTGTCGTTGCGATGGGCGCTGCCCGCATCCGGAAGTTCATCAAGTCCACCTCCGTGGCCTCCGGCTGATCTGATCGACCTCCGCGCCGACCGTGCGCGGACGCCGGGGCCGCCCCTGTGAAGGGTCACCCCTTGTCTTCCTCTTCTTCTCTTCCGTCTTCCTCGTCCTCCTCTTCGCCGTTCTCTTCCCCGTTCTCTTCGGGGATCTCCTCGCATCCCCTCGCCGCGTACGGCTGGGACGCGGGCTGGGAGGCCGAGTTCGCGCCGTACGCGGCGCGGGAGCTGGTCGCCGGGCGTGTCGTCCGGGTCGACCGCGGGCAGTGCGACGTCGTCACCGCCGACGGGACCGTGCGGGCCGACACCGAGTTCGTCACCCCGCGCGACCCGCTGAAGGTCGTGTGCACCGGTGACTGGGTCGCCGTGGACCCGGCCGACCGCGACCCCCGCTACGTACAGGCGTACTTGCCGCGGCGTACGTCCTTCGTGCGCTCCACCTCGTCCAAGCGGTCCGAGGGGCAGATCCTCGCGGCCAACGTCGACCACTCGATCATCGCGGTGCCGCTCGCCGTGGAGCTCGACCTCGCGCGGATCGAGCGCTTCCTCGCGCTGGGCTGGGAGTCGGGCGGGCAGCCCGTCGTCGTCCTCACCAAGGCCGACCTCGTGCCGGACGCCGCCACGCTCGGCCACCTCGTCGAGGACGTGGCGACCACGGCGCCCGGCGTGCAGGTCCTCCCGGTCAGCGCCGCCACCGGGGAGGGCGTCGACGTCCTCGCCGCCGTCGTCTCCGGCGGCACGTCGGTGCTGCTCGGTCAGTCCGGCGCCGGCAAGTCGACGCTGGCCAACGCGCTTGCCGGCGCCGACGTCATGGAGGTCCGGGCGATCCGTGACGTCGACGGCAAGGGGCGGCACACCACGACGACGCGCAACCTCATCCCGCTGCCCGGCGGCGGGGTCCTCATCGACACCCCGGGGCTGCGCGGCGTGGGCCTGTGGGACGCCGAGAGCGGCGTCGGGCAGGTCTTCTCCGAGATCGAGGAGCTGGCGCAGCGCTGCCGGTTCCACGACTGCGCCCATGGCGCGGAGCCGGGGTGCGCGGTGCTCGGCGCCGTCGAGGACGGCACGCTGCCGGAGCGCCGTCTCGACAGCTACCGCAAGCTGATCCGCGAGAACCAGCGCATCGTCGCCAAGACGGATGCGCGGGCGCGGGCGGAGATGCGGAGGCAGTGGCGGTTGCGGGGGGCGGAGGGGAAGGCGGCGATGGAGGCCAAGCGGGGGCGCTTGCGCTGAGCTCGGGCGGGGTGGGTGCGTGGGGATCTGTGCGTGGGGATCTGCGGGGCGGGGGTGGCTGGTCGCGCGGTTCCTCGCGCCCCTGAAAGATCGCGCAGTTCCCCGCGCCCCCAAGAGATCGCGCAGTTCCCCGCGCCCCCAAGAGGCCGCGCCGTTCCCCGCGCCCCCAAAAGACCGCGCCGTTCCCCGCGCCCCTGAAAAGGTCGTGTCCGAAATCCGCCAGCCGAGGGGAGGGGCGCGGATCACAATGAGGGGGTGATCGATGAAGAGACCAGGTACGAGGCCGTGCGCAGCCGGGACGCCCGCTTCGACGGGGAGTTCTTCTTCGCCGTCGAGACGACCGGGATCTACTGCCGGCCCAGCTGTCCCGCCGTCACCCCCAAGCGGCAGAACGTCCGCTTCTACACCACCGCGGCCGCCGCCCAGACGTCCGGCTTCCGCGCCTGTCGCCGCTGCAGGCCGGACGCCGTCCCCGGGTCCGCCGACTGGAACGTACGCGCCGACGTGGTGGGCCGCGCCATGCGCATGATCGGCGACGGCGTCGTCGACCGCGAGGGCGTGCCGGGGCTCGCCGGGCGCCTGGGCTACAGCGCCCGGCAGGTGCAGCGTCAGCTCACCGCCGAGCTGGGCGCGGGCCCCGTCGCCCTGGCGCGGGCGCAGCGCGCGCACACCGCCCGCGTGCTGCTGCAGACCACGGAGCTGCCGGTCACGGAGATCGCTTTCGCCGCCGGGTTCGCGAGCGTCCGGCAGTTCAACGACACCGTCAAGGCGGTGTACGCGCTGACGCCGACCGCGCTGCGCGCCGCCGCCCCCCGGCGCGGCGCGGCCCGGCCCACGCCCGCCGCCGGCATCCCGCTGCGCCTGGCCCACCGGGGCCCCTACCGTGCCGACGCCGTCTTCGACCTGCTCGCCGCCGAGGCGGTCACCGGGATCGAGGAGGTCGCAGGGGAACGGGGCGCCCGCACCTACCGGCGTACGCTCCGGCTGCCGTACGGCACAGGCATCGTGGCCGTCGAGGAGGCGCACAACGACGTCACCACGGGGACCGGCGGCGGGTCGAGCACCGAGGCCGTGCACCGCGGCGGCTGGCTCGACGCCCGGCTGCACCTGACCGATCTGCGCGACCTCACCACGGCCGTGCAGCGGCTGCGCCGCCTCTTCGACCTCGACGCCGATCCGTACGCCGTGGACGAGCGGCTCGGCGCCGACCCCCGCCTCGCCCCGCTCGTCGCCGCCCGGCCGGGGCTCAGGTCGCCCGGCGCCGCCGACCCGGACGAGTTCGCGGTGCGTGCGCTGGTGGGGCGGGCGGGCGCCGAGCGCCTCGTCCAGCGGTACGGCAAGGTGCTCGACGCCGCGTGCGGGCGGCTCAGCCACGTCTTTCCCGCCCCGGCCGACCTCGCGGCCGAGCCCGGCACGCTCGGCGCCCTCGCCGCGGCGCTCGCCGACGGCTCCCTGCGCCTGGACGCGGGCGCGGACCGCGACGACGCGGAGGCGGGGCTTCTCGCCCTGCCCGGCATGGAGGCGCGGACCGCGGCGCTCATCCGGATGCGGGCCCTCGGCGATCCCGACGTGGACCTGCCGGGGGAGCCGGAACCCGCCGTCGACGCCTGGCGCCCGTGGCGCTCGTACGCCCTGCGCCATCTGGCAGAGGACGACAGGTGAGTGGCACAGGACGACCGGTGAGTGGCACAGGGCGACAGGTGAGCCCGGCCGCACCTCAGCCCCAGGTGAGCCCGGCCTCACCTCAGCCCCAGATGAGCGCCCCGAGCCACGCCCCCACGATCAGCAGGCACGCGAACAGCTCGGTCAGCACACTGCTCCCGCCCATCCGCAGGGCCGTCCGCGTCGCGGCCGCCGCCTCGCCGTGCCGCCCGAGCCGCAGCCGCTCACCCGCGTAGATCCCGCCGATGAAGCCGGGGATCGCCCCGATCACCGGCACCACGCAGAAGCCGAGCAGCGCCCCGGCCCCGGCGAAGACCGCCATCCGGGGCGTCGCGCCGCTCTCCCGCAGCCGTCGGGGCGGCAGCTGCCAGCGCACCGCCTGCGCCGCGAGCAGCACCACGGTCGCGCCGACGAGGATGCCCCAGGCGAGGCCGTTCGGCTCGTACAGTGTCCACCACAGGACCGCGGCCCACACCAGCCACGACCCCGGTACGCCGGGCACCA
Organism: Streptomyces sp. NPDC058308; assembly: GCF_042880275.1. Classification (NCBI taxonomy): domain Bacteria; kingdom Bacillati; phylum Actinomycetota; class Actinomycetes; order Kitasatosporales; family Streptomycetaceae; genus Streptomyces; species Streptomyces sp. NPDC058308. The sequence goes on from NZ_JBHVZA010000004.1 coordinate 345,024, forward strand.
GCACTCCGCACAGGCCGAGCAGCATCACCACGCCGACCAGCAGGAGTTCCCACGCTCCCATCCGTCAAGCGTGCCTGAGATTCCGCGAAACCGCAGGTCAGGTCGGGGCTGGCGAGGTGGCGGAAGAGGGCGTGGGTCAGTCCTGGGGCGGCCGGGAGCGCCGTGACACCCAGTCCCTCTCGTACGCGTGCCAGCCCAGCTGGAGCCGCGTCGTGACACCCGCCAGCTCCATCAGGCGCTTCACCCGGCGCTGCACCGTGCGCAGCCCCAGGTCGAGCTGTTTGGCGACGCTGGCGTCCGTCAGGCCCGCGAGGAGCAGGGAAAGGATCTCCAGGTCCGTGCCGTCGGGGCCCTCCGGGGCGTCCTCGACGAGCGTGCCGCCGTCCTCGCCGATGCGCAGCGGCAGCGCCTCGCGCCACACCGCCTCGAAGAGGCCCGTCAGCGATTCGAGCAGGCCGCTGGCGTGCACGACGAGCGCCGCGGGCTCCGCCGTGCGCGAGGTCAGCGGGACCATGGCGAGCGAGCCGTCGGCGATGACCAGCTTGGTCGGGACGCGGTCCACCACCCGTACCTGCTCGTCCCTGCCGAGCGCCGTCGACAGCTCGACGAGGCCGGTCGGCAGGTCGAGGACCGTGCGCTCGACCACCACGCGGTAGCGCACGCCGCGGCCCGTGGCCTGCTCCTCCGCGCTGTTCTCCGTGCCGGTGATCGCGACGGGGCTGCCGGTCACCAGGGCGCACACCTCGACGGCCGCGCCCAGCTGCAGCTGGAGAAAGCGCTGGGAGACCGCGGCCGCCCCGGTGACCACCTCGACCAGATCGTGGACGGCGGGCTCCGCGGCCTGCGCGCGGTACTCCTCGGCGAGCAGGGTGGCCGCCAGCTCGGCCTTCTCCAGTTCGTGCCGCTGCTGGGTGAGGAGCGCGCCGAGCGCGACGCCGGGCGGCGCCGCCACCCAGCGGCCCGCCCTGCCGGACGCCTGCGCGGCCAGGCCGTGCCGCTCCAGGCGGCGCAGCGTCCGCTCGGTCTCCGGCTCGCCGAGCGCGAGCCTGCGCGCGAGATCCGCGACGTCGGCGGCGCCCACCGACACCAACGCCCGGTACGCCGACTCGTGCGTCTCGTCCAGACCGATCGCTGCCAGCATGCGGCGACGTCCCTCCCCACGGCTCCGTTGCGACGGCGCCGTGGCGGGAAACAGCCACGGCGTAAACCCGCCCGGGGACATCATCCCCGCACCACCCGTCTCTCTGCCAAGGTGACGCCACCGCAGCACCAACCGCGGCCGCTTATGCGGCCTTTGGGCCGAATCGGCCTGCGGTTCCGCATGCCCGTCAACCCTGGGGAGAGCGATGCGCCCGATATCGCGTACGGCTTTGGGGGCGGCGTCCGCCGCCGTCCTGGCCGTCACCGCGGCCGTCCCGTCCGTGGCCGAGCCACGACCGTCGGCGGAGCGGCCGCCGCTGACGGGGAGCGCCGCGCGGGACGGCGGCAGCTCCGTCGTCACCCTCGTCACCGGCGACCGGATCCTGGTGACGTCCGACGGCAGGGGCGGGGCGGGGGCGGCCGCACTGCCCGGCGCGGAGGGCACCGTTCCGCTGATCCAGACGCGCCAGTCGGGCAAGGACCTGTACGTCTATCCCGAGGGCGCCGAGCACGCCATCGCCAGGGGTCTCGTCGACGAGGAACTCTTCAACGTCACCGGGCTCGTCCGCCAGGGCTACGACGACGCGCACGCCAAGAAGCTGCCGCTCATCGCCGTGTACGACAAGTCCGTCGACGTCGCCCGCACGCTGCCCGCCACTCCGCGCGGCGCCGAGCGCGGCCTCGTCCTCGAACCCGTCGGCGGTGTCGCCCTGAAGGCCGACAAGAAGAAGGCCGCCGCGTTCTGGACGGACGTCACGAGCCCCGCGTCCCGTGCGGCGGGCGACCTGAAGAAGCTCTGGCTCGACGCCAAGGTCGAGGCCACCCTCGACAAGTCGACCCGGCAGATCCACGCCCCCGAGGCCTGGGCCGCCGGTTACGACGGCAAGGGCACCAAGGTCGCCGTGCTCGACACCGGGGCGGACGCCGAACACCCCGACCTCAAGGGCCGCATCGGGGCGAGGAAGAACTTCACCGACTCCCCGGACGACGAGGACCGCCAGGGCCACGGCACCCACACCACCTCCACCGTCGGCGGCTCCGGTGCGGCGAGCGGCGGCAGGAAGAAGGGCGTCGCGCCCGGCGCCGAGCTGCTGCACGGCAAGGTACTCAACGACTCCGGGTCCGGGGCCACTTCCTGGATCATCGCGGGCATGCAGTGGGCCGTCGACCAGAAGGCCGACGTCGTCTCCATGAGCCTCGGCAACCCGGCGCGGACCGACTGCACCGACCCGATGAGCACGGCGGCCGAGGAACTGGCGCAGTCCGCGAAGGGCACTCTCTTCGTCATCGCGGCGGGCAACACGGGCCCGGCCCTCAACTCCGTATCCTCGCCCGGCTGCGCACCCGGCGTCCTGACCGTGGGCGCCGTCGACCGCGACGACACCACGGCCCCCTTCTCCAGCCGCGGCCCCGCGTACGGCTCGCACACGCTCAAGCCGGAGATCGCCGCGCCCGGCGTCGGCATCTCCGCCGCGGCGGCCGGCGGGCGCGGCCCCTACGCGTACCAGTCCATGAGCGGTACGTCGATGGCGACCCCGCACGTCGCGGGCGCCGCCGCCCTCGTCAAGCAGCGCCACCCCGACTGGACCGCGCAGCGGATCAAGGCGGCCCTCGTGTCGTCCGCCGACAGCCGGATCCCCGGCGACGCGCGCGAGACCGGCGGCGGACGGCTCGACGCCAAGGCCGCGATCGACCAGCAGGTGCTCGGCTCGCCCGCGGTGCGGGGCGGCAGCTTCGGCTGGCCGCAGAACTCCTCGGACCGCACCGCGGTCGACGTGCCCTACACCAACACCACTGACAGAGAAGTGAAGTTGAAGCTCGCGGTGGCGGGCGTCACCGGCAACGACGGGTCCGCCGTGGGCCCTGACATCGCGCGGCTCGGCAAGCGCTCCGTGACCGTCCCCGCAGGGGCCACCGTCAAGGTGCCGCTGAAGCTCACGCCCGACGCGGACCTCAAGCGCGCCCAGTACGGCGACGTCACGGGGCGCGTCCTCGCCACGGTGGACGGCGGCACCCGCGTCTCCACCCCCTTCTCCCTCTACGTCCAGCCGGAGACCGTCAGCCTCCGCGTGAAGCTGGTCGACCGGAACGGCAAGCCCGCCGACGGGCCCTCGTCGGTGGACCTCATCGGCACGGACACGGCGAGCGGCGAGCGCCGCTTCAACGAGGGTGCCAACGACCAGACGTACCAAGTGCGCCCCGGTGCCTACTTCTTGACGAGCTTCATCGCGACCGGCGACAAGTCGGGCGGCGCCCTGACGGACTCCCTCACGCACATCGCCCGCCCCCAGGTCGAGGTCACGAAGGACACGACGGTCACGCTCGACGCCCGCAAGGCGCACCGCATCGCCGTCCGGACCGACAAGGCGTCCGAAGTCCGCGGCGCCACCCTCGCCTTCGCCCGGTCCTGGGGCAAGGACCACTGGCTGCACGCGGGCACCGCGGCGGGCACCCGCACGATCCGCGGCTACTACCGGTCCGTCGAGGGCATGCCGTCCGAAGGCACCTTCGAGTCGGGCAGCTACTGGCGCGCGGAGGCTCCCCAGATCTCCGAACTCGCCGTCGTGGGCGGCAAGTCGCTGCACCCCGTGACGGCCTCGACCGGCTCCGCCAACCTGGACGGAACCGGCCGGGCGGTCCTCGTCGACGCCGGGTCCGGCACGCCGGACGAGCTCGCCACCGCCGGGGTCAAGGGCAGGATCGCCCTCGTCGAGGTCCCGGACAGCGGCCAGGCGGCCACCGTGGCGGCCGACGCGAAGAAGGCGGGCGCGCTCGCCGTCATCGCTCACCGCGCGGCTCCCGGCCGCTGGTACCCGTCGGCCGGTTTCACCGGCTCCCCGCTGCCGGTCCTCGGCATCCCCACAGCCGAGGCGGCGGACCTGCTGGCCCAACTCCACGTGGGTCAGGTCCAGTTGAAATGGAAGGCGACGGCCAAGAGCCCCTACGTCTACAACCTGGCGTTCCCCGAGAAGGGCCAGATCCGCGACGACCGCACCTACCGGGTGCGGGACGAGGACCTCGCCGCGAACCGGTCGACGTACCGGGCGATGGGGGAGACCACGGACTATGTGGACCTGCCCTCCGCCGCCCGGCCCGGCGGACTGGAGATCTACTTCGGCGACCTCGCGTCCGTGCCGGCCCCCGGCAAGCGCACCGAGTACTACTCGGCGGGCACGACCGGCTGGGGCCACCAGGTCTCCAGCAGCTTCCCGTACGGCGAGTTCATGATCGACCCGGTGCGTACGTACAAGAAGGGCGAGCGGCGCGACGAGACCTGGTACGACGGGGTCCTCGTGCCCGGCACCCCGCGCGACGCGGCGGGCGATCCGGTGCTCGCGGGGGAGCGGCAGGGCAACCTGATCGGAGTCGCGCCCGGCTTCTGGGCCGACGCCGAACACGCGGGAATCCAGGGCGGCTTCGGCGACATCGGCTCCGTGCGGCTCAAGCGGGACGGTGAGGTCGTGGGCGAGTCGGGCTGGCCGTCCGGGGTCTTCACGGTCCCGGCCGAGGACTCCGCGTACGAACTCACCCTCACCACGCAGAAGATCGGCTCGCGGGTCTGGCACCGGTCGACGGGGACGGAAACCACCTGGTTGTTCCGCTCGCACCTCGACGAGGAGGTGTACTCGCAGGGCATCCCGATGCTCTTCCCGACCTACCGCCTCCCGGAGGACGGCCGCAAAACCCTGCCCGCGAAGGACGGACTGCGGATTGAACTCGGCGCGACGGGGCACGCGGGCTACGAGCCGGGAGCGCTCGCAGAAGCGAAGCTGTCGTACTCCTACGACGAGGGCCAGACGTGGCAGGCGGCCACCACCGCCGAACACGACGGCACGTGGCGCGCGACCGTGAACCACACGGGCGCGGCCGGCCGACAGGTCTGGCTCAGGTCCCGGCTGACGGATGCCCACGGCAACTCCGTCACACAGACCGTGGCCCGCGCCTACGACGTGCGCTAGCCACACCGGCCCCGCCGGGCGGTCCTCCTGTGGGGGGTGGGCCCGCCCGGCGGTCTCCCTCGTCCCCCGGCGGCCGGAAATTTTCCGGATGCACCGTTTTCGTACGGCCTCAGCGGTGGAAAATAGGGGCATGAGCCAGCAGGGGGACAGGCCCACCGGCCGCGACGACGACTGGTGGGGACAGCTGTACGACGACTCCGCGCCGGACACGGGTCCCGCGCCCGCGCCGGACACCCTCGACGACAGGTTCGCCTCGGCGGCGGACGCACTGCAGGAAGGGTTCCCCGCGCAGCGCGCCCCGGGGCGGGGTGACTCCGCGTCACGCGACGCGGTGCAAGGTGACCCGGCGTCATACGAGCCCGGACCGGACGCCCCCGCGCAGCGCGACCCCGCGCCACGCGCCCCCGAACCAAGGCCGCCCACCACCGCGCCGCCCACCGCCGCGCCTCCCTCCACCCCACCCCGCCCCCCAGGCCCCGCCGCCGGACCCTTCGTGACTCCCGACGAAGCGCCCCCGGAGCGCCCGGCGCCGCGCCGGCAGCCCCAGTCGGGCGCCCCGCCCGAGCCACCCGAGCCACCCGACCCGCCCGAGCCACCTGGTCCGCCCGACCAGCCCGATCCGCCCCAGCCACTCGCCCCACCCCGGCGGCCGCCCGCGCAGAACGGCCGGGCTTCCCGCCAGGCCCCGGACCACAAGCGCGCCGACCCCGCAGGCCCGCCCACCTTCGTCGCCCCCGCCCCCTGGGCCCCGCCCCCCGCCGCCCCCAGCGGGCCCGTGACCTTCCCGGCCGGTGGGCCGGGGAAGGGCAGCGCGTACTCGACGCCGTCCACGGAGGCGCCGCGCGGGGACGAGTCCGCGTCGTACGGGCCCGACGACGCTGCCCGGCGCCGTGGTCCTGACGGCGGGCCCGGAGCGTCGGGAGAGCGGCGCGAGGAGACGGTGCCGCCCGGTGGGACCCTCGCCTACGTGGGGGACGGGCCGCCCACCTACGAGGCCGAGCCCACCGTGCTGCCCGCCGCCGACCCGGACGACCTCGGGGATCTCGTCGCCGACACCGTGCTCGACGGCGCGCGGTACGGGACCAGCACGCTGCGCGCCGCTTCCGTGCGCGGGGACTCCGCCCGGTACCGCGGCGAGCCGCGCCGGGATTCCCTGCTCACCGCCCGTTTCGGCAGCGGCGAGGACTCCCTGGTGCTCGTCGCCATGGCCACCGGCGCCCGCGCGACCCCGGGAGCGCACCGCGCCGCCGCCGAGGCCTGCGCGTGGATCGGCCGGGCCGTGGGCCGCAGCCACCGGCGCCTCGCCGAGGACATCAGGGCCGCCCGGCGCGGCGACCTGAAGTCCGGCCTGCACCGGCTCACCGACCGCAGCCTCGGCAAGCTCCGCGCCCGCGCCGTCGACCTGGGCCTGGAGCCGGAGGAGTACGCGGCGTCCCTGCGCTGCCTCCTCCTGCCGGCCGACCCCCGATGCCGGACCCGGGTCTTCTTCGGCGTCGGCACAGGCGGCCTCTTCCGGCTGCGTGGCGGCGAGTGGCAGGACATCGAGCCCCGCGTCGCCGATGCCACGGGCGACGCCGTCGTCGGCTTCGGATCGCTGCCCGCGCAGAGTCCCGAGGGCGACCACCTCACCATGGACCTCGGCATCACCACCCCGCCGAGCCCCTACGAACCGGCCCCCGAGCCGCCCCGGGAGCCCTTCCGCTTCCGGGCCTCGGTCGCCCGCCCGGGTGACGCGCTCGTGCTGTGCAGCGGCGGCCTCGCCGAACCGCTGCGCGGCGAGCCCGAGCTGGCCGAACACCTCACCCGCAGATGGGAGAAGAGCGGCCCGCCGGGGCTCGCCGCCTTCCTGGCCGACGTCCAGGTCAGGGTCAAGGGGTACGCCGACGACCGGACGGCCGCCGCGGTCTGGGAGGCATGAGTGCCGCACCTGTGACTTCATGGACCCGAGGCACGACCGAGCCGGAGCACGAGTGAAGACCGGGTCCACGGGTCACACGGGGTGAGCCACGGTTCACCAGCGTCGAGAGGTGCGTACAGCATGGCCAAGCAGAACGTCGCCGAGCAGTTCGTCGACATCCTCGTCCGCGCGGGCGTCAAGCGCCTGTACGGAGTCGTCGGCGACAGTCTCAACCCGGTCGTCGACGCCATCCGCCGCACCAAGGAGATCGACTGGGTCCAGGTGCGGCACGAGGAGACCGCCGCCTTCGCGGCCGGTGCCGAGGCCCAGATCACCGGACGCCTGGCCGCCTGCGCGGGCTCCTGCGGCCCCGGCAACCTCCACCTGATCAACGGCCTGTACGACGCGCACCGCTCGATGGCCCCGGTCCTCGCCCTCGCCGCGCAGATCCCGTCGAGCGAGATCGGCCTCGGGTACTTCCAGGAGACCCATCCGGACCAGCTGTTCCGCGAGTGCAGTCACTACAGCGAGATGATCTCGACGCCGAAGCAGATGCCGAGGCTGCTGCATACCGCCATCCAGAACGCTGTCGGCCGCAGTGGCGTCAGCGTCGTGTCGCTGCCCGGCGACGTCGCGGGCGAACCCGCTCCGGAGAAGGCCGCCGAGACCGCGCTGGTCACCTCCCGCCCCTCCGTGCGCCCCGGCGACACGGAGATCGAGCAGCTCGCGGCGATGATCGACGAGGCGCGGAAGGTCACCCTCTTCTGCGGCAGCGGCACGGCGGGCGCGCACGCCGAGGTGATGGAGTTCGCCGAGAAGATCAAGTCCCCGGTGGGCCACGCCCTGCGCGGCAAGGAGTGGATCCAGTACGACAACCCGTACGACGTGGGCATGAGCGGGCTGCTCGGCTACGGCGCGGCCTACGAGGCCACCCACGAGTGCGATCTGCTGATCCTGCTCGGCACGGACTTCCCGTACAACGCCTTCCTGCCCGACGACGTCAAGATCGCCCAGGTCGACGTGCGGCCCGAGAACCTCGGCCGCCGCTCGAAGCTGGACCTCGCCGTCTGGGGCGACGTGCGCGAGACGCTGCGCTGTCTGACCCCGCGCGTCTCGCCGAAGTCGAACCGCAAGTTCCTCGACAAGATGCTGAAGAAGCACGCGGACGCTCTTGAGGGGGTGGTGAAGGCGTACACCCGCAAGGTCGACAAGCACGTCCCGATCCACCCCGAGTACGTCGCCTCCGTCCTCGACGACCTCGCCGCCGACGACGCGGTCTTCACCGTCGACACGGGCATGTGCAACGTCTGGGCGGCCCGCTATCTCTCCCCCAACGGCAAGCGCCGCATCATCGGCTCCTTCAGCCACGGCTCGATGGCGAACGCCCTGCCGCAGGCGATCGGCGCCCAGTTCACCGACCGGAAGCGGCAGGTCGTCTCGATGTCGGGCGACGGCGGCTTCTCGATGCTGATGGGCGACTTCCTCACCCTCGTCCAGCACGACCTGCCGGTGAAGGTGGTCCTGTTCAACAACTCATCCCTTGGGATGGTGGAGTTGGAGATGCTGGTGGCCGGGCTGCCGAACTATGGCACGGCCAACCACAACCCGGACTTCGCCGCCGTCGCCCGCGCCGCGGGTGCCTACGGCATCCGCGTGGAGAAGCCCAAGCAGCTCGCGGGCGCCCTCAAGGACGCCTTCGCGCACAAGGGCCCCGCCCTCGTCGACATCGTGACCGACCCGAACGCCCTCTCCATCCCGCCCAAAATCAGCTCGGACATGGTGACCGGTTTCGCCCTCTCCGCCAGCAAGATCGTCCTTGACGGCGGGGTGGGCCGGATGGTGCAGATGGCCCGCTCGAACCTGCGGAACGTGCCGAGGCCGTGACACCGGCCCCGGCCCCGGCGCCCGCTCAGGTCAGGCGGGCCGCAGCCGCAGCGTGACGATCTGGAACGGCCGCAGCGCGAGGCTCAGGCCCGCCTCATCCGTCTCCGCCTCGTGCAGCGGCCGTTCAAGGAGGTCGGTCACCTCGGCCCGGGCCACCGGGAACGACGCGGCGAGCACGACCGCCGCCCGCCCGCCCCGCGACTCGTAGAGACGTACGACGACATCGCCGCTGCGGTCGTCGGCGAGCTTCACCGACTCGACGGTGACCGCCGGGTGGTCGACGCTCACCAGCGACGGCAGGACGGGCGCGTCGGCCACCCGCAGCGGCAGATTGACCGCGAGCCCCTGCGCCACCGCGTCGCCGGTGTCCGCCCCCGGCAGCAGCGCGTACGTGAAGCGGTGCGTGCCCTGGTCGGTCTCCGGGTCCGGGCTGTGCGGGGCCCGCAGCAGGGTGAGGCGCACGGTGGTGCCGAGCGCGTCCCCGTGCTCCTCGCGCGTCACGTCGTGGCCGTACGTCGAGTCGTTGAGCACGGCGACTCCGTACCCTTCCTCGGCCACCCGAAGCCAGCGGTGCGCGCAGATCTCGTAACGCGCCGCGTCCCAGCCGGTGTTGGCGTGCGTGGGCCGGTGCACATGCCCGAACTGGATCTCGGCGGCGGACCGTTCGGCGTGCACGTCGAGGGGGAACGCGGCCTTGAGGACCTTCTCCGACTCGCGCCAGTCGACGTCCGTGACGACGTCCAGGCGCCGGCTGCCCGCCGCGAGCCGGATCTCCTGGGTGATCCGTGAGTCCCCGAAGGACCGCACCACACGCACCGCGACCCGCAGCGGCCCGTCCTCGACGAGCTCGACGGACTCGGCGTCCGTGAGGTCGGTGTGCCGGCGCCGGTAGTGCTTGTCGAGGTCCCAGGCGTCGTAGTGGGTGGGGTGGTCGGGGTGCAGCTGGAGGAGGTTGCCGGGGGCGGCGAGGACCTCGCGGCCCGCGTCCAGGTCCTTGACCGAGGTGAGCAGCCCGGCGGCGTCGACGGTGACGCTCAGGTGCTCGTTGGTCAGGAGGATCGTGTCGCCGGTCGTGTGCGCGAGCGCCCCGGGGCCCGCGTCCCGCGCGGCGTCCAGGCTCCGCGTGCCGAGGGCGGGGACGTCGACGCGCACCAGCGTGCCGTCGCCCGGGTCGACGACCTCGTCGCGCGGGTACGGCGAGGCGTTCAGGGCCGCGGGCCCGCCCGCCCCGAGCGACCGCACGGCCGCCGCCGTGATCTCGTCGAGCTCGGCGAGGACCCGCTCGTAGGTGTCGCGCGCCTCCCGGTGCACCCAGGCGATCGACGAGCCCGGCAGGATGTCGTGGAACTGGTGCAGAAGCACCGTCTTCCACAGCCGGTCCAGGGTGTCGTACGGATACACGTACGCGGGATCGCGCACCGCGGCCGCCGTGCACCACAACTCTGCCTCGCGCAGGGCGTGTTCACTGCGCCGGTTGCCGCGCTTGGTCGCCGCCTGCGTGGTGTAGGTGGCACGGTGCAGCTCCAGGTACAGCTCGCCCGACCAGACCGGCGCCTGCCCGCCGTACTCCTCCTCGGCCGCGGCGAAGAACGCCGACGGCTTCTCGATCTCGACGCGCGGCGATCCCTCCAGGGAGCGCAGCCGCCGGGCCCGCTCCATCATCTCGCGGGTGGGGCCGCCCCCGCCGTCGCCCCAGCCGAACGGCACCAGGGAGCGCGATGCGCGCCCCTTGTCCGCGAAGTTCCGCTCGGCGTGGGCGAGTTCGGCGCCGTGGAACTGCGAGTTGTAGGTGTCGACGGGCGGGAAGTGGGTGAAGACCCGGGTGCCGTCGATGCCCTCCCACCAGAAGGTGTGGTGCGGCATCTTGTTGGACTGGTTCCAGCTCAGCTTCTGCGTGAGGAACCAGCGGATGCCCGCGAGCTTCGCCAGTTGCGGGAACGCGGCGGTGTAGCCGAAGGAGTCCGGCAGCCAGATCTCCTCCGTCTCGACGCCGAACTCCTCCCGGAAGAACCGCCTGCCGTGCGTGATCTGCCGGGCGAGCGCTTCGCCGCCCGGCATGTTGGCGTCCGACTCGACCCACATCGAGCCCACCGGCGCCCAGTTCCCGTCCGCCACGGCCTTCTTGACGCGTTCCCAGATGTGCGGCTGGTGCTCCTTCACCCAGGCGTACTGCTGGGCCTGCGAGCAGGCGAAGACCAGCTCCGGGTACTCCTCGGCCAGTGCCGTCACATTGGCAAAGGTCCGCGAAGCCTTCCGCACCGTCTCGCGCAGCGGCCACAGCCACGCCGAGTCGATGTGCGCGTGACCGGCCGCCGACACCCGGTGCGCGCTGGCGTGCGCGGGACTGGCGAGGACGCCGGCGAGCCCGGCGCGGGCCGCGGCCGCCGTGCCCGGCACGTCGTGCAGATCGAGTGCGTCGAGCATGTCCTCCAGAGCGCGCAGGATCTCGTGGCGACGCGGACGTTCGGGGTCCAGTTCGCGCATCAGCTCGGAAAGCACCTCGATGTCCAAGGTCAACTGCCATACGTCCTCGTCCAGTACGGCGAGATCGGCAGACGCGAATCGGTACATCGGGCTATTGCCTGCGGTCAGTACGTCGCCGAGCGGTGTCGGCACGAAGTCGTGCAGAACGACAGGATTGGCCGCCGCTTCCAGGAGTAGGTGCACCGACTCGCCGCCCCGGGCGGGGGAGTCCACCGGAATATGCCGATTGCGCGGGTGAACGCCCTTCAGGGGAACGCCCGACGCGTCGTACACCAGGCCCTCCGCCTGGAAGCCGGGACCGTCCCCGGTGAAGCCGGGATCGATCACCACTTCGACCCGCCGGCCGCGCCATTCCTCCGGCACCCGACCTTGAATGCGGAACCAGCTGGTGGACCAGGGGTTTCCCCACTGCGTGCCGGTCTCGAAGGGCTCGTACGCGGCTTCGATGGCCGTCGCGACCGGCACCGGCTCGCCCGGCGCGTGCCAGACGGAGAGGGACAGCGGCGTGCGCCGCGCGTACTGGGCGGGCTGGATGAACTGGCGCAGGGCCCGCTCCAGGCGGCCTTCCACCAGCAGTCGGTCGTCGTGCACTCGGGCTCCTCGGGGCTGAAGCGGCGGGGTCCACCGCTTCACTTCCCCCCGTACGCCGCGATGCACCCACCGCCATTGGTTGACGATTCGACAAGCGTGCCGCCACGGGCCCGGGGCATGCATCTCGTGAGGTTGTTCGAGCAGGGGGGCAGAGACATCGGTTTGTGGGCGGGGGTCATGACGAGGCAGTCACGTGGGGGCGGCCCCGGGGGAATCGGGGCCTCCTCGCCGAGAGAACAGGACGAGAGGACCGGCGGGGCGCCGGACGGACCGGACAGCGGACAGCTCACGCGCAGGCTGGGAAGAGCCGATCTGCGCGCGGTGTCCGAGGTCAGGAGGGCCCTGAGGGAACTCCTGAGGCACTGGGGGAAGCCGGGAAGATCCGAGACAGCCGAACTCCTCACCAGCGAACTGGTCACCAACGCGCTGGTGCACACCGATCACGAGGCGTACGTCACCGCGACCCTGGGCCCGCGCGGCCTGCGTGTCGAGGTGCGGGACTTCGTGGGGGTCCGCCCCGAGCCGCGGGTACCGAACGCCGACGACGGTACGAACGGACGGGGCCTGATCCTCGTGCAGTCCCTCGCCGACGCGTGGGGCGTGCGGGCGCACGGGGTGGGCAAGGTGGTGTGGTTCGAACTGGACGGCGGCGGCACGGCGTGAGCCGTACCGCCGCCGGACCGGCCGGACCGGGTGCGGTCAGCCGAACTGCTGTTCCAGATCCTTCAGCTTCTGCTCCAGCGAATCGAGCCGGGGCAGGGCCTGGGTGTCGTCCTCCGCCGTCAGGTCGACGGTGACGGGGGCGACGGGGTCGGAGCCGTCAGGGCCGTTCCTGACGGCCTGGAGGGAGGGACGGGAGCGTACCGGCAGCTGTTCCTGCGCCGATATGGCAGGGTCCGCGCCGACCTGCGCGGACCCCGCGGCCTGCGAGACGGCCTGCACCTCCACCTGACGGCCGCCGCGGCCCTGCCAGTTCCGTTGGCCTCGGCTGAGCGCCTTGAGCTGCGCACGCTCCAGCTTCTCCTGGTCGCGCCTGCGCAGCCGTGCGCTCTCCTTCTCGCGGCGGTCCTCCCGCACTTCCTCGACGGCCTCGTCCAGGGTGCGTACGCCTTCGAGGAGCATCAGCGACCAGGCCGCGAAGGTCTCGCGGGGCGCGCGCAGCCACCGCACGATGCGGATCTGCGGCAGCGGCCGCGGCACCAGGCCCTGCTCGCGCAGCGCCGCCCGGCGGGTCTGCTTCAGCGCGCGGTCGAAGAGCACCGCCGCCGAGAGCGACATCCCGGCGAAGAAGTGCGGAGCGCCCGCGTGGCTCAGCCCCCGTGGCGCGTGCACCCAGTTGAACCAGGCGGCCGCGCCCGCGAACGTCCACACGAGCAGCCGTGAACCGAGCGCCGCGTCGCCGTGGCTCGCCTCGCGCACGGCGAGGACTGAGCAGAACATCGCCGCGCCGTCGAGGCCGAACGGGACCAGGTACTCCCAGCCCCCGGAGAGGCTGAGGTTCTGCTGCCCGAAGCCGACCAGGCCGTGGAACGAGAGCGCGGCCGCGACGGCGGCGCAGCAGAACAGGAGCACGTAGGAGGCGGTTCCGTAGATGGCTTCCTTGCGCCTGCGGCGTTCCTCGGTGCGCTCCCACGAGTCGTCGCCCGCGCTCCCTTTCGCCGCCTTGCCGTGGCCTCGCCTGCCGCGCGCGAGCACCGCCACCGCCACCAGCATGCCCAGGAGCAGGACGCCGCCGGGAAGCAGCCAGTCCAGCGATATGTCGGTCAGTCTCATCTGGGGGTCCCTTGCGTTGCGGTAGGGCGTATCGGGCGCCATATTTACCCAACCCCGATGGCAGGCAGGGGGTTTCGGGGCAAGAGAACGCCAAGGGGGGTGCATGGAAGCACACACGGCGTACTTTTGCTCGAACTCGTGGCGGGGGACCAGGCGTTGAGTTCGATTAAACGAGCGCGAAAGGGGGCTTGCCCGCCCCGGCGGTGGCGCTCGGCCCGTCGACGCGGGCTCTCAGCCGGTCGAGGCGGCCGCGCTCAGCCGTGCGACGCGCTCCGCGTCGCAGGTGCGCGGGCAGGTGACGCAGGTGTCGTCGGGGCGCAACGTGTAGAACATGCAGCAGCTCGCCCGGTCGCGGGTCGGCAGTGCCTCCCCGTCGGGACCGGTCAGCTCCCGGAAGCCGGCCGTGCCGACGTACGGCTTGGTGGCGCCGGGGAGCAGGCGCTCCAGCTCGGTCACCGCGCGCCGCTCCTCGCCGAAGAGGTGGGCGACGTACCACAGGCCCTCGACGATCTCGTCGGTGGCGAGGCTCCACAGGGCGCGCGAGCGGCGCCGCATCCGGGGGCCGAAGGTGTCGAGGAGCGGCCCGAGGTGCTCGGCGACCGCGGCCCGCACCTCCCCGCGCAGCGCTTCCTCGTCCGGTACGACACGGGCGCCGGGCAGGGTGGCGGCGGGGTCGCCGGGGAGACAGGCGAAACTCCGCGCGCGCACGGCCATCCGGCCGAGGGTGCGGTGGAAGGAGACGTCGGCGACCGGGAAGCGGGGGACGCGGTGGTGCAGGAACCAGGGGACCGTGATGAGCAGGGTGGCCGGCCAGGCGTAGCGGTGCAGCCCGAAGCTGGCCACCACGTCCGGCCGCGCCCGGGTGCCGTAGTCCTTCAGGACCTGCGCGTCGTCCCAGGCGAGGAACGCGTCGAGGTCGGCCCCGCCCTCCGCGAGCCGGGCGGCGGTGACCCAGCCGCCGCCCTGGGGGGGCCGTTCCGCGTGAGCGAGCTCGGTGATGTGCAGTCCGGAGTACACCTCGGCGAGGCGGGCGTACGAGTCCGCTACGGCACTGCGGGCGCCCAGGGCGGGTGCGGACAGGGTGGGTACGGACATGCGGGGGACCACCGAATCGCGATCGATAGCAGGTTAGCCTTACCTTACCCGACGTGATCGAGGTTTCAACTCCGGTCCTGTCCGCCTATGGTGCCTCTCGTACCTTTCGGAGCAGTCAGAAGCGGGGCGGAACGTCGTGGAGCAGACCGGAGCACGCGAGGGGGGTCCCCTGGCCGGGGAGCCGCGCGTCCGGGTGCCGGAACAGGCGGGGGCCGAGACGCGCGGGCCCGCCGCGAACCGGAGCGAACACACGGTCGCCGTCCCCGGGCCCCGCCGCACGGTCCGGCGCAGCTCCGTGCGCGGGCAGATCCTCGCCGCGCTGCGCGCCGCCCTCGTCGGCGGCGAGCTCGCACCCGGCGAGGTGTACTCGGCGCCCGCCCTCGGCGAGCGCTTCGGCGTCTCCGCGACACCCGTCCGCGAGGCCATGCAGCAGCTGGCCGTCGAGGGCGCGGTGGAGGTCGTCCCCAACCGCGGGTTCCGGATCACCGAGCGCAGCACGCGGGAGCTCGCGGAGCTGGCCGAGGTGCGGGCGCTGATCGAGGTACCCGTGATGCTGCGGCTCGCCCGCACGGTGCCCGCCGCGCGCTGGGCCGAACTGCGGCCG
The DNA here is from genome assembly GCF_042880275.1 of Streptomyces sp. NPDC058308. Lineage (NCBI taxonomy): Bacteria > Bacillati > Actinomycetota > Actinomycetes > Kitasatosporales > Streptomycetaceae > Streptomyces > Streptomyces sp. NPDC058308. Next base: position 360,451 of record NZ_JBHVZA010000004.1, read on the forward strand.
CTGGCCGAGGCGACCGCGACCGCGGCGGCGGGCGGCGACCTCGCGCGCTACGCCGAGTCGGACCGCGCCTTCCACGGCGCGCTGCTCTCCCTGTCGGGCAACCAGCAGCTGGTGCAGGTCGCGGAGGACCTGCACCGGCGCTCGCAGTGGCCCCTGGCGAGCGGCCCCGTCGCGGGCCGCAGGGCCGACCTGGTGGCGGACGCGGCCGAGCACATGGCCCTCCTCGAAGCGCTCACCGTCCAGGACCTGGGCGTGGTCTCGTCGCTGGTCAAGGAGCACTTCACGGGGGCCGGGGGCTGACCCCGGACCCCGGCGGGGCCCGGCGGCCGTGAGCTACACCGCGGCGGCCGGCGGCTGCAGATGCTGGGCGAGCCAGGACGGTACGCCGCCCAGGAGGCGGAACAGGCGGGTGGCCTCGGCGCGCAGCCGGGTGGCCTCGGGCTCCGGCTCCGCGTCCGCGAGGGCGGCGAGCGCGGGGGCCGTGCCGACCAGGTAGCCGAGCTCCTCGCGGATGCGCAGGGACTCCGTGAAACCGTGCCGCGCCTCCGCCAACTCCCCGTCGCGCAGGGCAAGTCCGGCCAGATGGCGCCAGGTGAAGGAGAGCAGCAGGGGGTCGGAGTGCGCCGTGGCGCCCGCGTGCGCCCTGCGGTACGCGGCCTTCGCGGACTGCGGCGAGTGGGCGATGTGCTCCGCGATCAGGCCTCTGCGGAAGTCGAGCAGTGGCCGTCCCGGGGCGTTCGGGGGGAGCAGCGCGGCCGCCCTGCCGAGCGCCGTACGCGCCTCGTCGGCCCGGTCGCGTACGCCCAGGACCGTTGACGCGTAAGCCAGTTGACCTCGTTCGCAGGCCGCGGCGCCCCGGTCGCCGTCGTCCTCGGCGAGCGCCTCCGCGGTCCGCAGACCGTCCTCGGCCTCGCCCCAGCCCTCCCCGGTGAACAGGCACCGCTCGACGAGGAGCGCCGTCCTCTGGAGTGCCGCGGCCGCCCCGGCCCGCGAGGCGAGCAGCGCTGCCGCGTCGGTCCAGCAGCCGCGCGAGCGCAGCCGCCATACCGCGGTCTGGAGTGGATCGTCCCCTGCAGTCGTTCCGGTACCAGACATGGCGGTATGCGCCACGTTGCCCTCCCCGAGCACCCCATTGAGCTGTTGAGTCGTGGGCGAATCTCAGCATGGATCGCGGCACCGGGCCAAGAGGCTGGGTGAAAGAATTCACAAAGGGCGGGCAGGGAACGGGGCCCGGGCGGCCGGCGCCCCGCGGCCGCCGGCCGGCTCCGTACCCCGATGACCTCAGCTCATCCGCAGCGCGAGGAAGAAGTCGAGCTTGTCCTCCAGGCGCGAGAGGTCACGGCCCGTCAACTGCTCGATGCGGCCCACCCGGTAGCGCAACGTGTTGACGTGGAGGTGCAGGCGCGCGGCGCAGCGCGTCCACGATCCGTCGCAGTCGAGGAAGGCCTCCAGGGTCGGGATGAGCTCGGCGCGGTGGCGCGAGTCGTACTCGCGCAGCGGGTCCAGGAGCCGCGCGGTGAACGCCCTGCGCACGTCGTCCGGGACGAACGGCAGCAGCAGCACGTGCGAGGCCAGCTCCTGGTGCCCGGCCGCGCAGACCCGGCCGGGGCGCGCCGCGGCGACCCGGCGCGCGTGCCGCGCCTCCTCCAGGGCGCCGCGCAGCCCCTCCGCCGAGTGCACGGACGCGCTGACGCCCAGGGTGAGGCGGCCGTCGCCGTCGAGGCCCGCCGACAGCGGGTCGTGGACGGATGCCAGGAGCGAGTCCGCGATCAGGCCCGTCTCCTGCCCGTCGTGCTCGCCGGAGACGGCGGGCAGCGGGACGAGCGCGATGGCCTCGTCGCCGGTGTGCGCGACCGCGATCCGGTCGGACGGCTCGGGCCCGGCCGACGCCGGGTCCACGAGGATCTCCTCCAGGAGCGACTGGGCGACCGGACCGCTGTCGATCTCCCCGCCCTCCCACTCCACACGGGCCACCACGACCTGCCAGTGCGGGGCCGTGCCGAGGCCCGGCAGGAGCACCGGGGCGGCGACGCGCAGCCGCGCCGCGATCTCCGCGGGCGCCGCGCCCGTCTGCACCAGCTCCAGGACCTCCTGGGCCAGGCGGCGGCGCACCGTGCGGGCCGCGTCGCGCCGGTCGCGCTCGACCGCGATCAGCTGCGTCACGCCCTGCAGCAGGTCGAGCCGCTCCTCGGGCCAGTCGCCCGCGTCGGCCTCCACGGCGAGCACCCAGTCGGAGAGCACCGACTCGCGCACGTCGCGCGAGGCGCCGGCCGTGCCGCGCCCACTGGTCCGAATGGGGAACAGCGAGTACGTGAGCGAGTCCACCGTGACGCGGTGCGGTCCGCGCCGGCCCGTCCGGACGGCCGCCAGGTGCTCGCCGGCCAGCCGCGCGCAGAGCGGCCCGGGCAGGGCGGTGCCCGCGGGGCCGGATCCGGCGATCACGCGCCCCGCGGGCGAGAGCACCCAGGCCCGCAGGTCCAGGTCGGTGCCGAGCAGGTCGAGGACGACGTCGGGGCCGCCGCCCGCGGGGCCCGAGGTCATCAGGCGGCGGTGCCGGTCGACGACGGCCGCGAGGTCCCCGGCGCGCTCGCCGGAGACCTGGCGCACCACGTGCTCGGTGATGGTCGCGAAGGCCACGGATTCGTTGACCGCGAAGAGCGGCAGGCGGTGCCGGGCGCAGGCGTCGACGATGTCGTCGGGGATGTCCCCGAGCTCGGCCTCACCGGCGGCGAGGGCCGCGACCCCCGCGCTCGCGAGGATGCGGACGAAGGGTTCGGTGTCCGAGGCGTCACGGCGCCAGGCGAGGCCGGTGAGGACCAGCTCGCCCCCGGCCAGATAGCGGCTGGGGTCCCGCAGGTCCGTGGTCATCACACCGCGCACGGTGCGGTCCAGCTCGTCCTCGCCGCCGAGCAGCCGCAGGCCCAGCGCGTCGGTGTCCAGGAGTGCGCGCAGCCGCATGGTGTCGTCGCCGCCGATCTGTCTCGAATGGTGTGTACAAACATGTGCGCTCTGTAGCGCCGGGGCCCGCTGTCGCAGGGGGGCCGCGGTTTCCGGGGGGAACCCGCGAGGTTCCTGGGGCCCGTTCTTCATACGAATCTACAAGACGCGCGGCTTGGCCAGCCAACTCCTTCATGGTTTCGGTGACTGACCCCATCGGACGAGCGAGCGGTGTACTTGCCCCACTCCGCGTTAACAGCACATGAACGAGCAGTCGAGGGACCAACGGCCCGAGTGGCCTAAACGGAATCCTCTGATTCGGAAATCTCGGGTCCCTCGAAGCGAACGACCCTCGACACGAATGAAGAAGAGAGCCTCATGGACTTCCTTCGCCCCGCCAGCTGGGAGGAGGCGCTCGCCGCCAAGGCCGAGCACCCCACGGCTGTGCCGATTGCGGGTGGCACCGACGTGATGGTCGAGATCAACTTCGACCACCGTCGTCCCGAGTACCTGCTCGACCTCAACCGCATCGTCGAACTGCGCGAGTGGGAGGTGGGCGAGGAGACGGTCCAGCTGGGCGCCTCCGTCCCGTACACGCAGATCATGGAGGAGCTCCGCACGGAGCTCCCCGGCCTCGCGCTCGCCTCGCACACGGTCGCTTCCCCGCAGATCCGCAACCGCGGCGGCGTCGGCGGCAACCTGGGCACCGCGTCCCCCGCGGGCGACGCCCACCCGGCCCTGCTCGCCGCCGACTGCGAGGTCGAGGTGGAGTCCGTGCGGGGCTCCCGCCTGATCCCGATCGACGACTTCTACACCGGCGTGAAGCGGAACGCGCTCGCCGCGGACGAGCTCATCAAGTCCGTCCACATCAAGAAGGCGGATGGCCCGCAGCAGTACTCGAAGGTCGGCACCCGCAACGCGATGGTCATCGCCGTGTGCGCCTTCGGCATCGCGCTGCACCCCGGAACCCGCACCGTGCGGACCGGCATCGGCTCCGCCGCTCCCACCCCCGTTCGGGCGAAAGCGGCCGAGGACTTCCTGAACGCGGCCCTCGAAGAGGGCGGTTTCTGGGAGAGCAAGAAGATCATCACCCCCTCGATCGCCAAGCAGTTCGCGGAGCTCGCCTCCGGTGCCGCCAACCCGATCGACGATGTGCGCGGCACGGCGAGCTACCGCCGGCACGCCGTCGGGATCATGGCCCGCCGCACGCTCGGCTGGACCTGGGAGTCGTACCGCGGCAACAGCCGCAGCACTGAGGGAGTCGCATAATGCGCGTGAACTTCACGGTCAACGGCCGTCAGCAGGAAGCCGACGACGTGTGGGAGGGCGAGTCCCTGCTGTACGTGCTGCGCGAGCGCATGGGGCTCCCGGGCTCCAAGAACGCCTGCGAGCAGGGCGAGTGCGGTTCCTGCACCGTCCGTCTCGACGGCGTGCCGGTCTGTTCGTGTCTGGTCGCGGCCGGTCAGGTGGAGGGCCGTGAGGTCACCACCGTCGAGGGCCTCGCCGATTACGCCAGGCATCGCGAGGACGCCCACCCGGGCGGCGGCTGCGCCTCCGGCGCGTGCGGCACCTCGGTCCAGGACGCCCAGCAGTGGCAGGCCAACCCGGAGAAGGGCGCCACCGACTCGCAGACCGGTGAGGGCGGCGGCGTTTTCCCGCGTGCGACGCTCTCTCCGATCCAGCAGGCGTTCATCGACGCCGGCGCCGTCCAGTGCGGCTTCTGCACCCCCGGCCTGCTCGTCGCGGCCGACGAGATGCTGGAGCGCAACCCGCAGCCGTCGGATGCCGACATCCGCGAGGCGCTCTCCGGCAACCTCTGCCGCTGCACCGGTTACGAGAAGATCCTTGACGCGGTCCGCCTCGCGGCCGCGCGCCAGTCCGAAGGGGTCTGACGCCATGGGAACCACAGGTACACCCACCAAGATCACGCAGGGTTCCAAGACCAAGGGCGGCATCGGCGAGTCGACGCTGCGCCCCGACGGCACCCTGAAGGTGACCGGCGAGTTCGCGTACTCCTCGGACATGTGGCACGAGGACATGCTGTGGGGTCACACCCTGCGCTCGACCGTCGCGCACGCCGAGATCGTCTCCATCGACATCTCGGAAGCGCTCGCGCAGTCCGGCGTCTACGCCGTCCTGACCTACGACGACCTGCCGGCCGCGATGAAGAACTACGGCCTGGAGATCCAGGACACCCCGGTCCTCGCGCACAAGAAGGTCCGCCACCACGGTGAGCCGGTGGCCCTGGTCGCCGCCGACCACCCGGAGACCGCGCGCCGCGCAGCCGCCAAGATCAAGATCGAGTACAAGGAGCTGCCCCTCATCACCGATGAGGCCTCGGCGACCGCTCCCGACGCCGTACTCGTGCACGAGGGCCGCGACGACCACCACATCGGTCACGTCCCGCACCCCAACATCGTGCACCGCCAGCCGATCGTCCGCGGCAACGCCGAAGAGGCCGCCAAGAAGGCCGACTTCATCGTCAAGGGCGAGTACACCTTCGGCATGCAGGACCAGGCCTTCCTCGGTCCCGAGTCCGGTCTCGCGGTGCCCTGCGAGGACGGCGGCGTCGAGCTCTACGTCGCCACCCAGTGGCTGCACTCCGACCTCGGCCAGATCGCCCCCGTCCTCGGCCTGCCCGAGGAGAAGGTGCGCATGACGCTCTCCGGCGTCGGCGGCGCGTTCGGCGGCCGCGAGGACATCTCGATGCAGATCCACGCCTGCCTCCTGGCGCTGCGCACCGGCAAGCCGGTCAAGATCGTCTACAACCGGTTCGAGTCCTTCTTCGGCCACGTGCACCGCCACCCGGCGAAGCTCTACTACGAGCACGGCGCCACCAAGGACGGCAAGCTCACGCACATGAAGTGCAAGATCGTCCTGGACGGCGGCGCCTACGCGTCGGCCTCCCCGGCGGTCGTGGGCAACGCCTCGTCCCTGTCGGTCGGCCCGTACGTGATCGACGACGTCGACATCGAGGCCATCGCCCTCTACTCCAACAACCCGCCCTGCGGCGCGATGCGCGGCTTCGGCGCCGTCCAGGCCTGCTTCGCCTACGAGGCCCAGATGGACAAGCTCGCCGACAAGGTGGGCATGGACCGGGTCGAGTTCCGGCGGCTCAACGCCATGGAGCAGGGCACGCTCCTGCCGACCGGACAGCGGGTCGACTCGCCGGCCCCGGTCGCCGAGATCCTGCGCCGCGTCAAGGCCCGCCCGCTGCCGCCCGAGCGCCAGTGGGAGTCCAGCGAGGGCGCCGACGTGCGCCAGCTGCCGGGCGGCCTGTCCAACACCACGCACGGCGAGGGCGTCGTCCGCGGTGTGGGTTACGCGGTCGGCATCAAGAACGTCGGCTTCTCCGAGGGCTTCGACGACTACTCCACCGCCAAGGTGCGCATGGAGGTCATCAACGGCGAGCCCGTGGCGACCGTGCACACGGCGATGGCCGAGGTCGGCCAGGGCGGCGTCACCGTCCACGCGCAGATCGCGCGGACCGAGCTGGGCGTCACGCAGGTGACGATCCACCCCGCCGACACCCAGGTGGGCAGCGCCGGTTCCACGTCCGCGTCGCGCCAGACGTACGTCACCGGCGGCGCCGTCAAGAACTCCTGCGAGCTCGTCCGCGAGAAGGTCCTGGAGATCGGCCGCCGCAAGTTCGGCACCTACCACCCGGCCTGGGCCACCGCCGAACTCCTTCTCGAAGGCGGCAAGGTCGTCACCGACGGCGGCGAGGTCCTCGGCGACCTGGTCGACGTCCTGGAGGGCGAGACCGTCGAGATCGAGGCCGAGTGGCGCCACCGCCCCACCGAGGCCTTCGACCTGCGCACCGGCCAGGGCAACGGCCACGTCCAGTACTCCTTCGCCGCGCACCGCGCGGTCGTGGAGGTCGACACCGAGCTCGGCCTGGTCAAGGTCATCGAACTGGCCTGCGCCCAGGACGTCGGCAAGGCGCTCAACCCGCTGTCCGTGATCGGCCAGATCCAGGGTGGCACCACCCAGGGCCTGGGCGTCGCGGTCATGGAGGAGATCATCGTCGACCCGAAGACCGCGAAGGTCAGGAACCCCTCCTTCACGGACTACCTGATCCCCACCATCCTCGACACGCCGACCATCCCCGTCGACGTGCTCGAACTCGCCGACGAGCACGCCCCGTACGGGCTCCGCGGCATCGGTGAGGCCCCGACCCTGTCGTCCACCCCGGCGGTCCTCGCGGCCATCAGGAACGCGACGGGCCTGGAGCTCAACAAGACGCCGGTACGCCCTGAGCACCTGACCGGTACGTAACCCCACCGGGTGGACCGCGAGCCGTCCACCCCCGAAGCCCTCCGCGCGGTGCGGGCCACCGAGGAACGTCACACTTCCGCCGCCCGCACCGCCCGGAGCCCAGCTCCCCCTCCCCACGAGGGAGCGTCGTTCGTCTCGGGCCGTCCCCCGGGTCGTGCAGCCAACGCACCATCCCAAATCCCGTGAACTCAGCGGGTGCCCCTGTGAACCTTGGGAGTAGGCACCATGACCCAGTCGTCAGTGGAGCCCAAGACCACCGCAGAGGACGCGGGCCCCGGCTCACGCGTCCCGGCCGGCAGGTCTTGGCTCGATCGGTACTTTCACATATCCCTCCGGGGATCGACGGTCGCGCGTGAGGTGCGCGGCGGCATCACCACCTTCATGGCGATGGCGTACATCGTCCTGCTGAACCCCGTCCTGCTGTCCGGAAAGGACGCGGCCGGAGACACCATGGGCCAGAAGGCCCTGATCACCGCGACGGCGCTCGCCGCGGCGGTCACCACGCTCCTGATGGGGTTCATCGGCAAGGTGCCCCTGGCCCTGGCCGCCGGACTCTCCGTGTCCGGAGTGATCTCCTCGCAGGTCGCACCCGAGATGACCTGGCCGCAGGCCATGGGCATGTGCGTGATGTACGGCGCCGTGATCATGCTCCTGGTGGTCACCGGGCTGCGCGAGATGATCATGAACGCCATCCCGCTCGCCCTCAAGCACGGCATCACCATGGGCATCGGGCTCTTCATCGCCATCATCGGCCTGGTCAAGGGCGGCTTCGTGCACCCCGGCAAGGCCACCCCGCTCTCGCTCGGCCCCGCCGGCGAACTCTCCGGCTGGCCCGTGCTGCTCTTCGCCGGCACCCTGCTGCTGATCTTCATGCTGCAGGCGCGCAACACCCCGGGCGCGATCCTGATCGGCATCGTCACCGGCACCGTCGTGGCCGTCGCACTCAACGCGCTCGACGTCATCGACCCCAAGCAGTGGGCGAACGGCGCCCCCGAACTGCACGGCAGCGCGGTCTCGTCACCCGACTTCTCCCTCCTCGGCGACGTCGAGTTCGGCGGCTGGGGCGAGGTCGGCGCGATGACCGTCGGCATGATCGTCTTCACCCTGGTCCTGGCCGGCTTCTTCGACGCGATGGCCACCATCATCGGCGTCGGCACCGAGGCCAACCTCGCCGACGACAAGGGCCGCATGCCGGGCCTGTCCAAGGCGCTGTTCATCGACGGCGCCGGCGGTGCCATCGGCGGCGTGGCGGGCGGCTCCGGTCAGACCGTCTTCGTCGAGTCCGCGACCGGCGTCGGCGAAGGCGCCCGCACCGGCCTCTCCTCGGTCATCACCGGCCTGTTCTTCGCCGGCTGCCTCTTCTTCACGCCGGTCACCGCGATCGTGCCCCAGGAGGTCGCGTCCGCCGCGCTCGTCGTCATCGGAGCGATGATGATGATGAACGCCCGGCACGTCGACTGGGCCGACCGCGCCACCGCGATCCCGGTCTTCCTGACCGTCGTGCTCATGCCCTTCACGTACACCATCACCACCGGTGTCGCGGCGGGTGTCATCTCCTGGGTCGCCATCAAGACCGCCCAGGGCAAGGCCCGCGAGATCGGGGCCTTCATGTGGGGCCTGACGCTCGTCTTCATCATCTATTTCGCCCTCAACCCCATCGAGAGCTGGCTGGGCGTCCACTGAGGCGCCGGGCCCTCCGCACACCCGTAGAGCCTGAGGAGGCCGAGATGCTGGACATCGCCGACGAGTTGAACCGGTGGGTCGAGCAGGGACGTGACTTCGCCGTCGCCACCGTGGTGGCGGTCGGCGGGAGCGCGCCCCGGCAACCCGGTGCCGCGCTCGCCGTCGACAGCGAGGGCACGGCGATCGGCTCGGTCTCCGGCGGATGTGTGGAGGGCGCCGTCTACGAACTGTGCCGGCAGTCACTCGACGACGGCGAGACCGTACTCGAACGCTTCGGCTACAGCGACGAGGACGCCTTCGCCGTGGGGCTGACCTGCGGCGGCATCATCGACATCCTCGTCACCCCGGTCCGCGCGGACTCCGCGGCGCGGCCGGTGTTCGGCTCCGCGCTCGCCGCCGCCTCCGCCGGAGAGGCGGCAGCCGTCGCACGCGTCACCTCCGGGCCCGCCGACCTTCTCGGCCGCGCCCTCCTCGTCCGCGCGACGGACGGGGCGGGGACGTACGAGGGCGGCCTCGGCGGTCACCCGGAGCTGGACCGCACCGTGGCGGAGGAGGCCCGCGCCCTGCTCGACGCGGGCCGCACCGCGACCGTGGAGATCGGCGAGGACGGCTCGCGGTGCGGCTCGCCGCTGGTCGTCCTCGTCGAGTCCAGCGTCCCGCCGCCCCGCATGATCGTCTTCGGGGCGATCGACTTCGCCTCGGCGCTGGTGCGCATCGGCAAGTTCCTCGGCTACCACGTGACCGTGTGCGACGCGCGCCCCGTCTTCGCGACGCCGACGCGCTTCCCCGACGCCGACGAGATCGTCGTCGAGTGGCCGCACCGCTACCTGGAATCCACCGACGTGGACGGCCGCACCGTCCTCTGCGTCCTCACGCACGACGCCAAGTTCGACGTACCGCTGCTGCACCTGGCACTGCGGCTGCCCGTCGCCTACGTCGGCGCCATGGGGTCGCGCCGCACCCACGAGGACCGCAACAAGCGCCTGCGCGAAGTGGGCGTCACCGAGATGGAGTTGGCCCGCCTGCGGTCGCCCATCGGACTCGACCTGGGCGCGCGCACGCCCGAGGAGACCGCCCTGTCGATCGCCTCGGAGATCGTCGCCCACCGGCGCGGCGGCAGCGGAGTCTCCCTGACCGGCGCGCACACGCCCATCCACCACGACGGGACGCGCGGCCCCTCGGGACGGATCGGCTCGGTCGCCTGAGCCAGGGCCCTCGTCACGGACGGCCCGCGCTCGATGCGGGACCCGCCGCGACGAGCCGGTCCGCGGCGCCCGCGAACATCCGCCGCGCCACGGCCGCGAGCACCCCGTCGCAGAGCGCGGGCAGCCACCGTACGCGCAGGTCCTCGCGCCACACCAGCGCCGAACCCCGGCCGCGCGCGGGGTAGACCTCGATCTCCGCCCACCCCGTCACGAACGACCCCCGCTTCTCCAGGCGGCACCGCCCCGGCGCCGTACCGTCCGGCGCAGACCACTCCACGACCTCCATCACGTCGTCGAAGCCGACGGGACCCAGCGCGGTGCGGGCGACGAAGACCGTGCCCACGCAGGTCGGCGGGGGAGTGCGGACCGTGATGCGGGTGAGCGGGACGACGTCGCCGTGCCGCTCCCAGGTGGTGAGGCGGCGCCACGCCTCGTCGGCGGGCAGGGGCATGTCTCGGGTGATCTGGAAGATGGCCACGCGATGAGCCTGCCAGGCCGCGCCCCGGTCCGCCGGACAGCACACCCAGGACCCTGGGCCCTGTCGTCAAACTCCCGTCTGCCTTGCGACGCCTGGCACGGCGATCGCACGCACCAGACGCCGCGAGGCCGCCCTCCGGGCGAACGACGCGAGTTTGACGACAGGGCCTAGCGGTAGACCTTGCCGGGCTCCGCCTTGCCCGGCGCGAGCAGCTGCGGCACCGTCACGAAGACGTATCCGCGCTTCTTCAGCCCGTCGATGACACCGGGAACGGCCGGCACCGTGCCCTTGTAGATGTCGTGCAGCAGGATGATGCCGTCCCGCTCGGTCTGGTCGAGGACCCGCTTCTGGATCAGCTTGGAGTCATTGGTCGTGTAGTCCTTCGCGGTGACGGTCCACAGGACCTCCGCGAGACCGAGCTCCTTGGAGAGCTTGTTGACGTCGTCGTCGGTGCGGCCCTGCGGCGGGCGCATCAGCGTCGGCTTCTTGCCTATGAGCTTCTCGATCGCCTTGTTGGGGCGCTCCAGCTCGCGCCGCGCCTCCTTCTCGTCGATCTTCGTCAGGATCTTGTGCGACCAGGTGTGGCTCGCGACCTCGTGGCCCTCGGCGTCCATCCGCTTCACGAGCTCGGGGTACTTCTCTATGTGGTTCTTGCCGAGCGTGAAGAAGGTGGCGTGGACCTGCTTCTCCTTGAGGATCTCGAGAAGTCTGGGCGTGTTCTCGCTGGGTCCCGCGTCGAAGGTCAGCGCCACGCACTTGGCCTTGCGGCAGTCGACGGTGCCCATCTTCCCCTGATCGGCGGCCTTCGCGTTCGCGCCGTCCTTGCGCACGGTGCTGGGCGAGGTGGTGTCGAGCTTGGTGCACCCCGTCAGGGCGAGGGCGAGGGCCGCTCCTGTCGCGAGGACGGATGTGGCGCGACGAGGCAACCTCTTGGGGGAGCGCGTCGTCTTGCTGGCGGAAGGGATGTTCGAGGCGGGCATGTGACCACTATACATAGCATGTATACACCTCGTTCATAGTGGGCGTCGGCTCCGGACGGAACGGGTAGGGGCAGCTGGCAGGAGCGGCACGGGCCGGGGCGGGTACGCAGAGCCCGCGCCGCGCCGCGCGGCCCCACAGAGCCCTTCCCCGAGGAGCAAGGTGTCCAAGATGTCACCGTCCCACCGGCCCCGCGCCGCGCTCGCCATGTCGCAGGCAGCGGCCGACGCCGTCCTGGAACAGCCCGTCCTCGACGCGCTCGCCGGGGCCACGACGCTCGAACCGCCGCCCGTACTCGACGACTTCGGCACCGACCGCGCACGGGCCGTGCTCGCCGAGACCGAACTCCTCGTCACCGGGTGGGGCTGCCCGCCGCTCACCACCGAGGTGCTCGCGCACGCCCCGCGCCTGCGCGCCGTCGCCCACACGGCGGGCTCCGTCCGCGCCCATGTCACCGACGCGTGCTGGGAGCGCGGCATCGACGTGTCATCGGCCGCCGCCGCCAACGCGCTGCCCGTCGCCGAGTACACCGTCGCGATGATCCTGCTCACCGGCAAGCGCGTCCTGGAGAGCGCCCGCTCCTACCGCGCCGCCCGCACCGAGGCCGACTGGCGGCGCACGCCCCGCTCCGTCGGCAACTACCGGCGCTCGGTGGGCATCCTCTCCGCCTCGCTGACCGGGCGCCGCGTCATCGAGCTGCTGCGCCCCTACGACCTGCGGGTGCTCCTGTACGACCCGTACGTCTCCGGGGAGGAGGCCGCCGCGCTCGGCGTGGAGCTCGTACCGCTCGCCGAACTCTTCGCGCAGAGCGACACCGTCAGTGTGCACACCCCGCTGCTGCCCGCCACGCACGGCCTCGTCGGCCGGGACCTGCTCGCGGCCATGCGGCCCGGCGCCGTGCTCATCAACACCGCGCGCGGCGCCGTCGTCGACCAGGAGGCGCTCACCGACGCCGTCACCGCGGGCCGCGTCCGCGCGGTGCTCGACGTGAGCGACCCCGACGTCCTGCCGCGCGACCATCCGCTGTGGGACTGCGAGCACGCCCTGCTCACCCCGCACATCGCGGGCTCCCAGGGCAACGAGTGGCGGCGCCTCGCCGAACTCACCGTCGACGAAGTCCGCCGCTGGGCCGCGGGCGACGGCTTCGCCCACGCGGTACGACGCGACAGGCTTCCGTTCTTGGCCTGAGCCGGAAAGGGCATCAGCGTCCGATCGGGTCCGTTGGACGGTGTATAACCCTCCCGCGCAAGGCGATTAGGGTGGTGTTCCGTACGACAAACGAACTCGGGCAAGGACGCTGTGCGGGATTTCCTCTTGGTTTTGTGCGTGGTCACGGCCGTCACCTGTCTTGCCACCGGTCCGGTGCGGAAATTCGCCATCGCAGCCGGGGCCGCTCCGGCGGTCCGGGCCCGCGATGTGCACCGCGTGCCCACGCCCCGCCTGGGCGGCATCGCGATGTTCTGCGGACTGTGCGCCGGTCTGCTCGTCGCCGCCCGACTGCCGGGCCTCGCGCACGTCTTCCCCACCGGTCAGCCTCAGGCGCTGCTGGCCGGCGCGGCGGTGATCTGGCTGGTCGGAGTCCTGGACGACAAGTTCGAGATCGACGCGTTCAGCAAGCTCGGCGGCCAGATCATCGCGGCGGGCGTGATGGTCTACAAGGGACTCGTCATTCTCTGGCTGCCGATTCCCGGCTACGGAACGCTCTATCTGGACCAGGTCCAGGGCTCCTTGCTGACGGTCGCCCTGATCGTCATCACCATCAACGCCGTCAATTTCGTCGACGGGCTCGATGGACTCGCGGCGGGCATGATCTGTATCGCCGCCGCGGCGTTCCTCGTGCACAGTTACCGCTTGCTGTTCGGATACGGCATCGAGGCCGCCGAGCCCGCCGCGCTGTTCTCCGCCGTACTCGTGGGCATGTGTCTGGGATTCCTGCCGCACAACGTGCATCCGGCGCGGATTTTCATGGGCGATTCCGGTTCGATGCTGATCGGCACCGTTCTCGCCGGGTGCGCCATTTCGCTCACCGGCCAGGTGGACGCCTCCCTGTTCGTCCAGGCGGCGGGCAGCACGCACGAGGCGAACAAGGTGATGGTGCCGCTCTACATCCCGCTGCTGCTTCCCCTGACGGTTCTCGCGCTCCCCGTGAGCGACCTCGTCCTTGCGTTCGTCCGGCGCACGTGGCGCGGGCAGTCCCCCTTCGCGGCCGACAAGGGGCATCTGCACCACCGGCTGCTGCAGATCGGCCACTCGCACCGCCGGGCCGTGCTGATCATGTACGCGTGGGCGGCCCTGTTCGCCTTCGGGACGGTGGCGGTCGCCGCGGGCGGGGGAGCGCGCTGGCTCCTGCTGGGGCTCCTCGCCGTCAGCGCGACGGGGATGGTGGTGCTGATGCTCCCGGGCTTCTCGCCGTCCGCGACGCTGCGGACCGTACGGTCTCTGGCCCCGCGCCTGCGGCCTGCACGGTCTCTGGTCCCCCGCCTGCGGGCCGCGCGGGCCGAAGAACCCTCACCTACCGGTGCGCCGGTCCCGGTCGTGGCGCAGCAGTACGAGCACCACGCGCCGCACGGCCGCCCCGAGGCCTAGCACCCCGCCGGCCCACCGCAGCCCCTCGACGACGCGCGGCGGCAGGTCCCAGACCAGGGCCGGGGCCATGACGACACCGAACACGAAGGCCCCGACGACCAGCGCGCTCACGAGCGCGAACATGATCTCGACGGTCATCGCGTCCTTCTCCCAGCGGGACTCACGGCCCATATCCATGGCCGGAGTTTCCCACGGCGCCCTCGGGAGGCGATCGACAGCGGGCGACCGACACGCATGGGCGCCGTCCTCGTACGCACCGCGGACCTGGTGGGCCGCACGGTGATCGCACCGGCGCGGCTCGGCGCCGGGCTCATGACGGCGGTGACCGGTACGCCGTACTTCCTGTATCTGCTCGTCCTGTGTCTGCTCGTCCGCAGCCGCCGGTAGCCCTGTGGCCGGTGCGCGTAGACTGTGGGGTCGTCGGCGCGGCGCTGCGCCTCGGCCCATGGCGCGGCAGGACGCGGGCCGGATCCGGGGAGCGGAAGGCTCCCGTCCACGCTCTCGCCCCCGTGAAGTCCACGGTCCCGCCCTGGTGAAGCCCACGGTCCCGCCCCGGTGACGACCGACCGTCCCCTCCCGGTGCCGACCGACTGCCCCGCCCCGCCCCCACCGCACGCCCCCCGATGCCGCCGGGCGCGCCCGAGCACGACAGGTTCCGCTTCTCTTGTCCTTCTCCGCACCGTCCCCGGCCGCGCGGCTGCGCGGCTTGCGCCCCGACTGGCTGTCCGACCCGAAGGTCTGGCGCACCGAGATCCTGGGCGGCCTGGTGGTCGCGCTCGCGCTGATCCCCGAGGCGATCTCGTTCTCGATCATCGCCGGCGTCGACCCCGCGATCGGTCTGTTCGCGTCCTTCACCATGGCCGTGACCATCTCGGTCGTCGGCGGACGCCGCGCCATGATCTCCGCCGCGACCGGCGCGGTCGCCCTGGTCATCGCCCCGCTCAACCGCGAGCACGGCCTGGGCTACCTGGTCGCCGCGGTGATCCTCGCCGGTGTCTTCCAGATCGTCCTCGGCGTGCTCGGTGTCGCCAGGCTGATGCGGTTCCTGCCGCGCAGCGTGATGGTCGGCTTCGTCAACGCGCTGGCCATCCTGGTCTTCCTGGCGCAGGTCCCCGAGATGCACGACGTGCCCTGGCCCGTCTACCCACTGATCATCGCCGGCCTGGCGCTCATGGTGTTCTTCCCGAAGATCACGAAGGTGGTTCCCGCGCCGCTCGTCTCCATCGTCGTTCTCACCGCCATCACGGTCGCCGCGGGCATCGCCGTGCCGACCGTGGGCGACAAGGGCGACCTGCCGTCCTCGCTGCCCGTGCCGGGCCTGCCCGACGTGCCCTTCACGCTCGACACCCTCACCACCGTCGCCCCCTACGCCCTCGCGATGGCGCTGGTCGGTCTGATGGAGTCCCTGATGACGGCGAAGCTCGTCGACGACATCACCGACACTCGCTCCTCCAAGACCCGCGAGTCCATCGGCCAGGGCATCGCCAACATCGTCACCGGCTTCTTCGGCGGCATGGGCGGCTGCGCGATGATCGGCCAGACGATGATCAACGTACGGGTGTCAGGCGCCCGCACCCGCCTGTCGACGTTCCTGGCGGGCGCCTTCCTGATGGTGCTCTGCGTCGTCTTCGGCCCGGTCGTCTCCGACATCCCGATGGCGGCTCTGGTCGCCGTGATGGTGATGGTGTGCTTCGCGACCTTCGACTGGCATTCCATCGCCCCGAAGACCCTGAAGCGCCTGCCCCTCGGGGAGACGATGGTCATGGTCGTCACCGTCGCGGTCGTCGTCGCCACGCACAACCTCGCCATCGGCGTCGTCGTCGGCACCGTCACCGCGACCGTCGTCTTCGCCCGGCGCGTCGCCCACCACGCCGACGTCTCGGCGGCCGTCACCCCTGACGGCACCCAGGTCGTCTACTCGGTGACCGGCGAACTCTTCTTCGCCTCCGCCAACGACCTGGTCACCCGGTTCGACTACGCCACCGACCCCGACAAGGTCGTCATCGACCTCACTGCCGCGCACATCTGGGACGCGTCGTCGGTCGCCGCCCTGGACGCGATCACCGGCAAGTACGAACAGCGCGGCAAACAGGTCGAGATCGTCGGTCTGAACGAGCACAGCGCCACGATGCACGGCAACCTCAGCGGGGAACTGACGTCCTGATCGGACGGTCCTGATCAGACGTCGGCCGCGTCGCGCCTGGTGAAGCGGTGCCACCAGTGCCGCCGCCGGGGATGGACCGCGCGCCCCAGCCGGCGCCCCAGCAGGAGGTAGCCGAGCAGGGCCCCGAAGGTGTTGAGGATGACGTCGTCGATGTCGAAGGTGCGCCCGGTCACGAACGCGCCCTGCGCCAGCTCGACCAGGACCATGGTCACGGCCGTGGCCAGCCCCACCCGGATCAGCCCACGGGTGCGGGGCAGCACCACGGGCAGCAGGAGCCCGAACGGCACGCCGAGCAGGATGTTCCCGCCGAGCTGCTTGACGGTGTCACGGAAGGCGGGCTCCGAGAGGTAGGCGTCGATGGAGTCGCCCGGCGTGAAGTTGCTGTGGGTCAGCGCCTCGGAGGCCGCCGACGGCTCCAGCGTCAGCCGGGCGAGCACCACGGCGAAGGCGACCATGGCCGCGAAGGCCGCCAGCATCGTCACCGCCCGGGCCAGCGGCGACAGGGGCGCCGCCCGTCCGGAGGCCGCGTTGTCGAGCCGCTCGCGACCTTTTCCGTCACGGCCGGTCCGTGCCGGTCGTGGTGGTCGCGCCGTACGTGATGGCCGTGCCGTCCTTGCCGTCCGAGCCATGCGTGCCTCCAGGAAGCGCCGTGTCCGCCGGCTGTGCTCAGATCGGTTCGGTGCGGCCGAACAGACCCGCGTGCCCCGGCGGGAGCTGAGTGAGGATGCGGCGCAGCAGCGCGTCGTCCGCCGCCCGCGCGAGCGTGCCGAGTACGGCGGTGACGGCGCGGCGCGCCCCGGCGGTGTCGTCCCCGGTCCGCGCGGCCACCGCGTCGACGAACTCCCCGGGGGTCAGCGGCTCGCTGGCCGGCTCCGCCCCGGCCAGCACCTGCCCGCACTGTTCGGGCAGCAGGCGGGCGAGGTCGGTGCGGTCGTCCCCGACCAGATGGGCACCCAGTATGGCCAGGACGTTCTCCACGGCGCCCGCCGCCTGCTGACGACTGGCGAAGGCTCCTCGCGCCCGCACTTGGTCAAGGAGTACTTCCAAGGATGTGCTGCCCATGCCGACTCCGTGTGTCTCGGTGTCTCGGGTCCGGTTCTCGATCCGGTTACCCGAGCCGGGCCACCTGATGCGTGCGGCCCGCGCCGGGACCTCACCGCACGGCGGCCCGCGCCCGGTCCATCTCCACCGTGAACTGCGCCCCGGCGAGCAGCGCCAGATTGGACACCCACAGCCAGACCAGGAAGACGACGACGCCGGCGAGGGAGCCGTACAGCTTGCCGTAGCTGCCGATCTCGGCCGCGTACAGCGTGAACAGGCCCGAGGACAGCAGCCAGAGCAGCGCGCTGAGCACCCCGCCGGGCAGGATGTGGCGCCAGCCGCGGGCCTCGGGCGGCGCGTTGCGGAAGAGGACGAGCACGAGCAGCGCCACCAGGCAGACCAGGGCCGGCCACCGCAGGACGGCCCAGGCGGCCTGTCCCGCGTCGCCGAAACCGATCCACCGCCCCACGTTCTCGGCGAGGGAGCCGCTGAGCACGAGGAGCAGCGCGCTGGCGGCGAGCAGGGCGAGCAGCAGGAGCGCGGTCATGAGCACACGGTGCGCCTTCCGCCAGGCGGGCCGGGCGTCCTCGACCCCGTGCATCGCGTGCAGCGCCCGCCGGAACACGGCCGCGTAACTGGACGCGGACCACAGCGCGCTGACCCCGCCGGTGATCACCACCGTGAGAGCCGCGGAGCGCGCGTCCGCCATGTCGCTGAGCGCCGAGTGCAGGGAGCCGCCCGACTCGGCGGGCGCCCAGTCCGTCACCTCGGCGATCAGCTCCTGGGTGGTCGCGGGACTGACCAGACTGATGAGGCTGACGGTGACGAGCAGCGCGGGGAGCAGGGCGAGGATCGCGTAGTACGTCAGCGCCGCCGCCCAGTCCGACACGTCGTCGTTCCACATCGACACGGGGGTGCGGCGCAGGGCGGTGCGCCGCAGGGCCCAGGCCGAGGGGGCGTCGGTGGTCTCGGGGGAGCGGCCGGTCCCGGTCGTACGGGGGGAGCGTGCCCCGCGACCGTGCGGGAGCTTGACGGGTGCTCCGTGCGCGGCGGGCGGTGGACTGTCCATGGGGGCTGCTCCTTCGGGCAGGTCGGCGGCGAGAGTGCCGCCTCTTCATTCCTTTGTCCGTGTTCCGCTGTTCGGACACGCGGCACGGGGCGCTGTGACGCGCCTGTCGGTTCACCGGTGCACGTCATTGGGCGGGAACGACAAAAGCCCCGGACTCCCGTACACGGGAATCCAGGGCTTGTCCGGAGCGCTGGGCAGGCCTTGCACCTGCATTTCCCCGCAGGAAGCGGGGCGTCTTTCCTTGGACGACCAACGCCGGTCCCCCGACCGGAAGTCCGGCGCGAGGTGGCATGAATGATCTTAGCCCATCATGGCCGGTGCTCGTGCGCACCTGGATGGCGGAGAGCGGCTTCGACCTGTGGCCGGACCTGACTCAGATCACTGCGGGCTGTGGTTCAGGCCCGGGTTCCGGACGGTCGCCAGAAGCCTTCGCGGCTTCCGGCTCCCACAGCTTGATGGTCCGCGCGTACCCGTAGATCACGGAGGCCGTCAGCAGGAGGAGGAGGGGCCCCGCCAGCCAGGGGTGCCGGGCCATGTCCGCCGGCAGGTAGCGGTAGGACAGCAGGAGCGCGGTGAAGACCGCGGTGCCGTAGGCGACCTGCTGGATCGCGGGGCGGCCCCAGCCGTGGTCGAGCGCGCGCAGGCCCGTCTCGACCGTGAGCGCGAACACCACGCCCGCGAGGAGGTCGACGCCGTAGTGGTAGCCGAAGCCCAGCGTCGCGGCGAGCGTGGCGGTCAGCCAGAACGTCCCCGCGTAGCGCAGCAGTCTGGGGCCCTTGCGGGAGTGGATGAAGATCGCGGTGGCCCATGCCGTGTGCAGGCTGGGCATGCAGTTGCGCGGGGTGATCCCGTCGTACGGGACCGGGTGCGGGATGCCGATCGGCGGCGGTGTGTGCGGCCACAGGTCGACCACCGCCCACTCCACGCCGCCGGTGCCGGACGTGCCGGGGCCGTACGCGAAGATCGGCCCGACCACCGGGAAGATCATGTAGACGGCAGGCCCGAGGAGACCGATGACCAGGAAGGTGCGCACCAGGTGGTGGCGCGGGAAGCGGCGCTCGGCGGCCACGTGGCGCAGTTGGTAGATCGCTACGACGATCGCGGCCACGGCGAGTTGCCCGTACACCCCGTCGAGGAGGTGGGTGCCGACCGGGCCGGTGGCCTCCAGCATCCGGCCCGCCGCCCATGAGGGGTTGCCGAGCGCGTGATCGGCGGTCGCCACGTACGGGTCGAGCACGGTCGGCCGGGTCTTCGACGTGATGAGGAGCCAGGTGTCGCCGGTCTTGCGGCCGGCCACGAGGAGCAGGCCGAGGCCGACGCCCTTCAGGAGCAGGACGCGTTCCGCGCCGGTGCGGCGCGTGAGCGCGAACACCGCACAGCCCAGCATCGCCCACAGCGCGCCGTTGCCGAAGAAGTGGTCCTCGGGCACATCGGCGTCGACCGCCCAGCGCACCATCACGAAGACGGCGTCGATGCCGATCGCGGCGCCGGCCGCGATGAACCGCTGCCGCCAGGTGAGTACCACCATCATCAGCGCCAGACCGCCGTACAGCGGCCCCGGCTTGGGCGGGAACAGCACCTCGCGCGCCTGGTTGGTGATCGGCCCCGGTACGCCGCCGTAGCGACGCGCGGCGATCTCCAGGGCGATGAGGAACGCGAGCGTCACCACACCGGCCACGGCCCACAGGACCGTCCGTGGCCGACGGAGCGAGGGGGACCTCAGTGCGCTGTTTATTCGTGTTATTCGTGAAAACACCCGCGACGCGATGGATATCAATTGTTCGACCGATGTGCTAGATGGCGGCGAGGACGGGCCGCTGGGGAGGCCCGCCGGGAGACCGATCATGCCATCGGAGCGGTGCGGGCGGCTTCGCCGGGCATGGGTACCGGTGCTCACCCGGCGTGCGGCGAGCGGTACGGGCCCCTGCGGCGGGCCACACGGGCCTCCGGTCCGCCTCGCGGGTCGGCTCCTTCCGGCACGGCCCGCCTGCGGTGGTGCGGGGCGTGGGGTTTCACACCGTCTTCGACCGCCTTCAACCTGCTGACAGACACGCCTCCGCAGGGCCCTTCACGCTGTCATTCCGACAGGAAAGACCGCATTTGCTCGTAGAAAGGAAACTGGTACGCGTAATACGATGCCAGCGTCGCGTTGTTCTCCACTCTCTCCGGGTAGACCCGGGGAACATGGTGGAAACCCTTGCTTCTCGCCGCGTCCGCGTGCCATTCCCTCGTGCGGCTCCACTCCTCCCGGTTTTCGGGCTCCCAGGAGAGGTGGGACTCCGTGAAGTCGATGCCGACCCGGGAGCAGTAGTCCCGGACCACTGCCGCGGGCTCGGCGGCCAGCCTCTCCGCCGCGAAGACCACGGGGCACGCCCCGACGCTTTCGTGCACGATGCGGAATATTTCACATTGGTGCTCGAAGCCGATCTCGGCGCAGGTGATGTCCGGCTTCATCGCGTAGTGCGACGGGATCACCGATTCGGGGTCCCGGATCAGGAATGTGTGACAGCCGATCTTGGGGAATTCCGGGGCGTCGACGATGTCGTAGCGGTACTCCGTTGTTTCCTTCACGAACACTCGGCGTCGCGTCGAGATGTCCTTGAGCGCGTCGAGGAGTTGATACTGGTCGGATATCTTTTCGCCCTCGACGACGGCGTATCCCTGCACCACGAGGCTGGAGAACGGCTCGTGAACGACGAGGTGGTCGCCTCTCTCTATCATCATCCGCAGGAAGGCGGTGGAGAGGCTGCGCGGAGGGCTCCAGAGGAAGAGGAGATTGTGCCCTTGATGTGGTGCGTCGTTCATGAGGAAGCTCCATTCTGCTGCATGCCTTTTCGCGCGTCCGTGGAATCGTCCATGGGATCTGGAATCGTCCATGGGATCGCCTGTGACACAACCCGTGGGAACGCCCGTGGGATCATCCGTGGGATTCCGGCCGCTCACGTGCGGCTATCGCTTGTGGCCTATGACCACGTGCTTCTCGCCGCTCGCCCTGCGTACCTCGCAGTCGCCGAACCCGGCCCGCTCCAGCAGTGCGATGAACTCGGCGGCCGTACGGTGCTTCCCGGCCATCTCGATGTGCATCACCAGGTTCATCGCGGCGGTGGCCAGCGGACCGGTGCGGTCGTCCTCGAAGAGACGGTCCATGATGAGGACCCGGCCGGGAGCCCGGCACGCACGGTATGCCTTCTCAAGGAGCGTGACGCAGGTGTCGTCGTCCCAGTCGGAGAGGATGTAGCCGAAAGCGAGGCAGTCGCCCTGCGGGAGTTCGTCCGCGAAGAAGTCGCCGCCCACGAAGTCGAGCCGGTCGGCCACCGGACGTGCTTCCGCGTCCTCGCCGACCAAGGGGCCGACCGCCGGCATGTCGAAGACGGTGGCGCGCAACGCGGGGTCGGTGAGCAGCGCCGCCACGGCGAACGGGCCCGTGGCCCCGCCCACGTCCACCAGGCGCCTCGTCCCCGCCATCCCCGCGAGGGCGGCCAGCTCCTGCGACACACCGAAGCTCAGGTCCCACATGGCGCGCATGAAGTCCCGCAGTGACTCCGCGTCGCGGTACACGTCGTCGAACGGCGACGCCTCCGTGACCGGTTTCCCCTCGGAGAGGTAGGAGTCGAGGCGGTCGAGCCGGCCCCGGGTCTCCAGCGTGAGGTGCTTGATGAACCCGCCCAGGTACCGGCTGTTGCGGCGGTCGAGGAACGGCACGGCGTCGGAGGTCAGGGCGTACTCCCCGCCCGCCGCGCGCTCGACGACGCCGAGGGACGTCAGGACGAGCAGCATGCGCTCCAACGTGTCCTGGTCGACGTCGAGGCGCTCCGCGAGGCGGGGCGCGGTGTCCGGGCCCTCCTCGATGAGGGAGGCGAACACCCCGTGCTCGACGGCGGTGTGAAGCACCGGAGTGGAGAGGAGTCCGTAGACGGAGTTCTCAAGCGCGCTGGGCATCATCGGTGTTGCTGCTCCTCGTTCATGTCGATCTCTCGTACCAGTTGGGCCAGTTCCCGCGGGTGGCTGACGTGCGCGGCATGACGCGCACCGGCGATCTCGGCGAACCGGCCGTGCGGCAGCAGTTCGGCGAGGCGCTGCGCCACTTCCCTGTGGTGCGCGGCCGACCGCGACCCGGCCGCCACCACGGTGGGGACGGGAAACGTCAGCGGGTCGAAGCTCGGCGCGTCGACCGTGGGGTCCGTCATCTCGGAGATGAGGGCCGCCCCGTCCGCGGCGAGGTCGGCCGGCTGCGCGCGGGCCAGGTGCAACCGGCTTGCCGAGCCGAGGAGTTCGGTGAGGATGGCCCGTGTCGCCTGCTCAGGACCGCCCTCCGCGGCGGCGTTCCGCACGGTCCGCTCCCAGGGGTCGTCGGCGGGCCACCAGGGCAGCCACCGCACCGGCGGTTCCACGGCCACGATCCCGGCGACCCGCGACGGGTCCGCGGCCGCGGCGGCCATCGCCACCAGGGCGCCGTAACTGTGGCCGAGCACGACCGGCGGCGCGTCCAGCCCCGCCAGGGCCGTACGAAGGTCGTGCACATGCACGGCGAAGTCGACGTCCGCGCCCCCGAGCGGGCGGGAAGTGCCCCAGCCGCGCCGGTCGTAGCCGAGGACGGAGCGGCCTTGCAGGTGGTCGACCACGCGACGGAACGCGTCACCGCGGTCCATCGAGCCGTGCACGATCATGACGGGCGGCCGGGCGGCGGCAGCCGCGGCTGTCGTCTCCGCCCCGTCTCCCCAGGTGCTGACCACTGGTCTCGCCCGCTCCTTCGCGGTCCCGGTCTGTGCCGTCGGGTGTGTACTTACGTCGTTCACCGAGCCGTTCGCCCCTCGCTCACGAGCTGCACAAGGCCGACCAGGGTCGGCTCGTCGAGCAGTCGCTGTATGTCGATCACCACGCCGAAACGGTCCTCGGCGGCCGCCATGAACTCGGCCATGGCCAAGGAGTCACCGCCTGCCGCGAAGAAGTCGGTGTCCAGCTTCACCTGCGCCTGCGGCACGCGCAGACACGTCGAGAGCAGCTGGGCCAGCTCCCATGTGACGCGGGTGGAACCCGCATCGGTGTCCGGCGCGGACGCGGATACGGCTGCGGTTGCAGGGGCGGACGTGGCCGGTGGCGCGGGTTCCGGCGCTACCTGACGCGGTGGCGCGGGTTCCGGCGCGAGCACCCGCTCGGCCGCCGTGGGCTTCCCGGGCGCCGCCGTCTCGTGCCGCTGCCCCACCTTCCCGTTCGACGTGAGCGGCAGCTCCTCCGTGACGGTGAACACCGTCGGAATCATGCCGACGTGCAGACGCTCCGCGAGATGGCGACGCACCGCCTGCTCGTCCCAGGAACCCGGCCGCTCGGGCACCACGAAGGCGTGCAGCCTGTTGTCACGCTCGACGGCGTGGCAGGAGGACACCCCGGGCGCCTTCTCCAGCACGCGCTCCACCTCGTACAGCTCGACGCGCTGCCCCCGGATCTTGACCTGCCGGTCGCGGCGGCCGACGTACTCCAGAGTGCCGTCCTCCCGCCACACGCACAGGTCACCGCTGCGGTACATCAACCGTCCCGGCCGTCCCGCGAACGGGTCGGGCACGAACGACTCGGCCATCAGGTCGGGGCGCCCCAGGTAGCGGCCGACGCCGGTCCCGGCGATGTACAGCTCGCCAGGACTTCCGGCCGGAAGGAGCCGGTGCTCCTCGTCCAGGACGTAGACGCGCTTGCCCGCGACCGGGCGCCCGATCGGCGGGTCGTCCTCACCGGCGCACTCGTGCCACGTGGACCAGACGGCCGCCTCGGCGGGACCGTAGAGGTTGAGGAGCCTGCGGCCCGGCGCCGTCCAGCGGCGGACCAGGGCGCCGGGCAGCCGCTCGCCCGCGAAGGCCGCGACGCGCAGGCCCGGCAGCGGATCGTGCCCGAGCACCGACCACACCGACGGCGTCATGATGGCGGCGCTCACCCGTCGCTCGCGCAGCAGCCGCAGCAGCGGGGGGCCGGGCGTCAGCTGCGCGGTCCGCGCGACGACGAGCGTCGCCCCGCACAGCAGGGCGAGGACGACCTCGGATATGCAGCCGTCGAAGTTCAGCGACAGGAACTGCAGCACCCGGTCCTCCGGCCGGATCCGGAACACCTTGCGCTGGGCGATGTGCAGGTTGGTCAGCGCCTCGTGGCTGTTGGCGATGGCCTTAGGCCGACCGGTGGTGCCGCTGGTGAACACGACGTACGCGGTGTTGCCCGGCGCGACTCCGGTGATCGGCGGGGCGGCGGCGCGCGCCGCCGGATCGAGCCGTACGACGTCGGCAGGGACACCCAGAGCCGCGATCCGGTCACCGGTGGCGTCGTCGGCGACGACGAGCCGCGCGGACGTCTGCTCCAGCATGGTCCTCAGGCGCTCGCCCGGGCAGTCGGCGGCGGCGAGGAGGAAGGCGCCGCCGGCCTTGGCCACGGCGAGGATGGCGACGACGAGCCGCACGGAGCGTTCCATGCTGATCGCGACGACCGTCTCGGGCTCCACGCCCAGGTCGCGCAGCCGGTGCGCGGCCCCGTTGGCCAGTGCGTCGATGTCCGCGTACGAGTACGCGACGCCCTCGTCCTCGACCGCCGTGCTGTCCGGCGCCAGTCGGGCACGCTCCTCGAAGAGCAGCTGCCAGCAGACCTGGGCGGCGCCGTCGTCGGCGCCGGTGTCGTTCCACTCGGCGACGATCTGGTGCCGTTCGAGATCGCTGAGCGCCTTGACCGCCACAGCCGGCACGGCGTCGGCCACCGGCACCGTCTGGACCGTCGGTACCGCGTCGGCCACCGGCACCGCCTCGACCGTCGGTACCGCGTCAGCCGTCGGCGCGGTCTCGGACGTACGGCCGACGAGCACCGTTGCCCTGCGCCGTGAGCGGGTGTTGCAGTGCGGCCCCCACTCCACCGGGTCCGACTCCGCGGGCGACAGCCCGAACCGCTCGTAGCGCTCGATGAAGCCGAGGAGGGCCCAGCGCGCCAGGCGTTCGGCGAACGGCGCGCCCAGGCAGTAGTGCGGGCCGGAGCCGAACCCGAGGTGGCGCCCCTCGCTGCGTGCGATGTCGAAGGCGGTGGGATCGGTGAACTTGCGGGGGTCGAGGTTGGCCGCGGCGAGCAGGACGAGGACGCCGTCCCCGGCCCCCATCCGCGCCCCGCCGACCTCGATGTCGCGCACGGCGTGCCGGCCCACGTACTGGCTCGAACCGTCGATCCGCAGCACCTCGGCCACGGCGGAGTCGACGAGCGAGGGGTCCTGCCGCAGCCGCCGCAGCTGCTCCGGGTTCTCCGCGAGCAACAGCAGTCCGCTGGAGACGAGGTGGGTCAGGGTCTGATAGCCGCCGGCGACCAGGACCAGCGCGTTGGCGGCGACGAGCTGGAGCAGCTCGGCGGGCGGCTCCTGCGCGGGACCGAAGGCGAAGTCGTCCCGAAGGGCCGTCGCCAGGGTGGAGACGAGGTCGTCACCGGGCGCGGCGAGACGTTCGGCGGCCAGCTCGCGCAGCCCGGCGAGCGCCTTGTCGAGGAGCGGGACCGTCTCCAGGTCGGCCCGGCTGGGGAAGGTGGAGACGCTGCTGAGCAGGCGCTCGTAGGCGTCGGCCCACTCGGTGAGTTCCGTGCCGCGGCCCGCCATGCCGAGCAGATGGGTCATCAGGTGCTCGGGCAGCCGTTCCGCGAAGTCCCGTACCAGATCGATGGGTCCGTGGTCGGGCAGCGTGGCCAGGACCCGGTCGGCGATCGCCCGCAGGGCCGGGTCCTGCCGGTCCATGGCGGCCGGTGCGAACTCGCCGCGCAGGGCGCTCCTGATCCGGGTGTGATCGGGCGGGTCGTTGAAGAGGAACTGGGCGGACAGCATCTCGGCGGTCGGCACGATGCCGCTCATGCCGCGCGCCGCCAGATCGTCGGGGGAGTGGTGGCGCGCGGACGAGAACGCCCGGTGGTTGGCGAGGATCTCGACCGACTCGGCGTACCCGGAGCAGACCCAGACGCCTCCCACCTCGTCGTAGAAGACGGGCGGAAGCTCGGAAATCGCCTTCCAGTAGAGCCGGGGGTCGGCTATGACCTCGGCACGGCGCAGATTGTGGATGCCGTGCCGCGCACGGTCGTAGCCGGCTGCGGGACGGGCGGTCGGGGACACCACGCTCTTCCCCCATCTCCTTACTTGTCGGCCATGCGCTGCGCGAGGCTGCGCGGGCGCATGTCGGTCCAGTTCTCCTCGATGAAGCGCAGGCAGGCCTCGCGCGTGTCGCTCGGGTGCGCGACGGTCCAGCCCGCGGGCACGTCCACGGTGACCGGCCAGAGCGAGTGCTGGTTCTCGTCGTTGACGAGCACCACGTACGTGCCGTCCGGGTTCTCGAAGGGGTTCGTCATGTCAGCTCCTTGAGGGGGTTACGGGTTGAGGGTTGATGGAGGGAGTTGATGGAGGGAGGGGGGGCTTGCAGGGCGCCGGAGAGGATCTCGCCCACCGGCTTCAGGATGTGCGGCAACAACATGTCGTCGTGGGAGCAGGGAACTTGGTGCTCACCGACCCGTCCGGTGACGTGTGCCGTCCAGGCGTCCCGTCCCTTGCCGGGTGCGGTCCTGGACCCGTCCCGCCCGAGCTCCGCCGTCAGTACGAGGAGGTCACCGCGGAACACACCGGGTGTGAACGCCGCGCCGATGCCCGCGTTGTGCCGCAGGGTGTGTGCGAACGTCCGCAGGTCGTCCGCCGTGAGGTTGGCCATCACCGCGCCGACCTGCTGGAAGAACGCGCTCAACGCGGTCGGTGTCAGCGGCTCACCGGCACCGACGGTGGTGATGGCCTCCGGATCGTAACCGGCGTTCGCGGCGATCATCCTCAGCATGCTGTCCTCGTCCGCGGGGACCGGCTCGGCGCCGCTCTTCGCCGTGGTCGGGAACGCGTCCAGGAGGGCCAGGAGCGCGATCTCCTCGCCCTGCTCCTGCAGTTGCGTGGCCATCTCGAAGGCGACGAGGCCGCCGAACGACCATCCGACGAGGTGGTACGGGCCCCTGGGCCGCACCGAACGCAGCTGCTCCACGTAGTCCGCGGCCATCGCCGAGAGCGTGGCCGGGGGCTCCGCGCCCTGAAGGAGGGTGCGGGCCTGGAGCCCGTAGAGCGGGTGGCCCGGCGGCAGATGGTCCTTGAGGTGGTAGTAGCCCCAGCTGTGTCCGCCCGCGGGGTGGACGCAGAAGATCGGCGCCCGGTCCCCTTCCAGGTGCAGCGGCAGCAGGACGTCGCCCTCCGCCTTCGCCGCCCCGCGCAGCCGCTCGGCGAGCCCGGCCACGGTGGGCGCCTCGAAGAAGTCCCTGGGCCGCAACTGCGCGCCGAGGGCGGCACGGATCCGGCCGATCAGCCGCATCGCGAGCAGCGAGTGCCCGCCGAGGGCGAAGAAGCTCGTGTCGCTGCCGACCAGGGCGACGTCCAGGCCGAGGACTTCGGCAAAGAGCCCGGCGATGATCCGCTCGTGCGGGGTGCCGGGGGCCCGGGTCGGACTGGTGGATCTGGTGTAGTCGGGCGCGGGCAGGGCCGCGCGGTCGAGCTTGCCGTTGGGGGTCAGGGGGAGCGCGTCGAGGGGGACGAGGGCTGTGGGCACCATGTGTTCGGGCAGTGAGAGCTTCAGCCGATCCCGAAGGTCTTGGAGGCCTTGGAGGCCTTGGAGGTCTTGCTGGTCTTGCGGGTCAAGGGGCGTGCCGTCGTCAGGTACGACGTAGGCGACCAGGCGGTGGTCGGCGGGCTTGTCCTCGCGGATGAGAACGGCCGCACTCGCGACGCCGGGGCAGGCGGTCAACGCGGCCTCGATCTCGCCGAGTTCGATGCGGAACCCGCGCAGCTTGACCTGGTCGTCGGTGCGTCCGAGGTAGCGCAGGGTGCCGTCGTTGTTCCAGGACGCGAGGTCCCCCGTGCGGTACATACGGGATCCGGGGGGCCCGTAGGGGTCGGCGATGAACCGTTCGGCGGTCAGACCCGGCCGGTTGAGGTAGCCACGCGCGAGGCCCGCCCCCGCCACGTACAACTCACCCGGTACCCCCGGTGCGACCGGACGCAGCGCGGCGTCCAGCACATACACCCGCGTGTTCGAGATCGGACGGCCGATCGACGGAGCACCCCCGCCATCGGCACGGTCCAGCTCGGCGGCCGTCGACCAGATGGTCGTCTCGGTGGGCCCGTACACGTTCGTCACCGCCCGGCCGAGACCACGGAGGGTCTCCGCCAGGTCCGCGGAGACGGCCTCGCCGCCCACCAGCACACGGCGCAGACCGAGGCCCGTCGCGCCGGGCGCCGCAGCCAACTCCCGCCAGAGCGAAGGTGTCGCCTGGACCACGGTGACCCCGGCTTCGGCGATCAGCCGGACCATGGCGAGCGGGTCGTTGGCCACCGAGGCACCGGGCAGCACGACTCCGGCGCCGCACAGGAGCGGCAGGTAGATCTCCAGCCCGGCGATGTCGAACGCGATCGTCGTCACGGACAGGAACCGGTCCCCCTCCCGCACACCGACCCGGCCCCTCATGTCCGCCATGAAGTTGGCGAGAGCCCGGTGGGGCACGGTGACGCCCTTGGGGGTGCCGGTGGAGCCTGAGGTGTAGATGACGTAGGCGGGGTGGGCGGGGTCGGGTGTGGTGGCGGGGTTGGTGGGGTCGAGTGCTGCCGTCTGCGCCTGGAGGACGGGGTCGTCGAGGAGGACGGTGGGGGTGCCCTGCGGCCAGAGGCCGGTGGTGGTGGTGTCGGTGAGGACGAGGGTGGGGCGGGCGTCCTGGAGCATGTGGCGGATGCGTTCCGCCGGGTAGGCCGTGTCGATGGGCAGGTAGGCGGCGCCGGTCTTGAGTACGGCGAGGAGTGCGGTGATCAGTTCCGGTGAGCGGGGCAGGGCGAGGGCGACGATGTGTTCGGGGCCGACGCCGTGTTCCCTCAGTAGCCGGGCCAGACGGTTGGCGCGGGTGTTGAGCTGGTCATAGGTGAGGTGGGTGCCGTCGGCGATCAGGGCGACGGCATCCGGCGTGGCCTCGGCCTGCGCCTGGAACAGCTCGGGGAGCGTGCCGGGCCGGGTGGGCACGGCGGTGTCGTTCCACTCTTCGAGCACCCGGTGCCGCTCGTCGTCCGACAGTACGTCGACGGAGGCGATGCCCTGGTCGGGATCGGCCACGACCGTACGCAGTACGCGCAGCAGCCGCTCCACCAGCGCGGTCGTCGTGTGCTGCTCGAACAGGTCGGTGCGGTAGGTGAGGGAGCCGGAGATCCCGTCGGGGGAGCCGTCCTCGCCGTGCCGTTCGGCCAGGCTGAGGGCCAGATCCGTGCGCGCCGCGTGGAAGCCTGCTGGCCGCACCGAGGCCTGCGTCCCCACGAACTCCATCGCTGCGCGCGGGGTGTTGTTGAAGGCGAGCATGACCTGGAAGAGCGGGTGGTGGGCGAGAGACCGGGTGGGGTTGAGTGCCTCGACCAGGCTTTCGAAGGGGACGTCCTGGTGGGCGTAGGCGTTGAGGTCGCTCTCGCGGACGCGGTCGAGGAGTTCGGTGAAGGTGGGGTCGCCGGAGAGGTCGGTGCGGAGCACGAGCGTGTTGACGAAGAAGCCGACGAGGTCGTCGAGTTCTTCCTCGCCACGACCGGCGACGGGTGTGCCGATGGGGATGTCCGTGCCCGCGCCGAGGCGGTGCAGGAGCACACTCAGGGCGGCCTGGAGCACCATGAAGACGGTCGTCTGGCGTGACCGCGCGAGGGTGGCCAGGGCCTGGTGCAGTTCGGCATCGATGCGCACCGCGACCACGCCGCCCTCGGTTCCGGCCTGCTCGGGATGCGGGTGATCGGTGGGCAGCTCGATGCGGTCAGGGAGCCCGGCCAGCGCTTGCTTCCAGTAAGCGAGTTGGGTGGTGAGCAGGCTGTCGGGGTCGTCCGTGTCGCCGAGGAGTTCGTGCTGCCAGAGGGTGTAGTCGGCGTACTGGACCGGCAGCGGCTCCCATGTGGGCGGGACTGCTGCGTGGCGGGCGGTGTAGGCGGTGCTGAGGTCGCGGAGCAGTGGTCCCATCGACCAGCCGTCCCCGGCGATGTGGTGGATGACCAGGACGAGTACGTGCTCGTCGGTGGTGTCGCTGAGGGTGAACAGGGCTCCGCGCAGGGGGAGTTCGGTCGCGAGGTCGAAGGGGTGGCGGACGGTGCGGTCGATCGCGTCGGTCAGTTCCGCTTCGGTGAGTGTTTCGGTCGTGATTTCGGGCTGTGCTTCGGTGGCTGGGCGGATGTCCTGGTAGGGCTGGCCGTCGTTGTCGGGGAAGACGGTGCGCAGGGCCTCGTGGCGTGCGACCACATCGCCCAGCGCGGCACACAGGGCATCGACGTCCAGGGTGCCGGTCAGGCGTAGCACGATCGGTACGTTGTAGGTGGCGCTGGGTCCTTCGTAGCGGTGCAGGAACCACAGGCGGCGTTGCGCGAATGACAGGGGTATCTGGTCGGGGCGTGTGGCGGGTGTGAGGGTGGGTCGGGCGGCCGGGTTTGTCGTGGCGTGGACGGTGGCTGCCAGGGTGGCGACGGTCGGGGCGGTGAACAGGTCGCGGATGGCCAGGTCCGCTCCGAGTACGGCTCGGACGCGGCCGATGAGGCGCATGGCGAGCAGGGAGTGTCCGCCGAGGTCGAAGAAGCTGTCGTCGAGGCCGATGTGGTCCAGGCCGAGGACTTCGGTGAAGAGTCCGGTCAGGAGCTCCTCGCGTGCGTCGCGCGGGGCCCGGGATGACGTTGCCGTAGCGGCGTAGTCGGGTGCGGGCAGTGCCTTGCGGTCCAGCTTTCCGTTCGGCATCAGCGGCAGCGCGTCCAGGACCATGACGGCGGACGGGACCATGTGGTCGGGCAGGCGGTTGGCTACCTGGGCGCGCACGGTGGCCGGTTCGGCGTCGCTTCCGGCTTCGCTCACGACGTAGCCGATCAGGCGTCGGTCGCCGGGCCGGTCCTCACGGATGAGGGCGGCCGCACTCGCGACGCCGGGGGCGGCGGTCAACGCGGCTTCGATCTCGCCGAGTTCGATGCGGTAGCCGCGCAGTTTGACCTGGTCGTCGGTGCGTCCGAGGTAGCGCAGGGTGCCGTCGTTGTTCCAGGACGCGAGGTCGCCGGTGCGGTACATGCGTGACCCGGGGGGCCCGTAGGGGTCGGCGATGAACCGTTCGGCGGTCAGTCCGGGCCGGTTGAGGTAGCCACGGGCGACACCCGCGCCCGCCACGTACAACTCACCCGGCATTCCCGCGGGGACCGGGGAGAGTTCCCCGTCCAGTACGTACACCCGCGCATTGCCGATGGGGCGGCCGATGGGTGGGATTTCCGGCCCCGAGAGGGGGTTGCTGAGGGTGGCGCACACGGTGGCTTCGGTCGGCCCGTAGGCGTTGACCATGGTCCGGCCCACGGACCAGCGTGCGGCAGTGTCCGGTCCGCAGGCCTCGCCGCCCACGACGACCGTCATCGACGGCGGGATGTGTGCGGTGTCCAGCACACCCAGGGCGGAGGGGGGCACCATGCAGTAGGTTACGCCCGCGTCGGAGAGGACACGTGTGAGCGCGGGGCCGGGAGCGAGCTCGTGTGCGTCGGCGATTACGAGTGCGGCACCGGAGAGCAGCGCCAGGCTCCAGTCCCAGGTGGCCGCGTCGAAGCTGGGCGAGGCGAACTGCAGCACCCGGCTGCCCGGACCCACACCGAGGTCAGGCGCCGAGGACGCCACGAGACTGACCAGACCCGCGTGCGTGACCACGACACCCTTGGGCACCCCGGTCGAGCCGGAGGTGTAGATGACATAGGCAGGATGCTCGGCCGCGACCAGCTCGGCCGCGACCGGACCGGCCGGGGCGGAAGCCGCCAACTGTGCTTGCACAGCGGGATCGTCAAGGAGGACGAGGGAGGTGTCCTGCGTCCACAGATGCATGCTCGTCGTGTCCGTCACGACCAGTGCCGGGCGGGCATCCTCGACCATGAAGCGGATCCGGTCCACCGGATACGCGGTGTCGATGGGCAGATACGCCGCCCCCGCCTTCCACACCGCGAGGACGGCGACCACCAGCTCCGGTGACCGCGGCAGCGCCAGCGCCACCACCTGCTCCGGCCCCACCCCACGGTCCATCAGCAACCGCGCCAGCCGATCCGCACGCGCATCCAACTCACCGTACGAGTAAACGGTGTTGCCATCCGCAGCCAGCACCGCCGCCGCATCCGGAGCCTGCGCGACCCGCGCCGCGAACAGAGCCGGGGCCGTTTCCGCAAGCACCTCTACCGCCGGACCGGCACCCCACTCACCCACCACCCGCTCACGCTCACCAGCGGAGAGCAGCTCCACCGCACCGACCCGCCGCCCCGCATCCTCAGCCACAGAACTCAGCAGACGAACCAGGCGGTCGAGGAGAGCGTCCGCGTCCGGGCGGGTGTAGTTGTCGGGGCGGTAGTCGAGGCGCAGGCGCAGCTCGGGGCCGGGGACGATGACGAGGTTCAGCGGGTAGTGGGCGCCGTCGTAGCCCTTGGCCCCGGTGACCCGCAGGCCTCCCGCATCCTCGGCGGGGTTGGCGGTGCGGGGGGACAGGTAGTTCTCGAAGGCGACGACGGTGTCGAACAGGCTGCCCGTACCGGCGGCCCGCTGGATCTCCGTCAGGGACAGGTGCTGGTGCGGCAGCAGCGCACCCTGCTCGTCCTGCACACGTGTGGCCAGATCGGCCCACGTGTCCTCGGAGTCCAGCCGCACCCGGACCGGCACCGTGTTGATGAACAGACCGATCATGCCCTCGATACCCGGAATCTCGGGAGAGCGCCCCGACACCACGGCACCGAAGACCACGTCGTCCTGACCGGTCATCCGGCCGAGGAGCACACCCCACGCGCACTGCACCAAGGTGTTGAGGGTCACGCCGGCGCGGCGTGCCTGGGCGTCGAGTTCCGCCGTGGTGTCCGCGTCCAGGTGGGACACCAGCCGCTCGGGCAGGGATGTGGACCCCTGGTCGGCCGAGGGTGCGACCGCCGCCGCGTACGTCGGTTCGGCCCCCGCCATCGCCTGCGTCCACGCGTCCTGCGCCGCTGTCCGGTCGCGCTCCACGAGCCACGTCAGGTAGTCGCGGTAGGGGGTCGGCCTGGGCAGGGCGGAGTCGTCGCCGCCGGATGCGTACAGCCGGTACAGGGCGAGGAGTTCATTGATGTGGAGGGCCGAGGACCAGCCGTCGGTGAGGATGTGGTGCTGGGTGATGGCCAGGCAGTGGCGGTCTTCGCCCAGGCGCACCAGGGCGAACCGCATGAGCGGCGCCTGTGCCAGGTCGAAGCGCCGGGCCCGCTCCCCGCTCAGGAACTCGTCCAGGGCCGCTTCGGTGTCGGCTCCGGCCTTCGCGCCGTCGGACAAGTCGACGTACTGCCAGGGCAGTTGAGTCCCGTCCTCGATGACCTGCACCGGCCGGTCGAGGCCGTCGTGGCGGAATGCCGCCCGCAGGTTGGGGTGTCGCTCCAGCATGCGCTGTGCCGCCGCCCGCAGGGCCTCGCCGTCCACGTAACCGTCGAGGCGCAGCGCCATCTGGACCATGTAGACGTCGAGGGCGTCGGGGTCCGCGCCGTCGGCGAGGGCGTGGAAGAGCATGCCCTCCTGGAGCGGGGACAGCGGCCAGACGTCGGCCAGCGCCGGGTGCTGCTGTTCGAGTCGGGCGATCTGCTGCTGGGTGAGGTCGACGAGGTCGAGATCGCTGGGGGTCCGGCCCGCGGCCGCCGGTCCTTCGGCGTGCGCGCCGAGTGCGGCGAGCGCGGCCAGCCAGGCGTCGGCGAGCTCCTGGACGCGGTGGCGGGGGAAGCGGGCCTCGGGCCATTTGAAGGTCGCGCTCAGCGCGGAGCCGTCGGCGGAGTCCACGGTGACGGCATTGATCATCAACGGGTGCGGGGCCCGCATGCGCGGGTCCAGGCCGCCGAGCGACGGGTTGCCGGGGACCTGCTGCCAGTCTGCGGCCGCGGTGTCGGCGCCGGGGACCGGCACCGTGAACCGGCCGAGGTAGTTGAAGGAGACCTGGGGGGCGGGGAGTTGCGCGAGGACGGGAGCCGTCTCCGGGTTGAGGTGGCGCAGCAGCCCGTAGGCGAATCCGTTGTCGGGGACGGCGCGCAGCTGCTCCTTGACCTGTTGCAGCGCACGGCCGACCGCGGGGCCGCCGGTGCGCAGCTCGGCGGCCGGTACGGCGCCCGGGTCGAGCCGGACCGGTGCCATGCTGGTGAACCAGCCGACGACGCGGGCGGTGTCGGCCCCGGCGAGGTCGTCCTGGCGGCCGTGTCCCTCCAGGTCGATGAGGGTGGAGGTGTGCGTGGAGGTGTGCCGGGGAGCGTCGCGCCAGCCGGCGAGGGCGACCGCGAGCCCGGTCAGGAGCACTTCGTTGGTGGTGGAGTGCAGCGAGGCGGGCACGCGGGTCAGGAGCGCCTCGGTGAGCTCGGCCGGTACGCGCACGCGCAGCGAGGCCAGGGTGTCGGCGGTGTCGCGCGCGGAACGGTCCCCCGTGCCCCCCACCTCGTGAGCGTCTTCGGAGTCCTGCCCGAGGCGCGGTTCGGGCCGGGACAGCATCTCGGTCCACTGCGACAGCGTCGCGGTGGCGCGGGGTTCGGCGGCCAGCTCCGTGAGTCTGTGGGCCCAGTGCCGGAACGACGTGCCGACCGGCGCCAACTCGGGTGTACGTCCGGCGAGTACGGCCGTTCCCGCGACGGCGAGATCCGGCAGCAGAATTCGCCAGGAGACACCGTCCACCACCAAGTGGTGGATGGAGAGCAGCAGTTGGCCCGGCTCCACCGGTCCGTTGTCGAACCAGACCGCTTGCAGCATGACCCCGTCGTGCGGCGCGAGCCGTCCGCATGCCTGCTCCGCGTGGTGTACGAGGAGTGCGCGCCGCCGCTCGTCATCGAGACCGGCGGTCACCACGTGGGCGAGGTGCGGCTCGACCTGAACCGCACCGGCCTGCGGGACGTCGAGGAACCACTCGGCGTCGGTGCCGTCCCGCCGCACGAGGCGGGCCCGCAGCATGTCGTGGTGATCGACGAGCGCCTGCAGTACGTCGCCGAGCTGTGCGCGGTCGATGCCGCCGGGTACCTGTACGAGGACGGACTGGTGGAAGGCGTCGAAGGGGTGGCCGGGTTCGAGGAGCCAGTGCATGACCGGCGTCAGCGGTACCTCGCCCACGCCCGCGCGACCGGCGTCGGAGCCGTCTCCGCCGCTCCGGCCGTACCCGCTGCCGCCGTCGTCGCCGACCGGTCGCGCCCTGCGGGCCAGTGCCTCGGGCGTCTGGTCCTTGAAGACATCGCGGGGCGTGAGGTCGAGACCGTGCTCGCGGGCGCGGGTGACCAGGACGATGGAGCTGATGCTGTCGCCGCCGAGGGCGAAGAACCCGTCGTCGACGCCGACGCGGTCGGCGTCGAGGCCGAGGACGTCGGCGAAGAGCCCGGCGATGATCCGCTCGTGCGGGGTGCCGGGGGCACGGGCGGGGGTGGTGGCGCGGGTGTAGTCGGGCACGGGCAGCGCCCGGAGGTCCAGCTTTCCGTGGGCGCTCAGGGGCAGTGCGTCCAGGAGCACCACGGCCGTGGGCACCATGTACTCGGGCAGCCGCGCACCGACGGCCTTCTTCACCTGTTCGACGTCGAGCCCCGCACCAGCCGCGCCACCGCCGGCCTCGTCGTCCTCGGCCACGACGTAGCCGACCAGACGTCGGTCGCCGGGCCGGTCCTCACGAATGAGAGCGGCCGCACTCGCCACGCCGGGGCAGGCGGTCAACGCCGCCTCGACCTCGCCGAGTTCGATGCGGAACCCGCGCAGCTTCACCTGGTCATCGGCGCGGCCCAGGAACTGCAGCGTGCCGTCTCCGTTCCACCGCACCAAGTCCCCGGTACGGTACATACGCGACCCGGCAGGCCCGTACGGATCGGCGACGAACCGCTCCGCCGTCAGCCCCGGCCGATTCAAGTAGCCGCGGGCGACACCGGGCCCGGCCACGTACAACTCACCGGGCACCCCGGGCGGCACCGGAGACAACCCCTCATCCAGGACATAGGTCCGCACGTTGGCGATCGGGCGACCGATCGGCGGCACCACCGCACCCGACAACGCCTCGCTCAACGTCGCGCACACCGTGATCTCCGTGGGCCCGTACGCGTTGAACATCTTCCGGCCCGCGGACCAGCGTTCCACGATCTCCGGACCGCAGGCCTCCCCGCCGACGATCAGCGTCAGCGAGCCCGGCAGCGTCTTCTCGGACAGCACCCGCAGCACCGACGGGACCAGCGTGCAGTGCGTGATTTCTTCGGTGCGCAGGAGTTCGAGGAGGTCGGGCCCGGGCGTGAGCCGCTCTGCGTCGGCGAGGACGAGTGTGCCGCCCGTCAGGAGGGCCGTGAAGAACTCCGACGCGGCGGCGTCGAAGCTGGGCGACAGGAACTGCAGCACCCGGGATCCGACGCCGATGCCCCACTGCTCGCTCTGCGCGAGCGCGAAGTTGGCGAGGCCCCGGTGCGGGACGGTGACGCCCTTGGGGGTGCCGGTGGAGCCTGAGGTGTAGATGACGTACGCCGGGTGGGCGGGGTCCGGAGCGCCGAGCCGGTCGGCGTCGGTGAGGTCGGACGCGTCCAGGACCGCGAGGTGCTCCCGTACCGCGGGGGTGTCGAGGACGACGACGGACGTGTCGTCCTGCTCCGACAGGATGTCGGCGGCGCTGGAGTGGGCCAGGACGAGGCTCGGACGGGCGTCCCGCAGCATGAAGCGGATGCGGTCGACCGGATAGGTGGTGTCCAGCGGCAGATAGGACGCGCCCGCCTTGAGCACGGCGAGCAGCGCCGTGATCAGGTCCGGCGACCGAGGGATGGCCAGGGCCACGATGTGCTCGGGACCGATGCCCCGTTCGACCAGGAGGCGGGCCAGACGGTTGGCGCGGGCGTTGAGGTCCGCGTACGAGACGTGGACGCCGTCGGCGCTGAGCGCGATCGCGTCAGGTACGGCCACCGCGCGCTCCTGGAACAACTCGGCTGCGCTACCGGCCAGTTCCGGCGTAGCCGTGTCGTTCCACTCTTCGAGGACGTGGCGCCGTTCGTCCTCCGACAGCACGTCGAACGACGCCACGCGCTGCGCCGGGGCGGCGACGCCGCTCTCAAGAACGCGGATGAACCGCTCGGCCATGGCGGAGACCGTGCCGTGGTCGAACAGGTCGGTGCGGTACGAGATCACACCGCTGATTCCGTCGGGGGAGCCGTCGTCGTCGTGCTGTTCGGCCAGGCTGACGGACAGGTCCATCCGGGCGGACTGAAGGCGGACGGCCTGGGGGGTGGCCTTGAGCCCGCCGAACTCCATCGCCGCACGCGGGGTGTTGTTGAGGGCGAGCATGACCTGGAAGAGCGGGTGGTGGGCCAGGGAGCGGGTGGGGTTGAGCGCCTCCACCAAGCCCTCGAAGGGGACGTCCTGGTGGGAGTAGGCGCTGAGATCGCTCTCGCGGACCCGGTCGAGCAGCTCCTCGAACGTCGGGTCGCCGGAGAGGTCGGTGCGGAGCACGAGCGTGTTGACGAAGAAGCCGACGAGGTCGTCGAGTTCTTCCTCGCCGCGACCGGCGACGGGTGTGCCGATGGGGATGTCCGTGCCCGCGCCGAGGCGGTGCAGGAGCACACTCAGGGCGGCCTGGAGCACCATGAAGACGGT